>JAZQJD010000007.1:0-70559 GCA_045541435.1 Acutalibacteraceae bacterium
TCGGAACTGCAACTGCAACGAGGATAGCCATGATAACAACAACGATCATTAATTCAACAAGGGTGAAACCCTTTTTGCTCTTCATAAATTTAAACATTTACGAACAACTCCTTTTTTAATACAAAATTTAGTTTTTGTATAGCTAACGGGCAGCAGCTTCAAGGATTTTCGGGAATTTCCCGCAACTCTTCGTTACCGCTTCCGTAACTTACAAGCAAATAATACCACCGGTAATTTGATTTGTAAATAGTTTTTTTGCATTTTTTGGGAATTTTCCGAAACTTTGCCCTTTTGCACAATTTGAAGCCTGTTCTTTTGTTGGTTTTTACGACAAAAAAACGGAATTTAAACGAGAATTTTCCGTAACTGCTGCAAAATCAATAGATTTCTATATTTGCGATGCATTATAACGTAGGGTACGCATTTATGCGTACCGCCGAATTTGAAATTATTTGCGGAACGGATAAACCCGTTTCCTACGGGTGCATTGGTTTTAGAGTGGGCAAAGCGTATCCGAACCAGATTTTGGGATAGTCTTTTCCACTCATATTTCGTTAAAATACTCGTAAATCCGTCAGGATTTACTGCGTTTTTACCTCATCTGAGCGAAAAATACTTAATCACAAAATTCTTCGACCTTAAATGAACAGGATTTCGAGGAATTTTGGTCGTATTTGACTGCAGACAGGCTATCGCCTTTCAAAGGCAAATCGGGCAAAAGTACCGAAACACCGCCATTTAAGGCTGATTCGGATACGCTTTGCCCACTCTACAGTTATGTTGTTCTCCGGCATCCTGCATATAAAAAAGCTCGTCATCCTTGCGGTTGACGAACCTTTTTTATACCATATAATATATATTCCTTTGCCTTTTGGGCAGCTTCCTTTGAAAGAGATGGAACACCATCTAATTTATAAGGTATCCCTAATTCTTTATATTTATTAACGCCCATTGTATGATAAGGCAAAACATCAAGACCTTTAAGATTTTTGAGTTTACCGATAAATTCACCTAACTTAATTAAGTCTTCTTTTTTATCGGTATAGCCCTCAACAACAACATGGCGTAGCCAGAGAGAAATATTTTTCTCTTCGAGGTGCTTTGCAAATGCGAGAATATTTTCATTTTCGTGGCCCGTGAGAGCCTTGTGGCTTCTGCTTTCAATATGCTTTATATCAAGCATAACAAGATCGGTATAGCCTAAAAGAACATCTATTTTTTCAACATATTCCTTTTCTTCTTTAAAGGTTATTCCCGATGTATCAATGCAGGTATGAATATTTTCTTCCTTACATTTTCTGAAAAGCTCGGTTAAAAACTCCATCTGCAAAAGGGGTTCCCCTCCGCTGACAGTTATACCGCCCTTTGCATAAAATGCTTTATTGCTTTTTATTTCTTCGATAACCTCTTCTGAGGTTATTTCAGTACCCTCACCCATTTTCCATGTATCCGGATTATGACAATAAAGGCACCGCATGGGACAGCCCTGCATAAATAGAACATATCTTATACCCGGACCGTCAACCGTGCCGAAGCTTTCCTTTGAATGAATAAAGCCTGTCATTATATTTTATCGTGGAAGGTTCTTGAAATAACCTCATCCTGCTGCTCTTTAGTAAGCTTAATAAAGTTAACAGCATAACCGCTTACACGAACTGTAAGCTGAGGATATTTTTCCGGATGCTTCTGAGCATCAAGCAATGTTTCCTTTGAGAAAACATTAACATTAAGGTGATGTCCACCCTTCTGAACATAACCGTCAAGAAGGGAAACAAGGTTATCTATCTGATTTTCTGTAGCTGACATTGTATTTCCTCCTAATAAAATAAAATCATTTACCTTATAAGCCTTCCTTCAAAGGAAGGTGTCACGGAAAATCAAAATTTTCCGTGACGGAAGGTTCTTTGTTGCAAAGCAACATTCCGCCATAGGTGGAACTGTAATAAATCTATTCTACACAATTAGTCTATCACAGTTAAATCTTGCGATTCAACGATGCGCATTGTGGCGCATCGAGAACCACCCACCACCCGACCAACTAATTGCTATAACTATATCATTTGCTCGTTTGTAACAAATATTAATTGATAAACATATTCAAGGTGGTCCCCCCGCCTTTGAAGGCAGGCTCAGACAAACATCAACTTTATTGTTCTACAAAGCAAATTTTCAAACCAGAAATTTTGTATTTATTCCCCGTCTAATCCTTCAAATAAAGTCGGACTCATACAAGCACCGTCTGTGCAATCAAAATTCACTTCAATATCTCCTGCAAAAATTTGGTCATCCTTACCAAGTGCACCGGGAATGATAGAGAAGGTGTTTGAAATACCGTCTTGAGCATCAACGAAAGGAAGCTTTGCAACAGATGCAAGGGATGAAACAGCACCCTTTGTATCTCTTCTGTGCATGGGGTTTGCACCGGGGGCAAACGCCTCGCCTTTCTTTCGTCCGTCGGGAGTAGCACCCGTATTCTTACCGTAAACAACGTTTGATGTGATAGTAAGAATTGATGTTGTCGGAATACCGTCACGATAAGTGTGGTTCTTTTTAATATGAGTCATAAAGCGATGAACGATATCGTATGCAATTTCGTCAACAAGGTCATCGTCATTACCGTATTTTGGGAAATCCCCCTCAACCTCATAATCAACAACAATACCGTCTTCGTTACGGATTGTTTTTACTCTTGCATATTTAATTGCAGAGAGCGAGTCTGCAACAACAGAAAGCCCTGCAATACCGGTTGCAAACCAACGAGTAACTTTCTTATCGTGGAGAGCCATCTGGATTTTTTCGTAGCAATATTTATCGTGCATATAGTGAATGATGTTAAGAGTATTAACATAAACGCCTGCAAGCCATTCCATCATTGCGTCATATTTTTCCATAACCTCGCTGTAATCAAGATATTCGCTTGTTATGGGGCGGTATTTGGGAGCAATCTGCTTACCCGAAATTTCGTCAACACCGCCGTTTATAGCATAAAGAAGGCATTTCGCAAGGTTTGCTCTTGCTCCGAAGAACTGCATTTCTTTACCTAATTTCATTGAAGAAACGCAACAAGCAATAGCATAGTCATCACCGTGGTGGAAACGCATAAGATCATCGTTTTCATACTGAACAGATGATGTTTCAATAGAAATTTTCGCACAAAAACGCTTGAAATTCTCGGGAAGATTTGTTGACCATAAAACAGTAAGGTTAGGCTCGGGTGCCGCACCAAGATTTTCAAGGGTATGAAGATAACGATAGGACATTTTCGTTACCATATGGCGACCGTCAATAGCCATACCGCCTATAGATTCTGTTACCCATTGGGGATCACCTGAGAAAAGAGCATTATACTCGGGAGTTCTTGCAAATTTGATAAGGCGAAGCTTCATAATGAAATGGTCAATCATTTCTTGAAGCTCTTCTTCTGTATAAATGCCGTTTTTAATATCTCTTTCAGAATAAATATCGAGGAACGTTGAAGTTCTGCCCAAGGACATTGCGGCACCATTCTGCTCCTTAACTGCCGCAAGATAACCGAAATACAACCATTGAATTGCTTCCTTTGTATCACGGGCAGGATGAGAAATATCGAAGCCATAGCTTAAAGCCATTTTCTTCAAATCCTCAAGAGCACGAATCTGCTCAGAAAGCTCTTCTCTTTCTTGAATAACTTGAGAATACATTGCAGAACGGGTTGTTTCCTTCTGCTCCATTTTATCTTCAATAAGTCTGTCAACGCCATAGAGGGCAACTCTTCTGTAGTCGCCGATAATTCTGCCTCTGCCGTATGCATCGGGAAGACCTGTAATGATATGGCTTGAACGGCAGGCTCTCATTTCGGGAGTGTAGGCATCGAAAACACCTGCGTTATGAGTTTTTCTGTGAGTAGTGAAAAATTCTTTAATTTCGGGGTCTATCTCGTAACCGTTATCCTTGCAAGCCTTTTCTGCCATACGGATACCGCCATAGGGCATAAGAGCTCGTTTTAAGGGCTTGTCCGTCTGCAAGCCGACAATTTTTTCTAAATCCTTATTAAGATAACCGGGGCCGTGAGAGGTAATTGTTGAAATTACTCTTGTATCCATATCGAGAACGCCGCCTGCTTCTCTCTCCTGCTTGGTAAGGTCCATTACCTGCTCCCATAAATCAAGAGTTGCTTTTGTAGGACCCACAAGGAACTTTTCATCTCCGTCATAAGGTGTGAAATTATGTTTAATAAAGCTTCTTACGTTGATTTCTTTTGTCCAGGTTCCGCTTTCGAAGCCCTTCCATCCATCGTATTTTTGAATCATTATCATAATCTCCTTCAAGGGTATATGGAAAAGCTTGATTAATTCTGACCAAACTTCCCCTTATCTGTATTTCCTCATCATTATACAACATAAATTTACACTTTACAATGTATAAGAACGCAAAATAAAGAAAGATTTTCTATGTTTTTTTGTTTACTCTGCAAACACAATAAAAAAGTCAATGAATAAATATTTCATTAATTGTAAAATCTTGTAGAGATTTTATCTTTCTTATGTTATATTAGTTTGGGTGATAAATATGAAAAAGAAAATATTATTAAGTATTTTCTCTATTCTTTTTATTAGTATTCTGATTTTTATTATAAATTTAGTTTTCAATCAAAAGGAGTTGAAAAAATTGAAAACAGAAATTTTACCCGAAAATTTCACATATACTGCTCACACAGGCTGTATTAAAACCGCAGATAACTCTCTGGAAGCCATTGAAGAGGGTGTAAAATACGGAGCAGATATTGTTGAATTTGATTTGAATTTTCTTTCAGACGGAACACCTGTTCTTGCCCACGATAAACCGAAAGGTAATGAAATAACTCTTGCTGAGGCTTTTAAAAAGGTCAGCGAATACGAAAATATAAAAGTCAATGTTGATGTGAAAACTGTCCAAAATCTTAAAGCGGTTTATCCTCTCGCACAAGAATATGGTATAGAAGACAGAATTTTTTACACAGGCATAAGCCTTGATTTTGTTGAAGCAGTAAAAAAAGACAGTCCCGAGGTGCCGTATTATCTGAATGTTAGTGTAGAAAAGCCTAAAAAACAAACACCCGAATATCTTGAAGGACTTGTAAAAACAGTAAAGGAAAGTGGTGCAGTTGGCATCAATTTCAATAAAGACCATGCTACAAAGGAGCTTGTTGATGCTTTCCGTGAAAATGATTTACTCGTTTCAATCTGGACTGTAAATAAAAAAAGGAAAATGTATAAAATCCTCTTCCTCGGCCCCGATAATATCACAACAAGACGACCCGATAAATTAAAAGAAATATTAAGTTAAAAATATATTAAAACAACGGTCTTTCGCCAAAAGCGAAAGACCGTTGTTTTTATTTATATAACTTATTCTGTCTCGTTTAATTTAACAGCATCAAATGTTTCCTGAATTTCCTTTGACGGAGCGGGTGTAATAAGTGAAACAACCACTGTAAGCACAAGTGAAATGATAAATGCTGGAAGAAGCTCGTAAATTGCAAACGCACCGCCGAAACCGCTGATAACAAATTTCCAAACAAATACCATAACAGCACCGCTTACCATACCTGCAAGAGCGCCCCACTTGTTTGTACGCTTAAAGAATAAAGCACAAAGAACAATCGGACCGAATGTTGCACCGAAGCCTGCCCAGGCAAATGAAACTATTTCAAACACCTTGCTGTTAGGATCTTTTGCAATAAACATAGCGATTATCGCGATGACAATAACAGAAACTCTTGCAACAATCATTTTCTTCTTATCGGAAACATTAAGTTTAACCGTTTTGAAAATATCTTCGGAAATACTTGAAGATGCTGCAAGGAGCTGTGAGTCAGCGGTTGACATAATGGAAGCAAGAATACCTGAAAGGATTACACCTGCAATAATTGCAAAAAGCCAACCCTCACCGCTGATAACTTTTGCAATTTCAATAATTATTCTTTCGCTGTCTTCAAGACCTGTAACAACGCCACTCTTAACAACGCCGTAGCCAACAACACCGATAACTATTGCAACCGCCATTGAGATAACAACCCAAATTGAAGCAACTCTTCTTGCAAGCTTGATTTTCTCAACCTTTTCAATTGCCATAAATCTGAGAAGAATATGGGGCATACCAAAATAACCAAGACCCCAAGCCAATGTTGAGGCAATTGTGAGTGTGCCGTAAGGCTTTGTACCTGCCGTACCCGCAATGGCTTCGCTGACACTTCCGGCACCATGTGTAACTGTAAAGTTGAGATAACCTGCGAGACTTTCTGCATTGGCAGTAACCTGCTCCCAACCGCCTGCATAATTAATGCCGAAACCGAGAACAACAACAAGAGCAATTGTCATAACAATCGACTGAATAAAGTCTGTTGTTGATGCTGCAAGAAAGCCACCCAAAGCAGTGTATAAAACGATAACAACACCGCTGACAATCATCGCGGTCATATACGGAATTCCGAAAATGGATTCAAAAAGCTTACCGCAAGCAGAAAAACCCGATGCTGTGTAGGGAATGAAGAAAATGATAATAACTGCCGCTGCAATAATTTTAAGCATCCCTAAATTATCACCGAATCTTTTTGAAAAGAATTCGGGCAAGGTAACTGCATCAATTTTACTTGAATACAAACGGATTCTTTTTGCAACAATAAGCCAGTTAATATATGTACCAACCGCAAGACCGATTGCAGTCCAAGAAGCCTCTGCTAAACCTGCAATAAGAGCAACTCCGGGAAGACCCATAAGAAGCCAACTGCTCATATCAGATGCTTCCGCACTCATTGCTGTTACGAAAGGACCTAACTTTCTTCCGCCAAGATAAAAGTCGGAAGTATCTTTATTTTTCTTTGAAAATTTTGCACCAATTGCAATCATCATTCCGAGATAGCAAACAATGGTTATCAAAATTAATATTGTACTCGTACCCATATTTTACTCCTTCAAACGCATTTTATAATGAGTTATAATACCACTTTATGTATAAACATGCAACAAAAATTTAAAAATATCGTATTTTTTTACAAATTTATATTAAAGAATCTCTTTTACGTTGCTGTCACCTGTTGTAAGATTGAAGGTAAGGCTCTTTTCTTCGCCGTTTTCTGTGAAATCAAGGCGGATAACATCATCGTCAATAAACTCTGCCATATTAACCTTGTAATCTTTGTCTTTAAAGAATTCCTTAAGGTAGCCAATTCTTTCATCGTCAAAATCCCCTGCGTTATCGGAAACGAAAAGAACGTTACCGCAAACAGTATTGATTTTGCCGTGAAGAAGCTTCTGCTCCCAGGTATAACCCAAATTAAAGTCACGCAGGAAGAATACATCGGGGTCGTTGCAGAAGGCTCTGCCGTCAAGGTGGTTACGGAAAACTGTGTTGATAATAGCGTTCTGAGATGAGGGGCTCTCTTGATTAACTCTCACAAGACCTAAAAGAGCAGTCTGGCTTAAGCCGTTGGAAAGCTTAAAGGACCAATCCTTATTTGCATCACAGCTGATACGGCAAGCATCAAAAATACCCATACAAGCACCAATAGGAACACCGCAACCCAAAATCCATTTATCACCGCAGGCTTCTCTGAGGAGGTCAACACCGTCGCACATAATTTCACCGCGGGTTTTGCCGTTTCTGGGTTCAATACATTGACTGTAAAGGAAGTCAAGCTTCACCATATCGAAGCCCCAAACATTGAGAACCTCATTGAATACCTTTTTAATATATTCTCTTACCTCGGGGATGTAAATATCAATGGTATAAGCACCGCCCCAACCTTGACAGCCCAGCATTTTTTTGCCGTTGCGGTTGTGGGTAAGAAGCCAATCGGGATGCTCCTTCGCAAGCTTTGAAGAAACCTGAGCACTGAAGGGAGCAAGCCAGATGCCTGCTTTATAGCCTTTTTCGTGAATTTTATCTGCAATATATTTCATTCCGTTGGGGAACTTCTTTTCGTCAATAAGGAGCCAGTCACCAACCGCCTGCTGATAGCCGTCATCAACCTGGAAAATATTAACCTCTTCACTTGCTCTGTCAAGTCCGTTAAGGTCACGAAGAATAATGTCCTCGCTGATATTCTGGAAATAGTTATACCATGAGGTATAGCCCGAAAGATGCTCGATAGCAGGCTTCTTGCAGCCAACAAAGTCAAAGAAATATTTATCCATTACATCATCCATATCGCCCTTGATAATTGCGATATCGAAGATTTCATATTCTTGACCTGCTGAAAGAGCAAGGCCCTCAACATCTTTTCTGATGATGAATTTATCGTCTTTCATATCAACAGCAAAGATTGTGAAGCCTTGACGCTCACTCCTTGAACCGTAAAGCTTGATTTCCTTTTCGCCTTTTTCACGGAAGTAGCAATATGTATATCCGTGGAATCTGCCCTCTTCACCGTATTCTTCAAAATGATAGTCACCGGAAAGTCCTGCAAAGTGCTTCAAAAACTTATTGATATTTGCAGCTTTTATAAGACCTTTAAATGTATCATTTTTTGAAAATTCACGGGATGTTGTCCAAGCCTGGTAACCGTTAGCGAAGAACAAATCATCATCGTCAAAATCCTTTTCGCCGATAATTTCAAAGGCTTTCATTGTAAGATTAACCTTTGCTTTCAAAACACCCTTAATTGATTTATCAGTTTCTTTAAGCTGAAATGTAAAGCCTCTGCCGTCAAAAGCATTCTGCTGAACGTCTACTTTACCGATTTGGAACTGTGATTTGATTTTTTCAAACATAACTCTTTCCTCCGCTATATTATTGATTAACCGCTTCTACAAATCTTAAGAATTGTGCCTTACCCTCTTCGTTACGGGAATAAACGCCGCATTGACCGAGAATATCTGCAAATACCTTACCGATTTCATCCTGCAAAACCTTTTCGCAGTTTTCTGCGGTAATAGCATTATTTTTCTTAATCTCTTCAACCCATTCATAGTGCTTTGCGATTGTTTCATCAGAGAGAATATCTTTACCGTTGATAATAGCATCCTTAAGGGTCGCCATTTCTGTTTTAAGTCTTGAGGGAAGAACTGCAAGACCCATAACCTCAATAAGACCGATATTTTCTTTCTTAATATGGTGATGCTGAGGATGAGGATGGTAAACGCCATCGGGGTACTCTTCAGTAGTGATATTATTTCTTAAAACAAGGTCGATTTCAAATTTACCGTTTCTGAAACGGGCGATGGGTGTTATTGTGTTGTGAAGTGTGCCATCAGTTTCAGAGAAAATGAATGCCTCTTCGTCGGTATATCCTCTCCATTTTGCAAGAATTTTTCCGCTTAATTCGCAAATTTTATCAGTATCATCGCCAATAAGACGGAGTACGGACATTGGCCATTTAACAATACCCGCTTTAATATCTTCATAGCCTTTGAAGGTTACCTCTGTTTCAATAGGAGCTTTAGCCATTGCAAATTCATAGTTACCGCCTTGAAAATGGTCATGGGTAAGAACTGAACCGCCAACAATGGGTAAATCTGCATTTGAACCGACGAAATAATGTGGGAATTTTTTAACAAAAGCGAAAAGTCTTCTGAAGCCCTGTTCACTTATTTTCATAGGTACATGACTCGCACTAAAAACAATGCAATGCTCGTTATAATAAACATAGGGCGAATATTGCAAGCACCATTTTTCATTTTCAAGCTCAAGAGGAATAACTCTGTGATTCTGTCTTGCAGGGTGATTAACTCTTCCTGCATAGCCCTCATTTTCGGGGCAAAGCATACAAAGAGGATATGAGCTCTGCTTCATTTTAAGAGCTGCTGCAATGGCTTTCGGGTCTTTTTCGGGCTTTGAAAGGTTGATTGTTATATCAATATCCCCATATTCCGTGGGAGTAATCCACTTCATATCATTTTTGATTCTGTATTCTCTTATGTAGTCGCTTTTTCTTGAAATATGATAGTAAAATTCAGTTGCTTTTTCGGGAGATCCCTCATAAAGCTCATTAAACTTTTTAATAACCTCTGAGGGTCTGGGGCAGATTGCACCCATAATTTTGGTATCAAACAAATCTCTGTAAACAACGGAATCCTCGCAGATGCCGTTTTCACAAGCGTAATCAAGTAAAACCTTTAAAATATCTTCAAGACTTGCCTCTTCGCAAGCTTCTACATCACTCTCAATAGAGTCAAGCTCCAAAACCTCAAGAACCCTGTTAATTGCCCAGATTTCATCAAGGCTATCTAAGAGTCCCTCTCTGATGCCGTATTTTACAAGGCTTTTTATTGCACTGCTCACTGTCATTTTCCTACCTCCAAGAGAACATATACAATTATTATACAAATTAATTAAAGTCGTTTCAAGTTATTTACAGAAAAATATTGAAAAACCATTATAAAAAGGCTAAAATAAATATAGATTTTTAAAAAGGAATGATTTTTTTGTCATTTGATGCACTAAAGGTAAAAAATGATATTGTTAAATGGATTAAAGATTGGTTTGAAATAAACGGCAAAGGCTGTAAAGGCGTTGTTGGTATTTCAGGCGGTAAGGACAGCTCCGTTGTTGCAGCACTCCTTGTTGAAGCTTTAGGCAAGGAAAATGTTGTTGGTGTTTTAATGCCCAAGGGCGAACAATTTGACATTGATGTTTCAAAAGCCCTTGTTGAGCATCTTGGTATTCAGAGTTATGTCGTTAACATCAACGATGCCTATAACGGTCTTATGAACGAATTAAAGAAAAGCGGTGTTGAAATCAACACTCAGGCAACAACAAATCTTCCTCCCCGTTTGAGAATGGCAACTGTTTATGCAGTTTCTCAAAGCGTTAACGGCAGAGTTGCAAACACCTGTAATCTTTCAGAAGATTGGGTGGGCTATTCAACAAGATACGGTGACAGCGTTGGTGACTTCTCTCCCCTCTCAAAGCTTACCGTCCAAGAAGTTAAAGCTATAGGAAGAGCACTGGAGCTTCCCGAAATGTTTGTCGAAAAAGTGCCTATAGACGGGCTTTGCGGTAAAACTGATGAAGATAATTTAGGCTTCACCTATGCAGTTCTCGACAGATATATAAGAGAAGGTATCTGCGAGGATGAAGAAATAAAAAACAAGATAGACAGGTTACACAGAATCAATCAATTTAAGCTTGAATTGATGCCTGTATTCCCCTACGAGCCATAAGAAAAAACCACCTCGTTTGAGGTGGTTTTTTAGTTGTAAGTTGAAAGTGGCAAGTGGCAAGTTTCGGGGCAAGCCGATTTTAATAAATTATCTTAGCAACATATCCGGATGCCTTTGCAAGACCCAGGAGAATATCTCCTAAAACAATCCAGAAGCCTGCTTTGAGTTTGCTGATACCCATAGCTTCTCCAAAATCTTCGTCCTCATAAGCAACTTCGTTAACAGTTATGACCTCAGATTCAAATGTATCGGGAGCATCTTCTTTGATTGTGATAAGTCTGCTACCTCGGGTAAATTCATTACCGTAAGAATTGAAGGTAACTCCGGGAGTATTAATAAATTTAATTCCTTCATAGTCAATTTCATAAGAGCATATATGGTCATGGCCAAAAAGAATTGAAAGAACATCACCTGTTTCAAGCATTGCATCAACCTGACCGTAGTTATAAATACCGGGTGAGGGATTTTCAAAAAGATGACCTGTGAAAGCACTTGTATCGGGCAAGAAAATGGGGTAATGCTTGCCGTTGTTATAGGTTTCTGTAAGGGGTGAAAGGGGTTTTTTCACCTCAGGGAACATAACATCGTAAACCTCACCGGGAACAATATGCTGGAAGCATAATGAATAAACCTTTCCCCCTGCTTCCTTTTCAAGCTTTTTATAAGTATTCTTATACCATTCAATCTGGTCTTCACGAACGCTGTCATAACCGATTTCGTCGCCATTTTCATCGGTAACGTAGTGGTTGGAGTCTATAAGCCAAAGGTTGAATTTAATTTTCTCACCGTCTGAAGAATAGATAGGTAAATTATGATTCGCGACACCTGTTAAATCGGGGTCGGCATCATAAGCCAGACAATACTTACCGCCGTATTTCTGATACATCTCAAGTAATTCTTCCTTTTCAACACCTTGCTGATGGTCATGGTTACCAAAAACAAGAGTGAAATATGTTTCATGCTCAACAAAGGGTGCAACAAGCTCTTCAATAGCCTGTGCTTTTGTTTCCTCTTCGCCAACTGTGTTATCACCGCCCAAAACAACAAGGTCGGGCTTGTAATTTTCGAGCATATAGTTTATATATGTAAACATTTTCTCTTGTGCAGGGAAACCGTCTTGACAGTCGCAAATATGGAGAACCTTAAAATCTCCGTCTTTATCAAACTGAAGCTTTTTTGCTTTTTCTGCAGCTGAAGCAGGAATAATACTCGCAACAAGCATAACGCCAACAAGAATTAAAGTAATAAATTTTTTCATATTATAGCCTCCATTTATTTTTTCAATCTTCTGCTTGCTTTTTTACTTTCTTTATCAAAGTTTCTTTCAGCAGTAAGCTTTTCTTGCTCTGCTCTTTCCCGTTCAAGACGATTGTTACGTTCTTCAACAACCTTGTCGTAATCGGAAGTTAATTCCTCAAGTCTTTGATAACCCTCATAAAGATTAAGGGTTCTGAGAGCTGCAAGGTAAGGCGCTGCAACAATACCGTAAACATTACGTTCTTTACTTGCTTTACGCATAGCTCTACGTCTTGCTTTTGCCTGTTCTCTTGTATCGTCGGGCATATTATAAGCATCTTCATATACCTGATTATCAAACGGAACAATACCCTCAGGGTAATGCTTTTTAGCAAGCTTTTCAGATTTAACAAGAGCTTTCGCGTTTCTTACCTCTTGCTTTCTCCAGGTGCGCTCTTCTTTATCTTCGCTGTTTGGAAGAGCTACCGCAAGTTGCTGAGCTTCTTCTGCACATTTAAAGAAATTCTGAGGACCGCCTGCTACAATAAGACGGCAAAGCTCAAGCTGTTTTTTACCGAATTCAGTTTCAAAGCGGTTAAGCTCGTGCATAACAAAATCTGCAATTTCAATCTCTTCGTTATGCGTTTCCGCATCAGCAATATATGTTTTTGCATTTTTTATTGCTTCTCTGCGAAGTTCTTTTTCACTTTCAGTTGTATTGGGAAGTGCTTTTGCTTCCTTTAATTTTTCCTTATAGTTTTCTATTTTTTCAACGCCGTAGAATTTCTTCGCTCTGAAAATTGCTTCGCAACCCTCAATATATGCGGCTTCATCTCTGTTTCCCGAATCCTCATCCTCAACAAGAGTGCGAATTCTTATAGCGCGAATCATAGATTTCTGACCTGTTTCGGAAATGTCATATAAAAACCAGGGAAGAACGTCCACCGCTGCACCGATTATGGAAATCACAAGAAGCGTATCCATTAATTCATAAAGAACACAGTTGGGATTTTTCTTCTGCTTTGAAAGGGGCAGATTTTCGTCATAATCAATGTAAACATCAAGAACGGAATAATCGTTTCCGTCAAAGCCTTTTTTCTTATAAACCCAAGGAATGAAAAGGTTTGTTACAGCGTTTATCGCACCGCCTGCATAGGTTGAAACGAAACCAAATGCACCGTCTATTCGCTCGCCGATAAGATATTGCTGATTATCTCGCATATCTGATTCAATAGCACTATCGATAACGTTGTATGTATCAACAAATCTGTCGAGAGTGTAAACAATAAACAGACCCACGCCTGCAAGAGGGCTCTTATAGAATAAGAAATAAGATGCCACAAGGAAAACCTGGATAATATTTTTTACAATCTTGATTTTCTTTTTACCGAATTTTTTAATAAACCAAGGAGAAAACAACATTCCCCAGAAGTTTGCGTTATATGAAATGGTGTTAAGAAGACCGTATGTTGTACTCTTCATAATATGAGCACGATATACCATCCAGTCCCAGATATTACCCTTTGCGCCCTCAAGGAAGTTATTCCAACCGTCAGCACATTTAATCCAGAAAATCTTGTTACCAGCAACCGCACGCATTGAGCTTGTAAAGCTCATTTTTGTTATACGGCTCTTGGGTAGAACAAGTCTTTCCTTTGTTCCGAAGTATGCAACTAAAACAATGGGCATAAGAAGTGCCACAGGAGTGTATGCACCGCGGAAATATGTCATTGTATACTTCTGACCATTATCAGTAAGAAGGTCAACCATTAATGGGTAATAAATATTATTTATGGAATAACCCAAAGAATAAATAATACTTGTTATTGCCATTATTTTAGTTCTTTCCTGGGTGTTAGGGGTCATAACATGAACCATATTGGTAACACCGGTCTGCACCCAGCTCTGCACTCCGCCCTGAAGCTGACCCATCAGAAAGAGAAGTCCTATCATAAAATATCTTGACAGCGGATGAGAGCCGTCACGAATCTGCTCGTAAGGGAGCCAAAGAGAAAGGAGCGTAAGCACCATAGCAGGAATGGCAAGTTTAATATAAACTCTGTATTTACCGTCTTTACTGCGAAGATTATCAACAATCCAAGCATTAAGAGGCGTCAAAGCATATCCAAGGAACTGACAAACATAGCCCATTATCAAAAGCTCATTATTGTTCATTCCAAGAGTCATACCTGTAAATTGGTTACCGACACCAAAACCGATTGTCCATTGAACAGACATCAAAAGTGCCATCCAACCAACAGAGAGCATTATAACCTCTTTATAAGGTACATACTCACCAGGGCGAGGTTGATTCCAATAAAGCTTCAGCTCCTGAAGTATTTCTTTAACCTTTGTCAAAAGGTCTTTTACTACCATAGGCAAAACATCACCCTATTTCACAGTTAATTTATTTAAAAATAGCCTTATCAATAAGCTTTATTTCGTTTTTCTTGCATCCCTCAAGTTCAAGAACAACTATTTCATTTTCATCCTTGAGAATGGGAGCAGGAAGATAAAGAGTATATTGCGGGCCTCTTTTTAAAAATCTTCCTAAATTGAAGCCATTCACGTAAACAACAGCATTGGTAAATCCTCTCATATCAACGAAGGTATCAACCTTTTCTTCTGCCTTGAAGGTACCCTTCATAAAGCAAGGGAATTCCTTATGGGATTTTTTATATTTAATTTCGGGAGCCTTGTCAAGCTCCATACAATATACATCCCAATCAACAATAGCCTGCCCGCCGAGATAAATTTCGCCAAGACCTTTTCTGTCATAAATTCGTCTTGCATAGTTAATTCTGCCGAGAGCTTGAACAAGAATATCGACCTTGATTTCGCCTTTGAATGCCTTAACAGGAACAGAGAAGCTTTCTTCATAAAGAGCTTTACCTTTAAGCTTTGTTCGGTCATAAATGTGTTTTAATTCATCATTTATGTAAATATATGCAATATCGTGAACACCGAAAGCATTAAGCTCCACATCATCATAAAAGCCCTTAAGGGTTGTGCTGTAAAGGATGAAACCGCTGTTCTGTCCATAATATTCCATATATTCGGGTGAACAGGATTTTTTATGTACTGCAAACTTTTTATAAACATCCTTTAAATCTGCAAATTCAGTTAACTGAACCTTACCGTAATTCTTAGTTTTTGAGTCCTCGGGAAGCCCCGGAAGCTCTTTACCTAACTGCTTTGCCATTCTGTCACGAAGAATGAAATATTTTTCTGTGTATGCACCATTCTCTGTTAAAGGTGCGCCGTAATCATAGCTTGTGGTTGTGGGGCAGTAGCAGTCATAGTAGTTTGCTCCCGATGAAAAGCCGAAATTTGTTCCGCCGTGGAACATATAAAGGTTGAAGTTAGCATCCTCTTTAAAGAAACCGTCAAGGCTTCTGCCGAGAGTTTCCTCGGGATTGTCGGAATGATGCTTTGCACCCCAGCGATCAAACCAACCGCACCAATGCTCACCGCACATAAGAGGCTTATCGGGTTGAAGAAGCTTTAAATCATCAAAACGATTTTCATTATAACCACCGAAGTTCGCAACCATCCATTCCTCAGGTATTCCGCCACCGGAGAAGAAATATTTATTCTCACCGTCTGAGGTAAAGAGCTGAACGTCAACGCCCAATTCCTTAACCAAATCACGAAGCCAATAGAGATATTTTTTATCTCTTCCGAATGAGCCGTACTCATTTTCAACCTGCATTGCAATAAGAGTACCGCCCTTTGTTATCTGGAAAGGCACAAGCTTTGGAATAAGAACCTTGTAAAAATCTTCAACAGCTTTTATGTACGCCTTGTCCCAGCAACGAAGTCTTATATTTTTATCCTTAAGAAGCCAGGCAGGAAGCCCACCAAAATCCCACTCAGCACATATATAAGGACCGGGACGGACAATAACATAAAGACCTAAAGCCTGTGCAGTCTTAATGAATTTTTCAATATTGAGCATACCATCAAAATTAAACTGATTTTTCTTGGGCTCGTGCCAGTTCCAAGGCACATAGGTTTCAACAGTATTAAGACCTGCCGCTTTCAATTTCATAAGGCGGTCAAGCCAATATTCTTCGGGAATTCTGAAATAGTGCATAGCACCCGAATAGATATGAAACTCCTCACCATTCATATAGAATTTTCCGTTTTTCATTTCAAGCATTTCTTGACACTTCTTTCATAGAGCAATTAACCAAGCCTCCCTGGCGAAGGGAGGGGGACCGCACCGAAACTTGTTTTGGTGTGGTGGAGGGTTCTAGTGCCGAAAGGCACGTATAATAAAATCTTTTACCTTTTTATTATACCTATTAGTGTAATTAAAAACAAACCCTAAAATCAAAAACGGCAACTCCACCAAAGGAATTGCCGTTTCTTTGTATTATGTGACTAACTATAATAGATATATTTATTCAACCGTCACACTTTTCGCAAGATTTTTAGGTCTGTCTATATCGCAACCTAAGTTTTTGGCGGTGTAATAGCTTAAAAGCTGTAAGGGTAAAACTAAAAGTGAATTTTGAAATTCTTTTAGAGTTTCGGGTACTGTAACAGTAATTTCTGCAGTAACCTTGCAATCCTTTTCGCTTTCATCAGTTATTAAAATAACTTTCGCACCTCTTGCCTGTACCTCGGAAATATTGCTTACAGTTTTAGAAAAGACCTTGCTTTTTCCTGCTACTGCAACAACAACTGTCCCTTTTTCAATCAATGAAATTGTGCCGTGTTTAAGTTCACCTGCGGGGTAACTTTGTGAATTGATATAGCTTATTTCTTTCATTTTAAGAGAACCCTCGGCAGCGGTAGCGAAGTCATTCAAACGACCAATAAAGAAAATATCCTTTTTCTTATATATCCTTTCCGCAAGCTCTCTCATTTTATCTGCATTATCGTTTATTGTTTTTTCAATTTTTGATGACAAAAGCTTAAACTCTTCAATAAGCTTTTTATATTTTTCTTCTTCAATACTACCCTTGATTTTGCCCATATAGAGTGCAATTGCATAAAGACTCACAAGCTGGGCACTATATGCCTTCGTGGTAGCAACTGCCACCTCTCGTCCTGCTTTCGTATATATAACATTTTCGCTTTCTTCACTTATTGCACTCCCTTGCACATTAACGATTGAAAGTATTTTTGCACCTTTCTTTTTGGCAAGGCGAAGTGCCGCTAAGGTGTCTGCAGTTTCACCACTTTGGCTTATAAAAATCCCTAAGGAATTCTCATTTATAAAAGCTTCAGAATACCTAAACTCTGAAGCAATCTCAACAGAACATGGAATTTTGCACAGGCTTTCAATTACCGATTTCCCCACAAGACCTGCGTGATAGGCTGAACCGCAGGCAACGATAATAATTTTCTCTAATTTTTCTTTAATAAAATTATCATATAATTTAACGTTAGGGAAAATGATTTCATTTTGCTTCAAGAAAGAATTAATTGTAGCATCCACCGCTTTTGGTTGTTCAAAAATTTCTTTAATCATAAAGTGCTCATATTCACCCTTATCAAATGCAGAACAAGAAAGCTCGACTTTTTCGGGGTGCTTTTCAATAGGTATTCCCGATGGATTGAAAAATTTTATACTATTCTCTGTCAAAGCACAGATTTCACCATCAGTAAGCCTGTAAACCTCTTGTGCCTCTTCCCCTACTGCACATAAATCCGATGCAATAAAGCATCCGTTTTTGTTTTTTACCACCATAAGAGGACTGCTCTGACCTACTGCATAAAGCGTGTTAGGGGTATCCTCGCAAAGAATACCGAAAGCAAAGCTTCCGGTTAAAGCTTTGCAGGTTTCACTTATAGCAGAAATAACATCACCATTATAAAAAAGTCCCATTAGCTGAACAACAATTTCTGTATCAGTCTGAGAAGAAAGATTGACCTTTCCCTCTAAAAAGCTTTTTTTCAGTTCTTCAGCATTTTCAATTATTCCGTTATGAACAAGGGCGAATTTGCCGTTTTCACTTATATGCGGATGAGCATTTTCCTTTGTGGGACTGCCGTGAGTTGCCCATCTTGTATGCCCTATTCCAATAAAGCTTTCCGGCTTTGATTTTTGAATTTCTGTTTCTAAATTTGATATTCTTCCCTCTTGCCTGAAACGAACGATTTTATTATCAATAATACCTGCCACACCTGCGGAATCATACCCACGATATTCTAAAGCATCAAGCCCCTTTAAAAGCTCAGGAAAAACATTCCCCGCACCAACCTTACCAATAATTCCGCACATTTTTTCATTCTCCTCAACAGTAAAATTCAACACCTTTATTTTGTCAAAAAGTGGGAGAAATATGCAAAAAAGTTAGGAGTGAGCAATGATGAGTGAGGAGTGTTGGGGAAGCTTCGCTTCCAAACATTATATTAGGTATTCGTAACCAAAACTAATTTTATTTAATTAACTTGTCTCTCAATAAAAAACATTTAGAACTATAAATTTGTTTTTCTGCAATTTTATAATTGCGTCGCAGACCCGACATTCCTAACTCCTCACTCCTCACTAAAAAAGGCACCGCCTAAGCGATGCCTTTAATAAGTTAATTATACTCTTTCAACTGAAATTGTTACCTTTTCTCCATTAATATCCCATTCTTTTCCGTTTGCGCCATCGCCATCGGTAATAGAATCGGAAAGAACAACTGTTGAAATTGTTGCTTCGTTAGCTTTAGCAATTTCGAAAAGCTTAGCGTTACCTGTGAGAGTAACATTGATTCTGTCCATAACATTGAAGTCAGAATCCTTTCTCATTGTCTGAATCTTACTGATAAGCTCTTTTACGAAGCCTTCTTCAATAAGCTCGGGAGTAAGCTCTGTATCAAGAGCAACAGTAACGCCTCTGTCGGAAACTGTGAACACGCCCTCTTTCTGCTTTGTCTCAAGAAGAATATCATCGGGAGTGAGTTCAACATCACCGCCTGCAAGATTAAGAACAAGCTTACCCTCTGCATCAAGAGTTGCTTTCGCAGAAGAATCAAGCTCAGCCATTGCTGCTCTGATTTCGCCTAACTGCTTACCGTATTTCGGACCGAGAGTCTTAAGCTGAGGCTTGAAGATATAGGAAACGAAGCCGGAAGCATCGTCAACAAAATCAACATTCTTAACATTAAGCTCGTCACGAATAATATCAGTAAAGTAGCCCTCTACCTTTTTATCGCTCTGAACATACATTGTGTTAAGAGGCTGACGATTTTTGATGTTTGAACCGTTTCTTGCAGCTCTGCCGAGAACAACAATATTAACAACCTCATCCATATTCTTCTCAAGCTCTGCATCAATGAGATTTTCTTGAACAACAGGGAATTCGCAAAGATGCACGCTTTCGGGAGCAGATTTATCAACATTGCAAACAAGGTTTCTGTAAATTGCTTCTGCCATAAAAGGAATCATGGGAGCAGCAGTTTTTGCAGTTGTAACAAGAGCGGTGTAAAGGGTCATATATGCAGCAGTTTTATCCTCTGTGATACCCTGTACCCAATAACGCTCTCTGCCACGGCGAACATACCAGTTGCTCATTTCATCGGTAAATTCCTGGAGTGCCTTTGCAGCTTCGGGAATGCGGTAGTTAGAGAGGTTGCTGTCAACTGTTTTAACCATTGAATTGAGCTTTGAAAGAAGCCATTTATCCATTACGGAAAGCTTACAATCTTCAATATTATATTTTGTGGGGTCAAATTCATCAATGTTTGCATAAAGCACATAGAAGGAATAAGTATTCCAAAGAGTGCTCATAAATTTACGCTGACCCTCAACAACTGCTTTACCGTGGAAGCGGTTAGGAAGCCAGGGAGCAGAGTTAGTGTAGAAATACCAACGAATAGCATCAGCACCGTAGCTCTGAAGTGCATCAAAGGGGTCAACTGCGTTACCCTTGGATTTACTCATTTTCTGACCGTTTTCGTCTTGAACGTGACCTAAAACGATAACATTCTTATAAGGTGCTTTATTGAAAATGAGAGTCGAAATTGCAAGAAGAGAATAGAACCAACCACGAGTCTGGTCAACAGCCTCGGAAATGAAATCTGCAGGGAACTGAGCCTCGAAAAGCTCTTTATTCTCAAAGGGATAGTGATGCTGAGCAAATGGCATTGCACCTGAGTCAAACCAGCAGTCAATAACCTCGGGAACACGCTTCATTTCCTTACCGCAATCGGGACATTTAATAGTAACCGCATCAATAAAGGGTCTGTGAAGCTCGATATCCTCGGGACAGTTATTGCTCATTGATTTAAGCTCTTCAATAGAACCGATTGAATGACGGCAACCGCATTCACATTCCCATATATTAAGGGGTGTACCCCAATATCTGTTACGGGAAATACCCCAGTCTTGAACATTCTGAAGCCAGTCACCGAAACGACCCTTACCAATGCTTTCGGGAATCCAGTTAATTGTATTGTTATTTCTGATAAGGTCGTCCTTAACCTCTGTCATCTTGATGAACCATGATTCTCTTGCATAGTAAATGAGAGGTGTGTTACATCTCCAGCAGTGAGGATATTCGTGCTCGAATTTGGGAGCATCAAAAAGAAGTCCTGCTTTTTCAAGGTCAATGAGAACTAATTTATCTGCATCCTTAACGAATGTACCTGCATAAGGTGTGGGCTCTGCCATTTCACCCTTACCGTCAACAAGCTGAACGAAGGGAAGGTCATATCTTCTGCCAACCTTAGCGTCATCTTCACCGAATGCGGGAGCAATATGAACGATACCTGTACCGTCTGTCATTGTTACATAGTTGTCTGCAGTAATAAAGAAGCCTTTTTTATTCTGCTTGTCGCAGATAGGTTTAACATAGTCAAAGAGAGGTTCATATTCTTTATGCTCAAGGTCAATACCCTTGTAGCTTTCAAGAACCTCGTATGCAGGAGCCTCTTCTGTTGCAAGACCTCCGAGAACCTTGTCAAGAAGTGCTTCTGCCATATAATATGTGAAGCCGTCTGCTGCTTTAACCTTAACGTAAACATCATTGGGGTTTACGCAAAGAGCAACGTTTGAGGGAAGTGTCCAGGGAGTTGTTGTCCAAGCAAGGAAGTAAGCATCCTCGCCAACAACTTTGAAACGAACAACTGCTGAACGCTCTTTAACAGTTTTATAGCCTTGAGCAACCTCGTGAGAAGAAAGAGGTGTTCCGCAGCGAGGGCAATAAGGAACGATTTTAAAGCCCTTATAGAGAAGATTTTTCTCGTAAATCTGCTTGAGCGCCCACCACTCTGATTCAATGAATTCATTGTGGTATGTTACATAAGGGTCATCCATATCTGCCCAGAAACCAACTGTACGTGAGAAATCCTCCCACATACCCTTGTATTTCCAAACGCTTTCTTTACAATGACCGATAAAGGGTTCAAGACCATATTCTTCAATCTGCTCTTTACCGTCAAGGCCAAGCATTTTTTCAACCTCAAGCTCAACGGGAAGACCGTGAGTATCCCAACCTGCTTTTCTGGGAACCATACAGCCTTTCATTGTGCGGTAACGGGGAATCATATCTTTAATAACACGGGTAAGAACGTGACCGATATGGGGCTTTCCGTTAGCAGTGGGAGGACCATCATAGAAAACATAAGGTGTTCCGTCTTTTCTGTCCTCAATGCTCTTTTCGAAGATTTTGTGCTCTCTCCAGAACTCTTCAATCTTCTTTTCCTGCTCAACGAAATTCACGTTGGGGGAAATTGGATCATACATTGACTTTACCTCCAATATATAAAAATAAATGTTTATAAAATAAAAAATCCTCGCCCTGTAATACAGGACAAAGACATGCTTTGCAACCACCTATATTAACCGTACTATCATACGTTGTTCCATAACGGTGAACTACCGGAGAAACCTACTGAAGCTTTCAGTTCTCAGCTCGGGAGTGATATTCGACATCTCTGCATCCTACCGGGCTCACACCATCCCCGACTCGCTTATTTCAGCAAAAGAGCTACTGTCTCCGTCAATGCCTTTTCATACAGAAGATATAATAACACGGTTTTACAAATATTGCAAGTGTTTTTTAGTAGTCAGTCGCCAGCTGCCAGCAATGCAATGGAAAACTGAAAATGGAAAGTGGAAAGTTTCGGGACCTGCGGTCAGCATTATAAAAATTCGGAATTTGAAATTAAGCTTCGCAACACTTTTACAAATTCTTCTACGGCGCATTTTCGCGCCCCTTAACTGTCCACTTTCCATTTGCAACTTTCAACTTTTGAAATTTATTTCAAAATTCTATTGGCATATTAGAAATTTTATATTATAATATTTCTAATTGTATAATAAAAGGAGGAGTTGTTTTGAGCGGTAAATATTCCGTCCCTCTCAGAAAGGTTATTAAAACCCATTCTTTTGAAACAATATATATGCCCGATAAGCCGGATTCAGAGCTTGTTATTCGTTCTCAGGATGTTAACAGACCCGGTCTTCTCTTCGCAGGATATGAAAAATACTTCGATCCCGAGCGAGTTGAATTTATCGGTCTTGCAGAAATGAGTTATCTTGAAGAGCTTGATGAGCAAACCCAAAGAGAAAGGCTTGAGCTTTTCTTCTCTCTCAAGCCCCCTGCTGCAATAATTACCCGTAATATTGATTACCCCGAGGTAATGCTTGAGCTTGCTAAGAAGTATGAAGTTCCTCTTTTAAGAACTGCAGAAATCACATCTCAGATTACCGCAACTCTTATTTCATATTTAGGAACCGAGCTTGCAGAGCGTATAACCCGCCACGGCGTTATGGTTGAGGTTTATGGTGAAGGTATTCTTATTTTAGGAGACAGCGGTGTTGGTAAAAGCGAAACTGCGGTTGAGCTTATTAAAAGAGGTCACCGACTTATTGCAGACGATGCTGTTGAAATCAAGAAGGTTTCTTCAAAAACATTGGTCGGCAGCTCACCTGACAATATCCGTCACTTTATGGAGCTTCGCGGTATCGGAATCGTGAATGCTCGTAACATCTTCGGTGTGGGTGCAGTTAAGCTTACAGAAAAAATCGATATGGTTATTCAGCTTGAGCATTGGGACTCTCAGAAAGCTTATGACCGTCTCGGACTTGATGATGAATACATATCAATTTTAGGAATTAAAGTTCCTGCAACAACTGTTCCTGTTAAGCCCGGACGTAACCTTGCGATTATTATTGAAATTGCCGCTATGAATAACCGTCAGAAAAAACTGGGCTATAATGCGGCAAGAGAGCTTATGCAGCAGCTTGGCATGGAAGACTTTGATGCTCCATCCAAGGAAGTAGATTCATGGAATTAACAACAATTTTATAATGCAAAATGCAGAATAGAGAATGCAGAATTATCGGGACCTGCGGTCGGCATTATAAAATCCAACAATTACAAGGTGACATTATGAAAAATGATAACATCATTGTAAAAAAGACAAGAGAATTTGCCAAAAGAATTGTATATTTAGGCAAATATTTAACAGACGAGAAAAAAGAGTATAATCTCTCAAAACAGATCATTCGGAGCGGAACCAGCATAGGTGCAAATGTTTTTGAAGCGCAAAATGGTCAAACCAAAGCTGATTTCGCAAGCAAAATGAACATAGCTTTAAAAGAAGCTACTGAAACAATGTATTGGTTAATGCTTTTGGTTGATACGGAATACATAAATGATAAGGAATACGAAAGCCTGTATAATGACCTTAATGAAATCCGAAGCATTTTAACTTCAATTTGCAAAACATCATACAAGAATTTATAATCGGCTTTGCCCCTTTAATTCTGCATTTTGCATTTTGCATTCTGCATTAAACTAATAAAACAAATCAAAGGAGATATTAAATTATGTACAGAATCGGTGTTGACCTTGGCGGCACAAATATTGCCGTAGGTGTTATTGATGAAAATTATAAAATTATAGGCAGAGGTAAGGTAAAAACCAATGCACCCCGTCCTGCAGAAGAAATTTTTGATTCAATCAAGGAAGCTGCAGATTTAGCAATTTCTGATGCAGGTATATCTTATGATGATATTGTTTCTGTTGGTATCGGTACTCCAGGCTCCGTTAACAAGGATACAGGTGCTATCGAATTTTCAAACAACCTTAAATTCCACAATGTTCCTGCAAAGCAGATGCTTGAAGAAAGATTCAGAAAACCAGTTTATCTTGAAAATGATGCAAATGCTGCAGCTCTTGGTGAAGCAGTTGCAGGTTGCGGTAACGGCGTTAAAAACTTTGTTGCAGTAACTCTCGGAACAGGTGTTGGAAGCGGTATTATCATTGACGGAAAAATTTATCGTGGCAGCAACTTCTGCGGCGGTGAAATGGGTCATATGGTTATTAATGTAGATGGTATTCCCTGTAACTGCGGCAGAAAAGGCTGCTGGGAAAAATATGCTTCTGCAACTGCACTTGTTTCTCAAGCAGTTGAGGCTATGGAGGGTAACAAAGACAGTCTTCTCTGGAAAACCTGCGAGGGCGACCTTAATAAAGTTGACGGCAAATCAATTTTTGATGCTCTTGATATGGGTGACCCCGTTGCAAAAGCTGTTGTTGACAGATACCTTTACTATGTTTCAATCGGCCTTGCAAATGTTATCAACGCTCTTCAGCCCGAAGCAGTTTGCATCGGTGGTGGTATCAGCGGTCAAGGCGAAAAAATTCTCAAGCCTATTCGTGATATGGTAAAAGCAGAGCGTTACAGCGTTTATGCAGAAAAACAGGCAGCTATCATTCCCGCTGCTTTAGGCAACGATGCTGGTATCATCGGTGCTGCATTACTTGATGATTGACGGTGATTAAAATAAACCTCGAAACTATAAATTTGCTTTTCGATTCAGCTATCGAAATGGGTTGTAAGGCATATAAAGACGAAAAGCTTTGTAATCATATTTCTTTTAAAGTGGGCGGACCTTGTCCCCTTTTAATTGAGCCAAAAAGCGAAAAGCAATTAACAGCTGTTCTCAGATTAATAAAAGAAACCAAAGCACCTTACACCATTCTCGGTAACGGCACCAATGTTCTCGTTCTTGATGAAGGTCTTGACAAAGTAGTTATTAAAATAGGTGACGAAATGACAAAGCTCACCCTTGAGGGCGAAGATGTTATTTGTTGCTCTGCAGGTACAAAGGTTGTTACTCTTTGCAAATTCGCTTTAGAGAATTCTCTTTCGGGACTTGAGTTTGCTTACGGCATTCCCGGTACCTGCGGTGGTGCAGTATTTATGAATGCAGGGGCATACGGCGGTGAGGTAAAGGATGTTATTTCAGAAATAACTTACCTTACTCCCGATTTAGAGCTTAAAACAATGCCTGCCCGAGAGGCTGAATTCTCTTATCGCCATTCAGCCTTCAAAAGAAGCGGTTGCATTGTTGTTTCTGCAAAATTCAAAATGAAAAAAGCACCCAAAGAGGAAATCAAAACGGCTATGAATGATTTTCTTTCACGCCGTAAGGATAAGCAGCCTCTTGAATACCCAAGTGCAGGCAGTACCTTTACACGTCCCGAGGGTTATTTTGCAGGTGCACTTATCGAACAATGCGGTTTCAAAGGTAAATGCTTAGGCGGAGCACAAATCAGCGATAAGCACGCAGGATTTCTCATTAACAAAAACAATGCTACCGCCAAAGATATTCTCGACCTTATAAAGCTCACACAAGAAACCGTAAAAAAAGAAACCGGTGTCACATTGGAACCGGAAGTTATTATACTGAGGTAATTATGTCATTTTCTTCCGACGTTAAAACAGAATTAACCGGACTTATCCCCTCCGCCTGCTGCACAAAGGCGGAGGCTTTCGGTATGCTCATTTTCGGCAGAGCATTTTCCCTTTCTGAAATTTCTCTTATGACAGAAATCCAAGCAGTTGCCGAGCATTATTGTATGAGTCTGCGTGACCTTACGGGTGTTACTCCCGAAATCACCTGCTCAAAAGCAGGTAATTTCAAAATAACTATTCCCACAAGGGCAGACCGCCTTAAAGTTTTAGAATATTTTGGCTATACAGGTAAAGAAATTACCTTAAGAATAAACCTTTCAAATCTTGAACAATCAAACGAGGATTGTTGCTCAAAGGCATTTCTCCGAGGTGCTTTCCTTGTTTGCGGAAGTGTTACAGACCCACAAAAAGATTATCACATTGAATTCAGCGTTACAAAAGCAAAGCTTTGCGAGGATTTGATGCAGATTATCGGTGACTTGGGACTTCGTTGCAAAAAGATTATAAGAAATAACAGCTATGTCGTTTATGCAAAGGAAGCAGAATCCATTGAGGATTATATCGGCACAATGGGTGCAAACAATGCATTTTTAGAGGTTATGCAGACCCGTGCTATGAAAGATATAAAAAATCAGATTAACCGCCGCTCTAATTTTGAATCGGCAAATATGAGCCGTTCCATTGAAGCAGGCTTAAAGCAAGTTACGCTTATCGAGGAAGTTCTTTCAAAAATCAAGCTTTCTGATATGACAAAGGACTTAGAAGAGCTTTGCTCATTACGCCTTGAAAACCCCGATATTTCCTTGGACGAGCTTGGAAAAATGATGAACCCCGAACTTTCACGCTCTGCAGTAAGCAGGCGTTTCAAAAAGCTTGAAAAAATTGCTGCGGAGTTGAAAACAAAGTGAAAGAGTTTTATATAAATAAAAATGATGCAGGGCAAAGACTTGATAAATATATTACAAAATCTGTTCCTCTGCTCCCCCAATCCCTTATGTATAAATACATAAGAAGTAAAAGAATCAAGGTCAATAACAAAAGATCGGAAATTTCTTACAGACTCAAGGAAAATGACCTTGTTTCAATGTATATTAACGATGAGTTTTTCGAAGTAACAAAGCCTAAATACGATTTTCTTAATGCAGGTAAAAGCCTTAACATTGTTTACGAGGATGAAAATATTATTCTCGTAGATAAACCAACAGGACTTCTCTCCCATCCCGATGAAGATAATTATACCGATACCGCTATAACAAGAATTAAGCGTTATCTTTATGAAAAAGGCGATTACAAGCCCGACGAGGAAAACTCCTTCGCTCCTGCTCTTGTTAACAGAATTGACCGCAATACAAGCGGTATTATTATTGGTGCTAAAAATGCAGAAAGCCTGCGTATTCTTAACGAAAAGCTTAAAAATCGTGAAATGCACAAGCTTTATCTTTGCGTTGTAATCGGTAAACTGAAAAAGGAAAGCGGACTGATTGAGGGTTACCTTGAAAAAAATGAAAAGCAAAACAAGGTATATGTAAGCGAAAAAGGAAATGACAAAACCAAGCATATTTCCACAAAATATAAGGTTTTAGGCTACAAGGACGGTCTTTCTCTTTTAGAGGTTGAGCTTTTAACAGGAAGAACCCATCAGATAAGAGCCCATTTTTCATATTTAGGTCATCCTCTTTTAGGTGATGGCAAATACGGAACAAATGCCCAGAACAAAAATTTCGGAAATTATAAAAAGCAATTTTTATACTCCTATAAATTAAAATTCGATTTCCAAAGCGATGCAGGAATTTTAAACTACCTTGACCAAAAAGAATTTGAGGTTGAGGATGTATGGTTTAAAAAAGCATTTTATGACGGAACAATATAAAAAACACCGACAGTATTTTTGATACTGTCGGTAATTTTTATAATTCTTTTTCTTCTTTTATCTCGATATCTTCCATTTTGATTTCATTATTTGTTCTCGGCTTGTTAACATAACCGATTTTAAAGAAAAACACCGGGAACAAGGATGAAATAATCATTGCAGGAATTGCAAGATATATAACACCATCTGCAAAAAGGGAATAATACAGATATGACGGTGCGTTTATCAAGCGGTATGTATCTAAAAGCTCCGGCGAGAAAAAAGAAACGATACCTAAAATGCTTACCGCTAAATTTGTTACAAGTAATGAAATAATTATAAGCTTTTTACTCCCCTTGCCCTTGCAAAGTCGCCCTGCAACATAATAAAAGAACGGACCTGCAAGGAAAGCCACCATAAGCATTCCCCAATATAAAACGCCTTGAAATTTTTCCTCAAAATTAAATTCGGTTGAAAAATATGTGTAGTTATAAAGAGCACACAAAAGAGCGTGAACCGCACACAAAAACAACACAACAAAAAAAGAGTGCCTTATTTTTTTCATATATATAAATCCTAACTTAAAGCGTAATCAATGCATCATTAATGCTTATGTATGATACCACAATTCAAGACCTCTTTCAACCCTTTCGACGAAATGTAACTTTTATTTAACAAATAAAAAACATTAATACCAGCCTTCCCAAAGTAGTGTTTGTTCAACGCTAACCGTTTCTTCTTCAACCATATCATTTTCACAAACCCAGGTTTTGCCATTGTATTCAAAAATAATTCCGCCTACATCACCTGTATCAACAATAACATCATTAGTATTATCTATAAACTTTATTCCGTGCAAATCTTTGGTTCTCCAACCGCCATCGGAATCAAAAATCTTCTCACCTTTTAAATTTTCAATATAGAAACCCATCATTTCTATGCCTTCCGCTTCCATAATGTTGGTTTTCAATACAAATTCTCCATTGTCTTCAACTGTTTCATTTGCATACCAGCCTTTTCCCGAGGGAGAACCTCCATGATAGTATTGATATCTTATTTCTAAACCAATAACTGCAACAACCAAAACCGAAAAAATTATTAAAACAGCCACTAAAATTTTCTTTTTCATAAGACCACCTAAATACAATTTATGCCAATATTGTAGCATCACATTCTAACAGTTTCAACATTTTATAAATTTCTTTATAATTACTTAATAAAAAATTCAAAAATAGTGAGTTTGGGCAAAAAAACAGAGACCCTTTGAAAAGAGTCTCTGAACATCCTTTAAAATTAATCCGCAGTATAGGGAAGGAGGGCAATCTGTCTTGCTCTCTTGATAGCGGTAGTAAGCTCTCTCTGATGATAAGCGCAAGTACCGGTTACACGGCGGGGAAGGATTTTAGCTCTGTCAGATGTGTATCTGCTGAGCTTAGCTGTATCTTTGTAATCGATTGCTTCAACCTTCTCAACGCAGAAAGCGCAAACTTTTTTGCGGCCTCTTTTGTTGGGACGGCGATCGTTTTTATCATATGCCATTGTAAATTTACCTCCTATTAGAATCAGAATGGTAAGTCGTCATCGTCAGCCATTGCTGCGAAATCGTCGATACCACCGTTTGAGAAAGACGGTGCAGCTGTAGTAGCTGTTGTTGAGGGTGCACCGCTTGTTCCGGTCTCACTCTTTGAACCGCAGAAGCTAACATTATCAGCACTGATTTCTACAGTATAGCGTTTAACGCCATCCTTTTCATAGGAACCTGTCTGAATAGAACCCTGAACGGCAATCATTGAGCCCTTCTGGAAATATCTTGAAACAAATTCAGCAGTCTGTCTCCAGGCAACAACATTGATAAAGTCTGCTTTTCTTTCTTCGCCTGCTTTAACGTAACCTCTGTCAACTGCAACAGTAAATCTTGTAACAGAAACGCCTGAGGGAGTCTGGCGAAGCTCGGGGTCAGCTGTAAGGCGACCCATTATAACTGCACAATTAAGCATCTTTCACACCTCTTATTTTTTAATAACCAAAGAACGAAGAACACCATCTGTGATTTTGAGAACACGGCTGAGCTCAGCGGGGAAATCAGCATCACAAGTGTGGTTGTAGAGAACATAGTAACCGTTGTCTTCATCGTTGATAAGGTATGCAAGCTTACGCTTACCCCATTCGTCAACGCTGTCAACTGTACCGTTCGCTGCCATCATCGCCTCGAATTTTGCATGAAGCTCTTTTGCAGCTTCTTCGCCTTTAGCGAGTGAATAGACGATAATTGTCTCATAACTGTTTGACATCGTTTGCACCTCCTTATGGACTCCGGCTCCCATTAACCTATTTGAGAGCAAGGAAATTTATGCGGTCACATCACAACGGACATACCGCAACAGTTACGGATTATAACACCTTTTAAACAATAAGTCAAGGAAAAATTACAAATTACGAATTAAGAATTAGGAATTTCGGAACTGCGTTGGCAATTATAATGGCTTCGCCCCTGAATTTCTCATTTCTCATTTTTAATTCGTAATTTTTAGCTCTTGACATTCTCCTCAATTTCACTATAATATCTATTGTATATAAAATAAAAATAATTTGACCTTGAAGCAAGATGATTTATTGATACGGTATTCAGAGAGGAAACGGTTGCTGAAAGTTTCTTACCGCCTTTAAATTTGCTACTTGCGGAGTCTTACTGAAAACAGTACGTTGACGGGCGTTAACCGTCAAATTGAGTGGTGCGTTTTGCACAATTCGGGTGGTACCGCGGTTAATTCCGTCCCGTGTTGGTGTGAGCGTGCTTTTTTATTTAGTGCAAAGTGCAAAGCGCAAAACGCAAAGTGTCAGAAAAACTGATTTTATAATTGCCGTGCGCAGCACCCTTTAATTTTGCATTTTGCATTTTGAATTTTTATGAACGGAGTGAAATAATTATGCAGTGGACAGGACTTAACGAATTAAGAGAAAAATACCTTAAATTCTTTGAATCAAAAGACCATTTAAGACTTCCCAGCTTTCCCTTAGTACCTCAAGGAGATAAGAGTATTCTTCTTATCAATGCCGGTATGACCCCTATGAAAAAATACTTTACAGGCGAGGAAACGCCCCCAAGAAAGAGAGTTACAACCTGCCAGAAATGTATTCGTACACCCGATATTGAAAGAGTTGGTATCACCGCTCGTCACGGAACATATTTCGAAATGCTCGGCAACTTCTCTTTCGGCGACTATTTCAAAAAAGAGGTTATTCCGTGGGCATGGGAATTCTGTACTGAAGTTATGGAAATGGACCCCGATAAAATCTACTGCAGTGTTTATCTTGAGGATGACGAGGCTTATGACATCTGGACAAAGGATGTTGGCGTAAAGCCCGACCATATGGTTCGCTTCGGAAAGGAAGATAACTTCTGGGAGCACGGCCAGGGTCCCTGCGGTCCTTGCTCAGAGCTTTACTATGACCGTGGCGAAAAATACGGCTGCGGCAGCCCCGATTGTAAGGTTGGCTGCGAATGTGACCGTTATGTCGAATTCTGGAACTTAGTTTTCACACAGTTTGAAAACGACGGCAAGAATAACTACACTCCCCTTGCTAATCCTAATATTGACACAGGTATGGGTCTTGAAAGACTCGCTTGTATTGCTCAGGATGTAGAAAACATTTTCGAGGTTGATACCGTTCAGAACATTATGAAGCACATAATGGAAATCGCAGGCGTTAAATACCACGAAAATGAAAAGAGTGATATTTCTCTTCGTGTTATTACCGACCATATCCGTTCAACAACCTTTATGATTGGTGACGGTGTTATTCCCTCAAACGTTGGCAGAGGTTATGTTCTTCGCCGTCTTCTCAGAAGAGCTGCTCGTCACGGCAGACTTTTAGGTATTGACAGACCTTTCCTTGCAGAAGTTTGCGAAACTGTTATTAAAGAAAACGAAAATGCTTATCCTGTTCTTCGTGAAAAGCAGGATTACATTATCAAAGTTATTTCAATGGAAGAAAACAGCTTTTATAAAACCATTGACAGCGGTCTTGAGCTTCTTAACGATATGATTAAGAAAACCGAGGGCACAGTTCTTTCAGGCGCAGATGCATTCAAGCTTCAAGACACCTACGGATTCCCCATTGACTTAACTCGTGAAATTGCAGAAGAAAACGGCTACACAGTTAACAACGAAGAATTTGAAAAATATCTTGCAGACGCTAAAGCTCTTGCAAAATCCTCACGTAAGGTTGCAGGCACAGAGGGTTGGAAATCCTCCGACATCTCATTCAAGGAATGTGATGCTACTCAATTCACAGGTTATTCTGTAACAGAGCAGGAGGGTAAGGTTCTCTCTATTGCCGCAAACGGTGAAAAGGTTGACTTTATCGGCATTGATACTGATGCAGTTATCGTTCTCGATAAATCCGCATTCTATGCAGAAAGCGGTGGCCAGGTTGGCGACACAGGTATACTTACCGTTAACGGTTCTGTTTTCACAGTTACGAACACAACAAAAACCGCAGAGGGCGTAATTCTTCACCACGGAACTCTTACCGAAGGTGATGCAATTAATGTTGGCGATACGGTAAGCGGTCAAGTAAATAAAGCTCGCCGTCAGGCTATTATGAGAAACCATACTGCAGCTCATCTTCTTCAAGCAGCACTTCGTGAAGCTCTCGGCACTCATGTTGAGCAGGCAGGCCAGCTTGTTAACGACAATGCAGTTCGTTTTGACTTCTCTCATTTCTCAGCTCTTACCGCCGAAGAAATTGTAAAAATTGAAAACAGAGTTAATGAAATCATTCTTTCCGCTCTTCCGGTTATTACTGAAGAAATGAGCATTGATGATGCAAAGAAAAAAGGCGCAATGGCTCTCTTCGGTGAAAAATACGGTGACACCGTTCGCGTTGTTTCTGCAGGCGATTTTTCCACCGAGCTTTGCGGTGGTACCCATGTATCTAACACAGGCAACATTGGTCTTTTCCGTATCATTTCCGAATCCTCTGTTGCAGCAGGTGTAAGAAGAATTGAAGGTGTAACGGGACTTGGAGTTTTAGCTCATCTTGATAAACAGGAAAAGCTTATTCATGACACCGCTAACGCTCTCAAGCTTGCGAATGTTAACGACCTTTGCAATAAAGCAGCTGCAGTTGCAAATGAGCTCAAAGAAAAAGAAAAAGAATTAGCAGACCTTAAGGCAGAAATTGCAAAGGCTAAAGCAGGAGAGCTTTTCGATAACTTCGTTGAAATTAACGGCGTTAAGCTTATTACCGCACCTTTAGGCGAAGCAGATGCAAAAGAGCTTCGTTCAATGCTTGATTCTTCAAAGGACAAGGGCGACAATATTATCGTTATTCTCGCAGCAGAGCAGAACGAAAAAGGTACTTGCTCATTTGGTTGCTTCTGCGGAAAAGACGCCATTTCAAAGGGTGCTCACGCAGGCAACATTGTAAGAGAGGTTGCAAAGGTTGCAGGCGGTGCAGGTGGCGGCAAGCCCGATTCTGCTATGGCAGGCGGTAAGGAAATCGCAAAAATTCCCGATGCACTTAAAGCTGCAGAAGAGATTGTAAAAGCTTTCATTAAATAAGGAGTTTTAACTATGGATTGTATTTTTTGTAAAATCGCTAACGGCGAAATCCCTGCAACAAAGGTTTATGAGGATGATACAGTTGTTGCCTTCAACGACCTTGAGCCTCAGGCACCAACACATATTCTCGTTATTCCTAAGGCACACATTTCTTCAGCTGCAGACATAAATGAAGAAAACAGCGCAGTAATCTCCCATATTTTTGAGGTTATTGCAAAGCTTTCTAAAGACCTTGATATGACAAACGGTTTCCGTGTTGTTAACAACTGCGGTGACTGGGCAGGTCAGACAGTTAAGCACATTCATTTCCACGTTATGTCAGGAAGAAAATTCACTTGGCCGGCAGGTTGATAAAATCGTTTGTGATTTTTATAGTGAAGAGTTAAGAGTGAAAAGTGAAGAGTTTCGGGGAAGCTACGCTTCCAAACCTTGTAACTTTTCCTAAAAACTCACTGAAAGGATTTTATAAAATGAAGAGACCGATGCTCGTTTCAGGTACAGCAGTTGGGTTTAGCACCGCTTTCCTTGTTCTTTTCGGAACAGGTGCCCTCCCCTTTCTGCTTCTTGGCACAGTATCGGTCTTTGTTATTTATTTTATAAAGCCGCTTAAATTAAAAGAGAAAATTATTATTCCGACTGTATGTATTTCCGTTATTTTAAGTTGCATTTTCTTTGGTATTTATCATTTCACAAAAATAGCCCCTGCAACCAAGCTGGATAAAACCATCACTGATGTTTCGGGTAAAATTATTACCACACCTCAGTTAACTCCTTATGGTATAAAATTTGTTTTAAAAGCCGATAAAATCGGCAACGATGATAAACCAGCTAAAATCCAAGTCTATCTTAACACAGAATATGATATAGAATTAAAGCTGTATGATTACATATCTCTTCCCGATGCAAAATTAGAAATAGTCCGCAACGAATATAACAAGCCCGATGCAGCTTCAATAAGCGATAATATTATTTTTGAAACACAAACCCAATATTGCAGCTTCCTTTGGGAAAGTGAAAAAACACCGTATTATTACTGCTTACTCTTCAAAGAAATTATAACTGAGCAAATAAACGCCTATCTGCCCCAATATAATGCAGGCTTTCTTTTGGGAATGTTATTCGGTGATAAAACAGGAATTGATCCCGACATCACAAATGATTTTCGTGCAACGGGAATTGCTCATCTTCTTGCAGTTTCCGGTCTTCATACAAGCACTTGGTGTACATATATAATTTTATTCTTAAAGCTTTTCAAGATAAAAGAAAAAAGCAGAAACATAGTCTGCCTGTTATTTCTTGTTTTGTTATGTATAGTTTCTGCATTTACGCCATCAGTAATGCGAGCTTCAATTATGATGGCTGTTGTCCTTTTTGCACCATTTTTCAAGGAGCAACAAGACCCTCTCAACTCCTTAGGCTTTTCCGTTGCAATTTTAACCCTGCAAAATCCATATATAATAGTTTCTGCAAGCTTTCTGCTTTCCGTTTCTGCCACCTTGGGAGTTCTTACCGCCCTTTCAGTTCATAGAAAAATACGATACAAAATAGCAAAAATAAAAAACAAATCAATCAAAAAAACTACGGAATACTTACTAAATAACCTTATTACCGCTACCTTCACAGGACTTTTCACACTTCCTTTCACCACTTATTTTTTCGGAGTATTCAGCACAGTTTCTGCTGTAACAAATATACTTTGCGTTAAGCCTGCCTTCTGGAGCTTGCTTTTAGGTGTAATTGCAACTGCAGTTTCCTTTATTCCAAACAAAATTACTCAAATAATTGCAATTTTTATTTTTAAAATCTCAAGCTTATTTGCAAGCTTTGTAACAGAAATTGCAAATGCTTTGGAAAAATTCAGCTTCTGCACCTTGCCAATCTACAAGGAGTATTTTCTTTTAAGCATTATCTTAATGGCTGTAATTTTGGTTTCTGCTTTTCTTATTTTTAATCCACATAAAAAAAGAGGTATGAAAGCAATAGTTGTAGCTTTGTGTATAACTGTATTCTTATCAAGTATTCTTTTACCCTGCACAGAAATTCTTCCTGCAACCATTTATGTTACAAATGTAAAAAACGGAATCAATGTAACACTTCGGCAAGGTCTTAAATATGCCTATTTTAATTGCGGTGCTTCTGACAGTAATATATATTTCCGATCACTTCCAAAAGCAAAATGCGAAAAGCTTGATTTTCTTTATGTAAGTAAATCCACCAACCCTGCAAACGATATAACAAAACATTTAATTTCATATAATCCCCAATTTACTGTTGTAACTGAAGTTGCAAAAGGCGGTTTAAATGAAGCTAAAATAGATTTACCTGATAATACAATAATATCAAATTCATATAATCATAAGTTTAATAATGAAATTACTGTTCATATTGTTGACACATACCCTGCCTCTTGTGTTATAATAAAGAGTAATGAAAAGACTGTTTTAATTTCTTATGGCGATAATAGTGACTTAAAATCATTTTTTGAAGCCTATGGCAAGCCCGATATTCTTATACTCTCTGAAGCTTTGCCAAATGCACTACCCGAAGATATAAAAACATTAATAATCAGTAGTGATAGCGAAATTATTTTAAATAAAAATCTTAATACGCTAAAAAGCCAAACCCAAAAACTCTACACCACCGCTGAAAATGGCGATATAAAAATAATTCTATAAAGGAGAAGAACTATGCTTTTAAACGAAGAAACTCTAAAAAAACAAATAAAAAGCGGTGAATTCAGTAACCTTTATCTCCTTTACGGTAACGAGGGCTATTTAAAGCAATTTTATGCAAATCAGATTTGCAATAAATCCGTTAGCAAGGATTTTGCAGATTTCAACTTAAAAAAATTAGACGGTAAAGATACTAATCTTAACGAAATCTACGATTGCACAACCTCATTTCCTATGATGGACAACTACACCTGCACGCTTGTTAAGGATTTTCCCTTAAACACCTATGTAGGCGACAGAGGAAAAATTGATGAAGAGCTTTATACAATTCTTGCAGACATCCCCGAAACCTCAATTCTCGTCTTTTGGATGGACACCATTGAGGTTGACGAAAAGAATAACAAATGGGTAAAAATTGTTAAAACCTTTGAGGAAATAGGTGCAAGTGCAAAAATTGATAAACGCACCCGTTCTGCTCTTGAAAAGCTTCTTGTAACCTCTGCAGCTAAAAAGGATTGCACCCTTTCAAGAGATACCGCAGGTTATATGATTAGCCTTGTGGGCGAAGATATGAGCACACTGCAAAACGAGCTTAACAAGGTTTGTGCGTATGCCGGCTCAGGTGAAATCACAAGAAAGCATATTGATGAAACCGTAATTGTCAGCGTGGAAGCAAAAATCTTCAATCTTTCAAGAATGATTGCTAAGGGTGAAGCGGACCAAGCGTTTGAAACTCTCGGAAATCTTTTCAAGCTTCGTGAAGAGCCCGTTATGATTTTAGGTGTGCTTTCAAGAGCTTTTGTTGATATGTACCGGGTTAAAGCTGCCAAAGAAAAAGGTGTTTCTTATACTGCTCTTGCCGACGCTTTCCCATCAACCTATAAGGGCAGAACCTTTATTCTTGATAATGCTGCCCGTGACGGTGCAAATTACTCCGTAACCCAATTAAAGAATGCACTCAACATTCTTTCGGACACAGACCGCCGTTTGAAATCCACGGGTGAGGACGGCAAAATCGTTCTTGAAGAGCTTATTTTAAGGTTGTTGAGAGTTTAATGATTAAAATTGACAGAGCTGTCATTGTAGAAGGACGCTATGATAAAATCAAGCTTTCCTCCGTTATTGACGGCATAATTATAGAAACTGACGGCTTCGGTATTTTCAATAATAAGGAAAAACAGAAGCTGATAAGAAAGCTTGCGGAAACTAAAGGTCTTTTAATACTTACCGACAGCGATTCTGCAGGCTTTAAAATCCGTTCCTTTATCCGTGGCATAGTACCAGCTGAGCAAATAAAACACGCCTATATTCCCGATATTTTCGGAAAAGAAAAGCGAAAGACGGAACCTTCTAAAGAAGGCAAATTAGGTGTTGAGGGAGTAAAGGTTCAGGTTATAATTGATGCTTTGGAAAAAGCAGGTGTTCTCTGTGAAGAAAACGAAAAAACAGAGCGAAGAGAAATCACCAAGCTTGATTTATACGAAGACGGACTTTCAGGAAAACCCGATAGCGATGCTTTAAGGAAAAAACTCCTTAAACATCTCGACTTACCCGAAAGACTTACATCAAATGCACTTGTTCAAATATTGAATACATTTCTCACTTTTGAAGAATACAAAACTGCTATTGAGGAAATAACTGATGGTTAATAAAAACGATGAATTCAAATTGAATATAACCGGCTACACCTCCGAGGGTGGCGGTGTAGGTAAATTCGACGGACAAGCAATTTTCGTAGAAAACACTGCCGTTGGCGATGAAATTCTCTGCCATATTATTAAAGCAAAGAAAACCTATGCCATTGGTAAAGTGGTTAAGATAATCAAACCTTCAAAAAGCAGAATTGAACCCACTTGCGATGCTTTCAAAAGCTGTGGCGGTTGCTCATTTGGTCATATAAAATATGAAGAAGAGCTTAAATATAAAGCACAAAAGGTTGAAGATGCTTTCAAAAGAATTGGTAATCTTTCCCCTGTTTTCAAACCAATTATTTCTTCTCCTGAAACCACTCGTTACCGCAACAAGGCTCAATATCCCGTAAGACGAGAAAACGGTATTTTAAATATCGGCTTTTATGCTAAGAAAAGTCACCGTGTTATTGATGGTGGCGACTGTCTTTTACAGCCTGAGGATTTCACAAGAATTATTGAAATCTTCAAAAATTGGATTAACGAAAATAATATAACGGTTTATAACGAAGAAATCGGCATTGGTCTTATCCGCCATATTTATTTGAGAAAAGCATTCGCAACAGGTGAAATCATGGTCTGTGCCGTAATCAACGGTGTTTCTCTTCCCAATAGCGAAGAGCTTTTAGAAAAGCTTAAGTCCGTTGACGGATTTAAAACTTTAGTTGTAAATATCAACCGCGAAAAAACCAATGTGGTTCTGGGTGAAAAATGCTTTAACCTTTATGGTGACGGCTATATTACCGATATTCTCTGCGGTGTTAAAATCAAGCTTTCTCCCCTGTCCTTTTATCAGGTCAACAGAAACGGTGCAGAGCTTCTCTATAAAAAAGCTGCAGAATATGTTGCTCCTACACCTGACCAGACTATTCTTGACCTTTACTGCGGTACGGGTACAATTGGTCTTTCAATGGCGAAAGATGTTAAAGAATTAGTTGGCGTTGAAATTATACCCGAAGCTATCGAAGATGCAAAGGTTAATGCACAGCTTAACAATATTAACAATGCCCGATTTATTTGCGGTGATGCAAGCATTGCGGCAGAAGAACTTAAAAACGAGGGCATAAAACCCGACACAGTTATTCTCGACCCACCAAGAAAGGGTTGTGCAGAAGAACTTTTAAAAACTGTTGCAGAAATTAATCCGGAGAGAATAGTTTATGTTTCCTGCGACCCTGCAACATTGGCAAGAGATTGCGCAAGACTTTTGGATTTGGGATATGTAGTGCAAGAGGTTACGCCTGTTGATATGTTTCCGAGGACGAGTCATGTGGAGTGCGTAGCTCTGCTATCGCACTCTTCGATATAAATCCTTACGGATTTTCGATATATCTTTCGATTCGATATACCTGCGGTTCGATATATGCCGTTGGCACGAGATTATAAGGATTTATATCATATCGAATTCAGCAACACTGAATATATCGAATTTTGTAAAGCAAAATATATCGAACAAGCTTGCTTGTATATCGCTGAATGAGGAGATTTTATGGTATACGATTTAATAAAAGATGAAATTACAAAAATCCGAAGAAAATACATAGAGTCTGCAGAAGAAATTGTCAGCGGATATAATAGGGAGTGTACCCTATCTAAAGATTACGAAGGCCGACAGATGTTTGAACTACTTCAAAATGCAGATGATGAGGCGTTGGGATCTTCTGGAAAGGTACTTATCACATTTGATGGAAAGACACTATCTGTTTCTAATACAGGAGAGCCTTTTAGTTTCAGAGGTGTTAAATCTTTACTATATCCAAATGCTAGTCCGAAAAAGATTCATGCTAATAAAATAGGATGCAAAGGACTAGGATTCAGGTCTATTTTGACATGGTCCAATTCTGTAACCATTGCAACAAAAGAGTTTACAATACAGTTTTCTAAGGAATATGCTATAGATTTCTTAAAATCAATATTGGAAGAAAAGCCGGAATTAAAAAATGAAATTAGCGCACTCTCTCATGACGAATGGCCAATAGCAACTTTAACTTGCCCGCACTTATTGAAAGGAAGTGCACTGGTAGATGGATTCTCTACTAGCATTATTATGGAATGTCGAGAAGATTTAGCTGGAGAAATTGAATCACAAATAGAGAATCTTGAGTTTGAGGAATTAGTTTTTTTGCCTAATCTTAAAGAAATAGAAATCATTTGTAATGGATACCATAAAGTATTTTATAAAGCTGTTGATGGCGAAGATGTCATCATAGAAACTGTTGATAAAAACACAAATAAGAAAGAATGTGCAAGTTGGAAATTATATAAAAAAAACGGAGTAATCCAAGATGATAATAATAATGATAAGGATTACGAGTTTATTATTGCTTATGACCCATCAGGTGAACATCAAGGAGAAGTATTATATTCGTATTTTAAGACAGATGTAAAATTGGGATTTCCGGCATTAATCCACGGAACGTTTGAATTAACGAGTGATAGAAACAGTTTGCAAAAACAGAGCATAGTGAACAAGCAATTGATTCCACTTCTTGCTGATTTTATGGTCGAAACAGCAGTTACCATATCCAAAGAACAACAAGAGTGCGATTACAGACCTCTCAGACTGATCATCGCTTCAAATTTAGACATCATATTACAGAATGTATACAAACTGGATGAATTATTGCGAAACAACGCATATGAAAAGAAGATTCTTCCTACAATAGCAAATGAGTATATATCTATAAATGATTCACCTATGTATTCAGATAATGATTTTGCAGCAATATTGAATCCGAAAGTGTTTTCGACAATACTTAAATTAACAGATGATGATTATATAAAAAAATATATTACTACCGATTTAGATGTGTCTTTTTATGATTATGATGATTTTTGCCATTTGCTGAATAGCGATATTGAATCATATTCGATGAAAGACAAGGTAAACCTTATTGCCTTAATTTCTCGTGAATTCCGATACGATAGTTCCAATGAATTTCCACATTTGATTGTTGACAGCAATGGAGCAAATATTTGTGATTCTGCTAAGGTATATCCTTTTCCAATTGAAGAACAGGTTATTGCTTTACCTGAGTGGGTGGATATCAAATTTCTAAATCAAGATATGGAACAAATGCTCTATTCGAAACTTTCATTAGGAAACAACAGAAGAAATCTTGTAAACAACCTATCCAGGTACAACCTTGAAGAATATAGCTTTGATAGATTGTTGCGTGGCATTGTTAATCAAATAGATGATGACTTAATAACCCCTGATAAATGCTCGGATATCCTGAATTGGTTGTGGAATTATTATAATTTTGAAGACAGACAAGCAATACCTGATGTAAAAGTAAAAGTAATCTGTCGAGATGGTGCAATTCGTTATGCCAAGGAGTGTTACATAGGAAAAGAGTATGGTAATGAACTCGGTGAGAGATTGGTTGGGTTGTATTCTTCAAATTTTGTAGCACTAGATGAATTGAAAATTGCGTGCGAAGATGTAAACAGTATTGCAAGTTTTCTTGAATGGCTTGGAGTATCAAAATATCCACGATTTATAAAAAAGACTTTATCTTATGATGAAAGAAAAGAATATGTTGATACATGTTTTCCATTATATGTACAGAGAGATAATTACTGGTATTCGAAGAGTGATTTTACATCTATTAGAAGTGTGTCTGTAGGTATTTTCGAATATATGGACAATTTGTTTGAAAATGCTAATTTCAATGATTTATTGGCATGGTTTATTCTCGATGATGAAATTGGAAGCAGGTTAAACTCCAACACCGAAGAAAAAAATTCGTTCTCAAGCATTAAGGGATATCCATATAAGAAAATAGATGAACGAACAGTATCACCAGTGTATATGAAATCCTATTTAAAGTTTTATTTGACAAATAAGAAATGGATACCAAGCGATACCGGAGAAAAACAAATACCGAAGTATTGCTGTTTTGAAGACAACTCCCTTGCGCCATTTATCATTGTTCCTAATGTGGATTATAATTATATTAAAAACACAGTTGGAAGAACTTGTAAAAAAGATGTAGACGCTATTTTGAGCAAAATTGGTGTTGCGGATGTATTCCAAGAAATGGAAAGCACTGTAATATATCAAACTTTATTAAAACTTCCGGAATTAGACAGTGAATGCAAGAAAGCACGCTCACTATACAGAAAAATAATAAGAGATGGACTTTCACCAGAAGAATATAAAGAAAACAATCCGGATTATGAAACATTTGTTAAATCAGGAAGGGTGGCTGCCAAAAAGGGTGGCATAAAACGTTATGTGCCTGTATCCGAAGCAAGATATGCAGATAAAAAAGTCTTTAGTGATGAGATATTGAGAAGCTTTAGTATGTTTGATATAGATGCTCGTTCTGGAGAAGAAAAGGTTAAGAAATTATTTGGTGTAAAACCATTAAAGTATACAAACATTGAACTCGAAGGTTCGCCCGTTCTTCACCCCTTTGATGATACCTTTAAGAAAGAGTATCTAAGATTTCTTCCTTTTGTATTTGCATGCAGAATGGGATTAAAGCAAGCAACTTCAGATTTCAGAAGATTGAAATATTCAAAAGTAATACTGTGTAGCGAGATTACTATTAAATATAAGTTTAGTGATGAGATAAGAATTTCTGAATTGAATGACTACGAAACAGTTTATTTGCGAAAAAGTAACACTGCATATTTATGTGTACCCAACAAGTTTTCTACGTTTGAAGAATTGAAGCAGGTATTTGAATTTGCAGATGCAGTAGCAGAACTTATTACAGCAATACTTGATGTAAATGAGGATAAAGATTTCTTCAGAGATTTGTTCCGTGATACTGATCTTATTCGAGAAAAAAAGATGCGTTCTGATAAGAATGATGATAATTTAGAAATGCTTACAGAAGCAAGAAGGAGATTTAATTCCGCGGTTAATCCAAGAGACGTATTTTGGATGACAATTGCTGAAATAATAAAAATACCGAATATAGAAATATCATCATATTCTGCAAACGAACTGCTATCGATTTTGAAGTTGCCATTAGATATTGATAGTGGCGTTTGTTACGATGATTTAAGTAGCAAAGAAAGCATAGAGAATTTCAAGGATATATTCGAGTATTTAGGAATTGATATCGACAGATATAATGCCGCAGCAGTTCATAACATTGATGCCACAAAATATTGGAAATCTATACTTAAAACAAAAATGATGCAATACCTTAAAAAGTATCAAGCGTATCTTGTAGAAGATTTGACTGACGAAGATGACTGTGTGAAACTATATGACCAATTCATAGAAGAATATAGCTTTCTTGAACCCACAATACCAAATTCTTTGTTCGTAAACATTGATGATATATTTGAAAATGAATGCGGTGTGAGCTTTGAAACTTTGGATGATTACTCCGACGATGTTATTGATACAATAATTGTGACGGAAGAAAGCAAGTTGTCTCAAGAGGAATTAAAGAAATTACGGACTCTTTATTCACCTCCGAAAATTGAGGCATATCTCGTTTTCGGAAAAACAGATGATTTGCTAAATCCTGTAATTGTAGAAGATACGAAAGGAAATGAACAAAACTCTGATAATGCTCTTAATGAACTTATTGGCGAAGTGTTTTCCTCACCATCAGAAGGGTTCGATGATGTAGATATGCAAGCAGTTGATAACAGTCAGCCAGTTTTAGAGCCAGGAAAGCACCGCAAGCATCGTAAGATAATTCATTCAGAATTTTCTGATAAGAAGAAGCAAGAAATAGGAATGATTGGAGAGGCATTTGTATATAAAGAGCTTCTTGAATTATATCCGGATGCAAGATGGGTTTCGGGGAATGCAGAGAAAGCAGGACGCACTGTAAAAGGCGATGATACTTGTGGATATGATATAAAATACACGGATACAAACGGCAAAATACAGTATGTTGAAGTGAAGTCATCACGAAATCAAGAAATCACTTTCTGCCTGTCTGATAGTGAATTGCGTTTTGGATGTAAAAATGCATCAGCATATGAAATAATATATGTTGTCATAGGCGATAATGGATTACCAGCACACAAACCATGGCGATTAGGTCACTTATTCAAATTTGCTGAAGGCGAAGATCTTTTGCATAATGAAAGATTTTCTATTGAAAGTGATAGCTATAGCGTAGTTGCGAAGATGGTTGATAAGATGAGGTCATAGCTAGATTTTCGCCAACAAGTAATACTAAAACAGTGGTAAATATGTGTCTGACAGCACGAGAAAGGAGAGTATTTTATTATGATACAAAAAGAAGGACTTACACGCCGGGAGCGTGAAATTACAGATTTAGAACAAATCACAAAAATTCTTGAAAAAGAAAATATTATACATATTGGTCTTGTGGATGGTGACGAGCCTTATGTTGTGCCTATGAACTATGGTTTTACAATGGAGGATGGGAAGCTTACGCTTTATCTTCACGGTGCAACTGAGGGGAAAAAGCTTGATTTAATAAGAGCTAATCCCAAAGTATTCTTCTCAGTTGAAAGCGAAATCATCGCTTTTTCGGGAGGTAATATTGCTTGTCAGTATGGCACATCTTATTCTTCAATTATGGGTAAGGGGGTTGCAGAAATACTCGAAAACCCCGAAGAGAAAATGACAGGACTTTCAATATTTATGAAATCCCAGACAGGTCTTGATTTTGAGTTTAACGAAAGAATGGTAAGCGCCGTTGCAGTTATAAAAATTGATGTTTCGGAATATACCGCAAAGCACAGACCGATACCCATTCAGAATCAGAAACAATTAGAAAAATAAAAAATATAGAGTTGTAAAAAACGATTAGTTTTTTACAACTCTTTTTATTAGGGGCTTGGGAAAAAGATGCAGAACGAACAAACCGAGTCCCGATAAGGCTTCAGACTTATCGGGATTTGCCCGAAGGCGTACAAAGGTACGTCGAGTGGCGAGGTTTGTTTGTAGCATAAAACGCTACTTTTTATGACATTTATAATTTTGGAATATTTTTAAGGGCTTTAACAGGTTGGTTCACCTATCAAAGCCCTTATCTTTTGTAGTTTTATGCGGTCTGCGCTTTTTAACTGCCCCTAATTATCTTTCAATCGCCTTTGCGGTAATGATGTTACCTTCTGCAGATTTATAAGAAATTTTAACCTTATCGCCTGTGTTGAGGATTACAACCGAATCGTCATCAGAAGCGGAAATTGCATAGTAGGTTTTGTTACCGTCAAGAGCAATATAGTAAATACTGTTGCCGTTAACAACTGCGGAGCGTATATCTGTAATAACACCGCTTACGCTTTCAAGCTTTGCAGGTTCTTTATTTTCTGTTTCACCGCTTGATTCTCCGCCTGTTAAAGCATCGGGAAGAACTGCATCATAGGTAATTTCAAGAACCTTTTTGGTGCTTGCTTTAACCTTTGAAACATAGGATTTAAGACAAGCTTCAATGTCGGGGTTAGCGTCATCTTCACTTCTTACAGCGTCTTGAACTCGCTCAACGCTTACCATTGCATAGCTCTTAACAACATCGTTATCTTTAAGAGCCATAAAGTAGGTTGCTTCGCCGTCAAGGTTAAGAAGAACGGGGAAGGTTGCTTTCCAGCCCTTATCGGAAACGATACCCTCTGCAGATGTCTGAGCACCCTTTTCAGTTGTACCGGAAATCCTCTGGAACACAGCTTCCTTTGTACGCTGGTTGATAATTGCAAAGCCTACGATAGAGTCGTCATTTGTAACGGAAGTAACACCTGTGTAAAGCCAAACGTCATCACCGCTTGCAATATAGCTGGAGCCATCTGTTGTTGAAACAACACCGCTTTGACCGATATAGCCGTTTATGAAACCGCCGGAATATTTACCATAGTAATTATACTGCTGAACAAGAAGATCGTCAGAATAAATCTGGTCAATCCATTGAATTTCTTCGTTTGTTTTAACTTCTTCGATATCGTAATATTTAATATTATTCTTATCACAAGCATCAACAAGAACAACACCTATAACATCTGTACCGCCGATAAGACCAACAGTTTTATCTACTCTTTCGCAAACCCACCAAGGATGACCGTTTTCGTCAATTTCAAGTGAGGGTGTTCCGTACATATAAGTGGGGTTATAGAAACGAAGCACACGGGAAAGCTTTTCATTGAAATATTCACTTGTTGAGACCTTGATATTGGGTAGGTCCATATCCTTAAGAACAACTGCGTTTGCTTCCTGGGTATACATATTAACTGCAAGGTAAGCAGGAATACCGTCACGGGTATTTTTCAACCATTTGAATACATCGCCATATTTGAGGGGGAAGATTCTATAAGGATTGCCTTGATAGTTAATCTGAGTTGAATAAGCCTCGTCAATAACGAACTGAGAAACCCACTCAGAAAGGTCACCAAGCTTTTTATTTGCAAGGTTGAGAGCAACATTCTTATCAACCATGGGAACGCTGCTGAAATCCTTAAGGCTTGTGATAGTTGTGATACTGTCTTCACTTTCACCAAAATCTTCGGTTTTAACCTCTATAATCTCGCTGTAATCTCTTGCACGGAAAAGTGCTGCAGATGTGAGATAACCGATACCGAGAATAAGAGCAAACACAAGACCGATTGCTACGGGAACAATACTCTGCCTTTTAACATAGGTAATATATTCGGGTTTAATGAATGCCTTTGAGGTAAGGAAAATCATACCAACATAAATTGCAATAACAACTGCAATAAAATAGTAAAAATCAAGGGATTTGAAGTTTAATGCAGGAAGCATCATATAATAAGCAACTGCACCGCCGATGATTGTTACAATAAGGCTGATTATAATTTTGAGAACTTTTCTGTCCGGAGGAATGACAACCTCTTTAGGTCTGCCCTTACCGGAAAAATCTACTTTAATAGGATCCATTCTGACAACTCCTTTAAAAGTTTATACAACTTATAATTATATCTTATTACAGCACTAAATACAAGTGCTATTTTCTTAATATATTATTGCTTTTCATGCATTTCCCATTGGGAAACAGTCGAAAAAATGTTATTTTCGTCATCAATACCTGTAATATTAGGGTTTATAGACACAACTGCTTTTCTGTAAAAAAGAGGTAAGAAGGGTACATTTGCACTAAAATTCTCAACAAAAACCCTTGTATTACTTTCGCCATTGTTAAACATTGAATAAATTTCAAAAGCTTCTTCATTAATTCCGTAACTAAGCTTACCCTCTTTTGAGAAAAATTCTGAAAGATTACAGTTATTTGTTAATTGGGTTTCGCCTATATAAAAGCTGTAATGTCCTTCGTCTAAAGCAGCAAGAAAATCCTCGCTTTTTTTATATTCTCGCAGCTTAACGCCAAAGCCCAATTTTTCAAGCTGTGCTTTGAAATTTTCTGCAACCGTAAGCTTATAGGGATTTTCGCTACAAACCAATATATCAACTCTTAAAGAGCTTGAACCGTTTGAACGCATACCCTCTGAGTTCACTTGGTCATAACCATGACGTTCAAGAATATCAATGGCTTTTTCGAGATTACCGCTTTCGCCGATTAATTCCATTCCCTCCAATTCATAATAGCCTTTTTTAAACGGTGTTACTGTAGCAGTAGCTTGCCCTAAAAATGAAGAGGATGCAATTATATTTCTGTCGATACCGATATTAACTGCTTGACGAACCCAATCGATTGATGTAACCGTTCCTGCCCATTGGGAGTTAACCCCCACATAAACAAGGTTATTAAGACCAACCGAAACAGTTTTCGAGGAAAGATTTATATATTCTTCCGAACCTAAGTTATTTTTATAAACGCTGATTTTGTTGGCTTTAAATGGATAAATAGGACTTGAAATACCCGCCATATCATAAAGACCGATTTTTTCGTTCCAGCTTTTTTTATAATTTCTGTGATATTTGTTAACCTGCAGATAAGTGGTATCATTGGACTTTTCTATGGTGTATTTTCCTGTTCCTATATAAGAACCATCGTTACTTTTAGTAATGGGAAAATCTAATGTATTCAAAGCCATAGGGTCGGCACTTTCAAAGGTGAATTTTACAGTAAAATTATCAACAAGGGTAATTGAGCTGATGTTTGACAGCTGTACTTTGTAAAAATCACTGTTTCTTGCTTTTTCGTAAGAGGCTTTGACATGAGAGGAAATAAACTCTCCTCCATCACTAAACTTAACTCCTTGCAAAAGCTTTACTGTAACAGTTTTCCCGTCAATTTCGCCACTTGCTGCAAGCTGGGCTTTCCCCTTGCCGTTATCCGTTGCAACAAAAAGGCTTTCATACATTACGGGAAGTAAATCTCTGTTAAGAGAGCTTTCGGTTTTATATGGGTTAAAGCCTGCCGCACTTGTATAGGGCAAGGAAATATTGGAAGTAACAACGGGAGTAGGCAAAACATAGTTTTCATCGGTGGTGGTTTCATCACCCTTATTTTTACCATCACAAGAGCAGAATGCAAACAAAAGAGCCAGAATAAGAAGTATTGAAACAAATTTTCTCATCTTATATTCACCCTTTCTATTGAATTTGCCTTGCCTGTTTTCTCGTCAATATCAATAAGGCAGCCCTCTATGGAGTATTCCCCTTTTGCGTTTTCAAATCTTACAGGAAGATTGCTCTTAAATTTTCTTATAGTAAGCTCCGGTTCAATACCGAGAACTGACTGAACAGGACCGCACATTCCCAAATCTGTGATATATGCAGTACCTTTGGGTAAAATCTGTTCGTCTGCAGTTTGCACATGGGTATGAGTTCCAACAAGAGCAGTAACCTTACCGTCAAGATAAAAGCCCATAGCCCGTTTTTCCGCAGTTGCTTCTGCGTGAAAATCAACAATAATTGTTTTGCAGCCGTCAGTTTCCCCCAAAGCCTTATCAATTTCCCAAAAAGGATTACCAAGAGGGTCGGAATAAACTGTTCCCTGCATATTGATTACCGCAACACGAAATCTGCCCTTATCAATTATGCCAACGCCCTTGCCCGATGCACCTTGAGGGTAATTATATGGTCTGATAACGGGAACATTTTTATCGAGATATTCCATTATCTCGGGTCTTTTAAAGGTATGGTTTCCCAAAGTTATAAAATCAACTCCGCTTGAAAAAACCATATCACAGGATTTCGGAGTTACTCCGTTACCTTGTGCGGAATTTTCAGCATTGGCAATACATACATCAATATTATTTTTCCTCTTGTAATCGGGAAGCTTTTTCATTAAAAATTCGCAACCGCCTTGACCGACAACATCACCTAAAAAAAGTAAGCGCATAGCTTTACCATCGTTTCTATATATAAATTCAAAAAGCGAAACCCACCGTAGCGGGAGGGTTTCGCCAAAATACAATTTTATTTATTTAGCAAATTCAATAGCTCTGCTTTCTCTGATTACGTTAACCTTAATCTGACCGGGATATTCAAGGTCGCTTTCAATTTTCTTAACAATATCTCTTGCAAGAAGAACCATCTGATCATCGGTAACTGCATCGGGCTTAACCATAATGCGAACCTCACGACCTGCTTGAATAGCGAATGAATTGTCAACACCGGGGAAGGAGTTTGTAATCTCTTCGAGCTTCTGCAAACGCTGAATATAAGACTCAATATTTTCTCGTCTTGCACCGGGACGTGCAGCGGAAATAGCGTCTGCAGCTTGAACAAGACAAGCAATAACGGTTTTTGCTTCAACATCACCGTGGTGAGCTTGAATAGCGTGAATAACCTGTTCGTTTTCTCTGTTCTTTTTAGCAACCTCAACACCGAGCTCAATATGAGTACCCTCTTTTTCATGGTCAAGGGCTTTACCGATATCGTGGAGAAGACCTGCACGCTTAGCAAGCTTAACATCTGCCCCAAGCTCCGCAGCCATAAGACCTGCAAGGTAAGAAACCTCAAGAGAGTGGTTGAGAACGTTCTGACCATAACTTGTACGGTATTTAAGCTTACCTAAAAGCTTAACCAGCTCACCGTGAAGACCGTTAACACCTGCGTCAATAACAGCCTTTTCACCGGTCTGCTTGATGGTCTGCTCAACCTCACGCTTTGATTTTTCATACATTTCCTCAACACGAGCAGGATGAATTCTGCCGTCGGAAACAAGCTTTTCAAGAGTAAGTCTTGCAATTTCACGTCTTACAGGCTCGAAGCAAGAAACAGTAATTGCTTCGGGAGTATCGTCAATAATAAGGTCAACGCCTGTAATTGTTTCAATAGTTCTGATATTTCTACCCTCACGGCCGATAATACGACCCTTCATTTCGTCATTGGGAATTGTAACAACAGAAACTGTTGCTTCTGCAGCGTGGTCCGCAGCACAACGCTGAATCGCACCGGAAATAATTTCCCCTGCGAGAGTATCCATATCATCTTTAAGCTGCTGCTCGTAATCAAAGATTTTAGCAGCTTTTTCGTGAGTAAGCTGTTCTTCAAGAGTTTTAAGGATAACCTCTTTAGCCTGCTCTTTTGTGTAACCGGAAATTCTTTCGAGAATTTCAAGCTGACTCTTTTTAAGAGATTCAACCTCCTGCTCTTTAGCTTCCAAATCTTTAATCTTCTGAGCTAAAGCTTCCTCTTTCTTTTCCTGGTTTTCAATTTTCTTGTCAAGACTTTCTTCTTTCTGAATAAGTCTTCTTTCCTGGCGCTGAACCTCTGCTCTTCTTTCACGCAAATCCTGTTCAGTTTCAGACCTTAATTTGTGAATTTCATCTTTGGCTTCAAGAATTGTTTCTTTCTTTTTCTGCTCTGCCTCTGTCATTGCATTATTTACAATTCGAGCGGCTTCTTCTGTAGCAGAGCCAATGGCAGCTTCCGCAACTTTTTTACGGTGAGCGCCGCCGACAACAAATCCCACAACGCCGAAAACTACGGCTGCGGCAACAATAAGGCCGATTGCTAATCCGAGATTCATTTTATCGGGCTCCTTTCATAAATAGATTAAAATAAAACAAAAAGCGACGAAAATGCAAAAGCACTTTCCGTCACCGAAATTGCGATAAATGAAAATTAAACCCAATTATCGCCTATAATAAAAGTTTTGTCACAGGAATTCACATTCGTGCGGGACATATCTATATTGAAAAATATAAGAACAACTAATAAATATACGAAAAAGATTCATAAAAAACGAAAATTTATGTAATTTTCAAGATATTTATTCAGAAAAATATATATAAATATAAATAACAAAACGATTATCATATCATACGGATAGTGCATTATTAATTAAAATAACACATCATCTCGTATATTATAATAAAAAACATATCAATAGTCAAGAAAAAATGAGCACCAAATTAAAAGTTTTTTGTAAAAAAATGTCACCATATTTCTTTTAGAGCAATATTTTTCTAAAAATCCTACAAATTTTAAAGCAATTCACATTTTTGCGAGCTCATTCCCTCTTGCTTTTTCTTTTTTGTTATGCTACAATTTCACAGGTTGAGAAAATCAGTATAGAGAATTCCACTTCTTCACTACTCACTCTTACTTTTTCACTAAATACGCGGGTATGGTGGAATTGGTAGCATTGAGCCCGCACGCCGCCTGTGGCGGATTCAGTAAGGGCGAAATGGCGCAGCGGTCAAAATTGTGTGAAGCGAATAGCGAGCAAACAATTTTGGGAACCGCAAGAGTCCTTCCCATAAAGTTCTTTACTCAGTTAAGTTGCTGAGTGACAAAATCAAATATGCGGGTGTGGTGGAACTGGCAAACACGATAGATTTAGGTTCTATTGGAGAGATCCTTGCAGGTTCAAGTCCTGTCACCCGCACCAAACACGACTGAAAACTAACGGTTTTCAGTCGTTTTTCTTTTATTGTTTTACTTGTTAATTTATGATATAATCAACTCAACAAATAAGAATTTGTGAAGCTACCAGTTGCCAGTCTCCAGCTACCAGCATTGGAACAACAGCTTTATTCTTCTTAATTTGTTTAAACAAAACTAAAAGTATTTAGAACGACTCAATTTCTGTTTCGAAAACTGGCATCTGGCGACTGGCGACTGGTGACTGGCGACTATTTTAAATTTATTTATACAAATTCCAATTTATTGGACTAAAAACTACAAGGAGCAGATTTACAGTCTGCTCCATTTTTTATGTGATAATATAATTTTCAAAAATATGTAACCTTTAATGCATTTGAATTGTTATAATAGCGAAAGGACCTTTCAATCGGTGGTGGTTTAATGGATAGTAACGATTTTGAGCAAACGTTTGAAAGAAACAACAAACGACTGTTTCTTATTGCACTTTCATTCACAGCCAATCAATATGATGCGGAGGATATTCTCCAGAAAACTTTTTTGAAGCTGTTACAGACAAAAACAGAGTTTGAAAGTGATGAGCATATTGATAAATGGCTGACATTCGTAACGGTGAATGAAAGCAAAAATCTTCTTAAAAATGCATTCAGAAGGAAAAGCACAGGTTTTGAAGAATTTTTTGCAAGCTATTCTTTTGATTGCGAAAAAAGCGAGGATTTGTTTAATGCCGTTATGTCACTGCCTAAAAAGCTTCGGACGGTAATCCATCTGTTTTATTATGAGGATTTACCAATCAAGGAAATTGCCGATATGCTTAATATCAAGCAATCTGCGGTTAAAACAAGGCTTTGCCGTGCAAGAGAACAATTAAAAATTGAGCTTGGAGATGATTGGAATGACGAATAAGGAAAAATACATAAATTCTTTTTCAGGTGTTGAGCCGTCTGAGGAAGTAAAGGGAAGGATTTTGAGTATGATGAAACTTAAGAAAAGATATTCTTTTAAAGCATTAGCTGTAGCAGTTGCCGTTGTTATGTTACTCACTATGGCAATGGTAACTGTAAACGCTGCAACCGATGGTGCAGTAGGTGAAAAAATCAATGAAGTAAGCAAAGAAATAAGCGAAAAAATCACAATACTGTTCAATGGTGAGGAAATCGAAGCAGATTGCAAAACAACAGTTATCACTGACGAAAATGGTAACAAAGGTGTTATTTCTACTATTATCTTACCAGGCGTGAGCGATAGTTCGAAGGATGAAAAATCAGAATCTGATGACGAGATTGTTTTTAGATACTATAAAGCACTTCAAGATGCATCTGAAAACACCATTCAGGAATCAGAAGAAACAACAGTTGCTTTTGAAATTAAAGTTGAATCTGACAATAATGAGAATTAAAAGTCTTTAGTAGAAAACCAAAAATAAATAGAATTACGGAGCAGGCTTCGGTCTGCTCTATTTCTTTGTATTATGCAGTAAAGTTTTTGACACATGGGCAAAGGAAAAGAAAAAATGAGAGCAGGGTGGGTTTGCCTTGCTCTCTCAACAACTCTTTTTATTCGGCTTACAGTGGCGAACAAACGGCAAATTTCACTCTTGATTATATATCACTTGATTTGTCATAAACCGATTCTGCCATCAGCTTCAACCCTAACCTGAAGCCATCTATGAAAGCTTCTTTTTCCAAGATGTTATTCATATCTGTCATACACTCTTTTAGTTTTTCAAACACATTTTTTTGTTGTGGTGATAGTAGTGCTGAAAGATTTTCCTCGTTCTTCACTGCTAAATCCAAAAGGTGTGAATACTCGCTCCCACGAGTTAAACTCTTTTCACACGGACATATGTTGCCGTAGAATAAATCTTCAATCATTCTCATATGTTACACTCCTTTCTCGCAACACAAACATATATCACAAAAGTTTTTATAAGTCCAGAAAAAATAATGACGATCAATCGCTATTTTTTTATGCGATTAACCGTCATTACAAATTATTTTAAATTTTATTATAAAAATTTATTTAGAAAGCATTACCTTATCGCTTGTGAATTGACTACCGCTTGATGCTTCAAAGAGCTGAAGAAGCTGTTCAATTGTAAGGTTTTTCTTTTCTTCTCCTTTAACATCAACAACAATCTGACCCTCGTGCATCATAATAAGTCGATTACCTACTCTGATTGCATCTGCCATATTGTGAGTAATCATAATTGTTGTAAGATTATTCTTTTCAACAATTGATTCCGTAATGTCTAAAACCTTTTTTGCAGTTTTAGGGTCAAGCGCTGCTGTGTGCTCATCGAGAAGAAGTACCTTAGGTTGTTTGAGAGTAGCCATAAGAAGCGTGAGAGCCTGACGCTGACCACCGGAAAGAAGTCCTACCTTTGCAGTAAGTCTTTTTTCAAGACCTAAATCGAGAATTTTAAGAAGCTCAATATACTCTTTTCTTTCTTTCGCGGTTATGCCGGCACGAAGAGTTCTTCTTTTACCTCTTCGTGCCGCAAGAGCGAGGTTTTCTTCAATTTGCATATCCGCAGCAGTACCTGTCATCGGGTCCTGGAAAACCCTTCCCAGGTATTTTGCACGCTTGTATTCGGGAAGCCTTGTGACATCAACACCATCTATAACAATGCTACCACAATCCACAGGATAAACACCTGCAACCATATTAAGCATTGTTGATTTGCCTGCACCGTTACCACCTATAACAGTTACAAAATCACCTTCGTCAAGATGAAGATTTATATTATTAAGAGCCTTTTTTTCGTTTATTGTTCCGGGGTTAAAGGTCTTTTCAACATTTTTAATATCAAGCATTTGCCTTACCCCCTTTTGATTTTACCATATGCTTAGCTTTGTGCTGGTTTTTCCAATAAGGAATAGCAAGGAATATTGCAACGATAACTGCAGAAAGAAGCTTTAAAAGGTTAGCATCAAGACCCATTGTAATAACTGCCTGAACAACAATGTAATAAATAACAGAACCTAAAGCAACACTCAAAAGTCGTAATGCAAAGTTTTTAAAAATCTTACCGAAAATTGCTTCACCGATAATAACCGCAGCAAGACCTATAACAATAGCGCCTTGACCCATTTTTACATCTGCAAAGCCCTGATACTGTGCAAGGAAAGCACCTGAAAAAGCAACAAGACCGTTTGAAAGCATAATGCCGAGAACTTTATTAAAGCTTGTGTTGATACCTTGTGCACGGCTCATATTGATGTTTGCACCTGTTGCACGAAGAGCGCATCCTGTTTCTGTGCCAAAGAACCAATAAAGAACTGCAATAAGAACAATAATTACAATGCCAACTGTTATGAGCGGATTGTGGAAAGCGAGTTCTTTAACCCAACGAAGTGAAATCAACAAATCTGTCTGATTAACATTTACAGATTGATTAGCCTTTCCCATAATTTTAAGGTTTATTGAATAAAGAGAAAGCTGAGTGAGAATACCTGCAAGAATGGGCGGAATTCCCATAAGGGTATGCAAAAGACCTGTAACTGCACCTGCAATAAGACCGGCAATAAAAGCAATAAGCATAGCAAGCCACAAATTGCATCCGTTAAGAATAAGCATAACTGCAACTGCACCGCCCGTTGCGAAAGAACCGTCAACAGTAAGGTCTGCTACATCAAGAATACGGTATGTAATATATACACCGATTGCCATAATGCCCCAGATAAGCCCTTGGGAAACAGAGCCCGGAAGAGCATTAAGAAGTTGTCCTAAAATTTCCATTTAATTCACCTGTATGATTAAAAATGTGTAATCGGAGGAGAATTTTCATCCTCCTCCGCCTTACAAAACGAATCAGAAATTATTCTGCTGCTTCGATAGCCTCGTAACCCTCAAGAGGAGTAAGTCCGAGAGCATCGCAATTCTGCTGGTTATATTTAGGTGTCTGTTTTTCTGCATATTCGATAGGCATTGTTGAAATATCTTCGCCGTCTCTGAGAATCTTAACTGCCATTTTACCTGTTGTGTAACCAAGGTCATAGTAGCTGATTGAAAGAGTTGCAACACCGCAACCTGAACAAATACCTTCTTCACCAGCGATTACAGGAATTTTTTTAGGTTCGCAAATGTTATCAATAATACCTGTATTTTCAGCAACTGTGTTATCCGTAGGAACATAAATTACATCCGAATTATCTGCAGCTGTTGTACAAATCTGAGCAAGGTCATTTGAATCAGTGAACGGATACATAGTTACCTTAAGGCCCTTCTTTTCAAGTGCTGCCTTAACAACGTCTACCTGATACTGACTGTTAGCTTCCTTTGAGCAATAGAGAAGACCAACTGTTTTTGCATCGGGGCACCATTCTGTAATCATATCTGCCTGCTTATCAAGAGGAGCAAGGTCAGATGTACCGGAAATGTTTCCGCCTACTGTACCGTTAAAATCTTTGAGTTCAAGAGCAACACCATATTCTGTAACAGATGTACCGAGAATCGGAATATCTGCAGTTGCTGCCGCTGCCGCCTGAAGAGCAGGAGTAGCGTTTGCCATAATAAGATCTACATCGTTGGAAACAAATTGGTTTGCAATAGTTGAGCAAGTATTGGGGTCGTTCTGACCATTCTGGAAATCAAACTCAACAGCATCTTCGCCGAGTTCATCAATAATTGCCTGCTTGAAGCCTTCGGTTGCAGCATCGAGTGCCACATGTTCAACAAGCTGAACAATACCGATTTTGTATTTAACTGCATCGGTTTTGGGTGCGTCTGCGTCGTCTTTACTGCAGGATGCAAAAACAAAGCAAGCGCCAACACATATAGCGAGTGCTAAAACGATTGATAATACTTTTTTCATAATAAATTCTCCTAATTCATTTTTTTAAAACACAAGATTAATTATTAGGTCTTGCATTTTCCTTGGCTACATTGTATAATTCAATTAACCATAAGTCAAACAAATGGTTTTTATGTTTGCCATAAATTTTCTTTATGATGAAAGGAGCTAAAATGGATTTAAAAAATTTAATTACTTTCATTCACGTAGCGGAATTGGGGAGCTTTACAAAAGCTGCCGAACAGTTGGGTTATTCACAACCTTCTATTTCTTTTCAGATAAAACAGCTTGAAGAGGAATTCGGTTGCCTTTTGTTTGAAAGAATAAATCATACAATAACACTTACCGAAAAAGGTCATGAGCTTGTTTACTGCGCGCATCAGATTCGTGCTCTGACAGACTCCTTCAAAGAAAGTGTCGCAGAAAACGATGAATGCAGCGGTCATATTCACATCGTCACTCCTGACTCTGTATGTGAAGAAATGATAAATTCTCATTATATAGATTTTCATAACAGATATCCTGATATTTCCATCAGATTCTCTACCGGAGACTCTGCAGTTATGCTTGATATGCTCGACCATAATGAAGCAGATGTAATAATAACTCTTGACAATCATTTATATAACAAAGATTACATAATAGCAAAAGAACAACAGCTTTCAATGCATTTCGTTACCGCTCGGAACTCAAAATTTGCAAATCGTAAAAACTTATCAATTAAGGATATAATAAACGAACCTTTTATTTTAACGGAACACGGACAAGGCTACAGACGAGTTTTTGACAGAGAGCTTGCGAAAAAATCCTTAGAAATAACTCCGTTTCTCGAAATCGGGCGAACAGATATGATAACTTCAATGCTTACTCAAAGCAATATGATTTCATATCTACCTGATTTTGTAACAAAGCCACTGATAGATTCGGGAGAGCTTTGCTATCTTGATGTGACAGATATGAATATAGACATCTGGAAACAGCTTATCTATCACAAAAATAAATGGATGTCAAAAAGCTTAAAAGCTTTTATTGAATATGTAAAAGAAAAAGAATTTAAAAATTAAATATAAAACCAAACGAGAGATTCTCTGCTTTTTGAGAATCTCTCGTTTTTTCACCTTGAAAGCAGCCCATCAACAAACTGCCGTGCAAGACGAGCGGACCTTCCGCCACGCTCTAAAGCAAAGCGTTCTGCAAGTAAATCTAATTCTTTATTTGGTATATCGATGCCACTCTCTTCAGCCAGATGGTGAACAATGTGAAGATAGGTTTCCTTGTTAGGCTTAGAAAAAGTAACGTGAATACCAAAACGCTCCGAAAGGGAAACAAGCTCCTGCATTGTGTCATTTCTGTGAATATCATCACCATCACGATCGGAGAAGGTTTCCTTTATAATATGCCGACGATTGCTTGTAGCATAAATAACAACATTACTTGATTTTGCTGTCACCGAGCCTTCAAGAACTGCCTTAAGAGCATTGAAATTATCGTCATCCTTAAGGAAAGAAAGGTCATCTATAAACAGAATAAATTTCAACGGATTCTCTGACAGTTCATCAAGAATTTTCGGTATAACACGAAGCTGGTCCTTTCTTACCTCTACAATACGAAGTCCATCTTCCCACAAGGCATTGGCAACCGCTTTAATGGTGGAGGATTTACCCGTACCTGCATCACCTGTCACAAGAATATTTGCGGCAGGCTTTCCCGAAAGCAAAGCCCTGGTATTGTCAATAATAATCTGCCTTTCTCGCTCATAGTCCACAAGCTGTGAAAGCTTTGTATTATCGGGATTATGAACAGGAGCTATATTGCCTGATTCATCTGCATAAAACATTTTGTTTTTTGCATAAATACCATAGCCGTATTTACTTATATTTTCTGCTCTGTGAAGATAAATATCTTTAAGCCTTAACTTTGTGGTTGTGAAGTCGGGAAGATATACATCGCAGTCAAGATCTGCACAAAGGTCATCCTTGGTAAGTTCTGCCACTTCCTGCAAGGTATCAAGCTCCGCAACGATAGTATTATACATATAATTGGGAACATTTTTACCTGCACCTATACTGCGCACATATACATTGTCGCTATTAGAGCAAATTTCCTTTATATATTCACCCAGATTGCCGCCATTTGCTTTGTAAAGGGATGCTACGAACTCTGCATAAGCCGATGCATTCGGTTTTTTCAGATAAACGCACAAGGCATCTATTACATCGTCTTTCAGCAAATCTCTAAAAACGCAAAGGGTTGATAATTTGGTTCTTAATTTTTTCATATCAGTTTAAAATCGCTCCGCTTGCACCGCCTGAAACAAGAGCCGCGTATCGTTTAAGATAACCTGACAGTTCCTTAGTTTTCGGTACAAAATTTTTCATTCTTTCTTCAAGTTCTACAGGATCAACTTTAAGTTCGATTGTATTCTCGGGAATATTGATACTGATAATGTCGCCATCCTTAACAACACCGATCATACCCCCGGATGCAGCTTCAGGTGTAACGTGACCTACACAAGCACCTCTTGTTGCACCGCTGAATCTGCCGTCAGTAATAAGAGCCACACTGTTTCCGAGACCCATACCCATAATTGCAGATGTGGGGTTTAGCATTTCTCTCATACCGGGACCGCCTTTTGGACCTTCGTAGCGAATAACAACTACATCACCTGCAACTATTTTTCCTGCATTTATAGCCGTCTGTGCATCTTCTTCGCAGTCAAACACCTTTGCAGGACCTTCGTGAACAAGCATTTCAGGTAATACGGCAGAACGCTTGACAACACTACCTTCAGGTGCAAGATTACCTTTAAGCACCGCAATACCACCTGTTTCACTATAAGGATTATCAACAGGGCGAATAACATCGGGATTAAGATTGAAAGAGTCTGCAATATTTTCACCAATGGTTTTTCCTGTGACAGTCAAGCAATGGGTGTTAATAAGATTTTTCTTCGTAAGCTCGTTCATAACGGCATAAACTCCACCTGCTTCATCCAAATCCTCCATATATGTTCTGCCTGCAGGAGCAAGATGACAAAGATTAGGTGTTTTTGCGCTGATTTCATTTGCTATATCAAGACTCAGTTCAACACCGCATTCGTGAGCAATTGCAGGTAAATGAAGCATAGAATTTGTGGAACAACCAAGAGCCATATCAACAGTAAGAGCATTCAGAAGAGCTTCCTTTGTCATAATATCACGAGGACGGATATTTTTCTTGACCATGTCCATAACCGCCATACCTGCATGTTTTGCAAGTTCAATACGGGCAGAATATACCGCAGGAATAGTTCCGTTACCCTTAAGCCCCATACCGAGAGCTTCGGTCAGGCAATTCATTGAGTTTGCTGTGTACATTCCCGAACAAGAACCGCAGGTGGGGCAGGTTTTGCATTCATATTCCAGAAGCTTCTCATCGCTGAGCTTTCCCGCATTATAAGCACCAACGGCTTCAAACATACTTGAAAGGCTTGTTTTCTTGCCTTCAACCTTACCTGCAAGCATAGGACCGCCACTGACAAAAACAGTGGGAACATTTACTCTTGCTGCCGCCATTAAAAGTCCGGGAACATTTTTATCACAGTTAGGTACCATAACAAGACCGTCAAAGCCGTGGGCAAGTGCCATTGCTTCAGTTGAATCGGCAATAAGGTCACGGGTAACAAGGGAATATTTCATCCCCTTGTGACCCATAGCAATACCGTCGCAAACTGCAATTGCAGGAAATACAATGGGCGTACCGCCTGCCATTGCAACGCCTAATTTTACTGCATCAACTATTTTATCAATGTTCATATGACCGGGGACAATTTCGTTATATGAGCTTACAATACCGATAAGTGGTCTTGACTGCTCCTCTTCTGTAAGACCTAAGGCGTGAAAAAGACTGCGGTGAGGAGCATTCTGCACGCCTGTTACTATATTTTCTTTTGCCATAAAATCACCTTTAGTTATTGATAAGCTTATCTTCGTCGCTCCAGCTATAGAGCTTACGGATATCTGCACCTACAACCTCACTTGGATGCTCGGAAGCGAGCTTTCTCATAGCATTGAAATGAACCTGTGAGCCTGCAGAGGACATATCAAGAAGGAAGTCCTTCGCAAAGGAACCGTCCTGAATATTTTTGAGAATCTGTTTCATAGCTTTCTTGGTATCTTCTGTAATAATCTTAGGACCTGTGATGTAATCCCCATATTCTGCAGTATTTGAGATAGAATATCTCATACCTGCAAAACCGCTCTGATAAATAAGGTCAACGATGAGTTTCATTTCGTGAATGCATTCAAAGTAAGCGTTTCTCGGGTCATAGCCTGCCTCTACAAGAGTTTCATAGCCTGCCTGCATAAGTGCGCAAACACCACCGCAAAGAACTGCCTGTTCACCGAAAAGGTCTGTTTCTGTTTCAGTACGGAAGTTTGTTTCAAGAACACCTGCTCGAGCACCGCCGATACCGAGAGCATAAGCAAGACCTAAATCCCATGCATCGCCTGTTGCATCCTGCTCAACTGCAATAAGGCAAGGAACACCTTTACCTGCCTGATATTCTGAACGAACTGTATGACCGGGTCCTTTAGGGGCAATCATAATAACGTTTACATTCTTGGGAGGCTTAATGCAACCGAAATGAATATTGAAGCCATGTGCGAAAGCAAGGGTTTTACCTTCTGTGAGATTAGGTTCAATGCTCTCTTTGTAAAGAGCAGCTTGTTTTTCGTCATTGATAAGTATCATAATGATATCTGCATTTTTTGAAGCCTCGGCAGCAGTCATAACCTTAAGCCCCTGTGCTTCTGCCTTAGCCCAACTTTTTGAGCCCTCGTAAAGACCTACGATAACATCAACACCGCTGTCTTTAAGATTAAGTGCGTGAGCGTGCCCCTGAGAGCCGTAACCGATAATTGCAACGGTTTTTCCTGCTAATTTCTTAAGATCGCAATCTTGCTGATAAAAAATTCTGTTTGCCATTTTTATTACCTCTTTCTAAATTATAAGTTCAAATTTTTTCTGAGTACAGAACTGCCTTTTTCAATAGAAGCTGTTCCTGTACGACATATTTCTAAAATGGTGAAATCTCCCATAAGTGAAATGAAATCGTCCATTTTTCTGCTGTTACCAATTAATCTCAGAACAATAGAATCCTTCGAATAATCAATTGTTTCCGCCTTAAAAGCTTCTGCCGCTGAATGAATTTCCTCTCTTGTATCGGGATCATTTTTCAACTTAATAAGCATCAGCTCACAGCTCAATGAATTTTCATTTGTTAATTCCTTGATAGAACAAACATCGGGCAATTTATAAAGCTGGTTCATAAGAAGCTGTTTTCCTTCTTCCTCACCATCAAAGCTGAAGGTAATGCGGGAATATTCAGCTGATTCAGTTTCACTTGCGGTAATGGAGCTTATATTAAACTGCCTTCTTCGGAACATACTTGTTAATCTGTTAAGAACACCGAACTGATTTTTCACAAGCACTGCTAATGTATATCTGTTCATTCCTGCACCTCCAATTTTGTAATAATATCATCCATACTGCCACCGGGCGGTAGCATAGGAAGAACGAATTCGTCTTTATCAATTTTGCAATCAATAATATAAGGGCCTTCGCAGCTGAATGCTCTTTTTAATGCTTCATCCAATTTTTCGGGAGTTGTAACCATTTCACCGTCAGCACCAAATGCCTTAGCAAAGGCAGGAAAATCTGTTTTTCGTTCCAGAACGGAATTAGAATAATGCTTATCATAGAACAAAGTTTGCCATTGACGAACCATACCAAGCACACCGTTATTTATAATAATTACCACAACAGGAACATTATATCTGACTGCAGTAGCCAATTCATTAAGGTTCATACCAAAGCTACCGTCACCGGTAATTAAAACACTACGTTCACCTGTTCCGTATGCCGCACCGATTGCAGCACCAAAGCCATAGCCCATTGTGCCGAGACCACCACTGGATGCAAATCGCCTTGAGGTTTTGAAATTAAGATTTTGTGCTGACCACATCTGATGCTGACCAACATCGGTACAAACTGCAGTGTTTTCACCCAGATATTTATTTAATGTTAAAATGGCTCTGCGTGGTGTCAAGCCGTCACGGTTATCAAGATAATTTTCTTCTTCCTGACGGAACGCATCTACCTTTGCCATCCACTCACTTTTTTTGCTTTCATCCAGCATGGGCAGGAGCTTTTGTAAAGTAAGCTTTACATCTCCTCTGAGACCGCAAACAGCATTAACGGTTTTGTTGAGTTCAGAGCCATCTACATCTATATGAATGATTTTTGCTCCTTTTGCAAATTTCTGACGATTTCCCGTAACCCTATCGTTAAAACGAACCCCAAGAGAAATAATCACATCAGCATTGTGCATTGACATAGATGATGCAAAGTGACCGTGCATACCTTGCATACCGAGAAATCTGGGATGGTCTGTAGGAATTGCTGAAAGACCCATAAGAGAGCAACCGATTGGTGCATCTATCTTTTCTGCAAGAGAAAGCATTTCTTCTTGTGCATCTGCTGTAATCAAACCGCCACCAAAATATATAAATGGTCTGTTTGCAGAATTTATTATTTCTGCTGCTTCTTCTATTCTTATATTTTTTGCAGGTTGTGGTTCTTCTTTTTCTACAGGTAATTTTGATTCATATTCGCATTTTGCAATTTGCACATCCTTGGGAACATCAATAAGAACAGGACCGGGTCTTCCGGACTTAGCTAACACAAAAGCTTCACGGATTGTATCTGCTAAATCCTCAACTTTTCCAACAAAATAATTGTGTTTTGTAATGGGAAGTGTAACGCCTGTAATATCAATTTCCTGAAAGCTGTCAGAGCCGATTTGTGTTGTTGGTACATTTCCGCAAATGGCGACCATAGGAATTGAATCAAGATATGCCGTTGCAATTCCCGTAACAAGATTTGTAGCACCGGGACCTGAGGTTGAAATAACAACACCAACCTTGCCTGTAGTTCGTGCATAGCCGTCTGCTGCGTGAGCCGCACCTTGCTCGTGTGCGGTTAAAATATGATTAATCTCATTCTGATGAGTATAAAGGCTGTCATAAACATTGAGAATTTGTCCGCCCGGGTAACCGAAAACGGTATCACAGCTTTGCTCTATCAGAGTTTTTACAAGTATATCTGCGCCGGAAAGGAGCATATAATCACACCTTTCTTAAGTTTTCTGTAACAAGGTCTCCGCATTTTTCACAACCTACCTGTGTCATACCGTCGCTCATAATATCAGCGGTGCGGTAACCTGCATCAAGATAGGATGAAACTGCTTTTTCAATTGCATCTGCCTCTTCAGCCATATCAAAGCTGTATCTTAACATCATAGCCGCTGAAAGAATTGTTCCGATTGGGTTTGCAAGGTCTTTTCCCGCAATATCGGGAGCAGAGCCGTGTATTGGTTCATAAAGACCGCAGGTGGTAGCACCGAGGCTTGATGAAGGAATCATACCGATTGAGCCTGTTATCATAGATGCTTCATCAGAAAGAATATCACCAAACATATTCTCAGTTACAACCACGTCAAACTGTGCAGGATTCTTTACAATCTGCATTGCACAGTTATCAACAAGCATATCTGAAAGCTCAACATCGGGAAATTCATCTGCTAAATTGTGCATAACCTTTTTCCAAAGTCTGCTACTGTCAAGAACATTACTCTTTTCAACCGAGCAAAGTTTTTTATTTCTTTTTCTTGCAGTTACAAAACCGATTCTGCCAATACGCTCGATTTCTTCTTCGTTATATGTAAGAATATCAATTGCAGTAGGTTTTCCGTCAACATTTTTAGTTTTATGTTCACCGAAATAAATACCGCCAATGAGTTCTCTTACGATGATAAAATCAATACCCTTATCAACAATTGATTTCTTAAGAGGAGAAGCATCCGCAAGCTGTTTCCATATTTTTGCAGGTCTGTTATTGGAATAAACACCCATTCCTGCACGAAGTCTTAAAAGACCTTTTTCGGGTCGCATATAGCCCGGAACATCATTCCATTTATCTCCGCCAACTGCACCTAAAAGAACGCTGTCGGACTCAACACATTTTTTAAGCTCTGTTTCGGGTAACGGGTCGCCGTATTTATCAATAGCACATCCGCCCATATCAACATCGGTGTAGTTAAAGGTATGTCCGTAAAGCTCTGCAACCTTATTAAGAACCTTAAGTGCTTGTTCAACTATTTCGGGACCTATACCGTCACCGCGAATAACCGCAATATTTTTAACCATTCTGTTCACCTTCTTTCAGAGATTTAAGTAAACCTCCGCATTTAATAATATTCTGTATAAATTCGGGGAAAGGCTGTGCCTTATACTCTTTACCCGTAGTGATATTTGTAATAACGCCTGTATCAAAATCAACCGTTACTTCGTCGTTTGCATTAATTTCTTCTGCCGCTTCTTCACATTCAAGAATAGGAAGACCGATATTTATAGCATTACGATAGAAAATTCTTGCAAAGCTTTTTGCGATAACGCAACCTGTACCGCAGGTTTTAATAACAAGAGGTGCATGCTCTCGGGATGAACCGCAACCGAAGTTCCAGCCGGCAACCATAACATCACCATTATTTACTTTTTCAACAAATTCAGTATCAATATCTTCCATGCAATGCAAGGCTAATTCCTTTGCATCGGGAGTATTAAGATAACGGGCAGGAATGATAACATCCGTATCAACATTATCGGGATATTTAAAAACTTTACCTTGTGTATTCATCTCTTAATTCTCCTTGTGTTCTGTAATATAACCGGTTAAAGCACTTGCGGCGGCGGTGTGAGGTGAAGCAAGATAAACCTCGCTCTCGACATGACCCATTCTTCCTACAAAGTTACGATTAGTTGTAGCTATGCATTTTTCACCTGCTGCAAGAATACCCATATAACCACCAAGACAAGGTCCGCAGGTTGGTGTGGAAACAACTGCACCTGCATCAATAAAGGCGGTGTAATAGCCTTTTTCAACACATTCTCTTAAAATCTGCATCGTGCCGGGAATGATAATGCAACGAATACCGTCTGCAACTTTTTCACCTTTTAAAATGTTGTATGCAGCTTCCATATCTTCCATTCTGCCGTTAGTACAAGAACCGATAACAACCTGGTCAACCTTAATATGGTGAAGTTCACTTGCAGGATGTGTATTTTCGGGAAGATGAGGACAGGCAACTGTCGGAACAATTTTTGAAAGGTCAATATCAATAACCTTTTCGTATTCTGCATCTTCATCTGCTTCAAAAACAACAGGCTTTCTTTCACTTCTGCCGTCAAGGTACTTCATTGTTACATTGTCAACAGGGAAAATACCGTTTTTTGCACCTGCTTCAATTGCCATATTGCAAATGCAAAGGCGGTCATCCATAGAAAGAGCGTGAGCACCGTCACCTGTAAATTCCATGCTCTTGTAAAGAGCACCGTCAACGCCAATCATACCGATAATTGTGAGAATGACATCCTTACCGCTACAGTTTTTCGGTAACCTTCCTGTAAGGTTAAATTTAATCGCAGAAGGAACCTTAAACCAAGCCATACCCGTTGCCATTCCTGCCGCCATATCTGTTGAACCTACACCTGTTGAGAATGCACCAAGTGCACCGTAAGTGCAAGTGTGACTATCTGCACCTATAATGCAGTCACCTGCAGTAACAACGCCCTGTTCGGGAAGCAGTGCGTGTTCGATACCCATTTTGCCGACATCGTAAAAATGACTTACACAATGGGAACAAGCAAATTCACGGCAGGTCTTACTTTGTTCGGCAGCCTTAATATCTTTATTGGGAACGAAGTGGTCAAGAACGATTGCCACTCTATCTTTATCAAATACTTTTTGGAATCCTGCTTTTTTAAACTCATTAACAGCAACGGGTGTTGTAATATCGTTACCGAGAACGATGTCAAGCTTTGCATTTATAAGCTGACCTGCAACTACGCTTTCGAGTCCTGCGTGAGAAGCAAGAATTTTCTGTGTCATTGTCATACCCATTATCAGTCATCTCCTTTTGTCATATTGTGGAAAGCACTGAGAAGTGCATTTGTACTTGCTTTAATAACGTCAGTATCTGTACCTGCACCCCAGAACATATCACCGTTTTCTTTTTCAAGTCCGATATAAGAAGCGGCAACGCTCTGAGAACCCTGACCTTGCATACTGTGTTGAGTGAACACCTGCAAGGTATATTCTTCGCCCGTATAGGCTTTGAGTGCATTGTTTATTGCATTGAGAGAGCCGTTGCCCTCTGCTTCCATTTCGGTTTCTTCTTCGCCTTTCATAAATGTGATGATAATTTTCACCACGTCATTTTCACGGGAGAACTCAAAGTCTGTAACACTGATAGCAGATGGTGTGTTTAGATAATTCTCTGTGAAAATTCGGAGCACTTCGTCGGCTTTGAGTTCCTTGTGCTCGTGGTCTGAAATATCCTTGCAAAGGTAACTGAAATGCTCACGCATTTTCGGTGGTAAGTTATAACCGAAGGTCTGTTCGAGAAGATAACCGATACCGCCCTTGCCTGATTGAGAGTTAACTCTGATAACATCAGCGTCGTATGTACGTCCGATATCCTTCGGGTCAATGGGAATATACGGTACATTCCATTGATGAAGCTTATTTTTATTTCTGTATTTCATACCCTTTGCAATAGCATCCTGGTGAGAGCCTGAAAATGCGGCAAACACAAGTGCACCTGCATATGGAGCTCTATCATACACATGCATTCTTGTGCAACGCTCATACACCTCAACGAGCTCTGTCATATTTGATAAATCAAGCTTAGGGTCAACACCGTGGGAATACATATTCATTGCAAGAGTGATAATATCTACATTACCTGTTCTTTCGCCGTTGCCGAAAAGTGTACCTTCAACACGGTCTGCACCTGCAAGGAGTGCAAGCTCTGTATCTGCAACACCTGTTCCTCTGTCATTGTGAGGGTGAAGGGAAAGAGTTACATATTCACGGTATTTAAGGTTTTCGCTCATATATTCAACCTGCGAAGCGTAAACGTGGGGAAGGCTCATTTCAACCGTTACAGGAAGATTGATAATTACATTGTTTGTTTCACTTGGCTCTAAAACATCGAGAACGGCATTACAAACCTCCAAAGCATATTCAGGCTCTGTTCCCGTAAAGGATTCGGGTGAATATTCAAATCGAAAATTACCGTCATATTCACTTGCTAATTTCTTTACAAGCTTTGCACCGCCAACTGCAATTTGCTTGATTTCCTCTTTTGATTTTTTAAAAACCTGCTCACGCTGTGCAACACTTACGGAATTATAAAAATGAATAATGGCACTTGGTGCACCCTTGCAGGCATCAAATGTTTTTCTGATAATGTGCTCACGGCATTGGGTAAGCACTTGAACCGTAACATCATCGGGAATCATATTATTGTCAATAAGAGTTCTCAAAAACTCATATTCTGTTTCACTTGCGGCAGGAAATCCCACTTCAATTTCCTTGAAACCTACATCAAGAAGAACCTTATAATATTCAAGCTTTTCTTCAAGGCTCATTGGAATAACAAGGCTTTGGTTACCGTCACGCATATCAACACTACACCATACGGGAGGCTTTTCAATATGGTCTTTCTCTACCCATTTGTTATATTTTTTATCTACGGGGAAATATCCCACTCGGTATTTACTTGAATCCATCATAGCGCTTCACTCCTTTTCAGCAATTACTTCCACTTCGACCAAAGCACCCTTGGGAAGTTTTTTAACTGCCACACAGGAACGTGCAGGCTTTTCGGTGAAATATTCTGCATAAACCTCGTTGAACTTTGCGAAATCATCCATATTACTTAAGAAACAAGTTGTTTTAACTGCTTTTTTGAGAGATGTTCCTGAGGCTTCAAGTACCGCTTTAAGATTTCTGCAAACTCTGTGGGTTTGTTCTTTAATTTCTGTACCCTCTAAGACGCCTGTTTCGGGGTTTAGCGGAATTTGTCCGGAGGTAAAAATGAGGTTACCCACTTCTGTTGCTTGTGAGTAAGGTCCGATTGCCGCCGGAGCCATTTTTGTTTCAACTTTTTTCATGGTATTTTTACTCCTTTCAAAATCACACTATTTTAAATCCTTCATTACTCAAGGTTTTTGTAATGAGATTAACGTGTTCATAATCTCTTGTTTCCATTTCGATTCTGAGGAAACAACCGTTAACACTTTCGGTGTTACCTTTTTCATAGTGAACACCTGTAACATTACCGCCACAATCGGCAATAATCCTTGAAATTTCCTTGAGCTGACCGGGTTTATCAATAAGCTCAATTAAAAGACTTGATGACCTGCCGGAATTGAGAAGACCCCTATCTATAACTCTTGAAAGACTTGTAACATCAATATTACCGCCTGATACAACTGCAACAACTCGTTTACCTTTGAGGTTGAATTTATCAAACATTATCGCAGCAACTGCAGTAGCACCTGCACCTTCTGCAATCATTTTCTGCTTTTCAATAAGAGCAAGTATTGCAGAAGCCACTTCGTCATCTGTTACAAGAGCAATATCATCAACATATTTTTTTACAAGCTCAAAGGTGTTTTCACCCGGTTGCTTAACTGCAATGCCGTCTGCAATGGTCTGCACACCTGAAAGACATTCAATTTTACCGTCCTTAACGGAGTTGTACATACTCGGTGCACCTGCAACCTGAACTCCGTAAACCTTAACGGAAGGTCTTATTTTCTTAACAGTATATGCAATTCCTGAAATAAGACCGCCACCGCCAATAGGAACTACAATTGCATCGATATTATCAAGGTCATTTATTATCTCAAGAGCAATTGTACCTTGACCTGCAATAACATTTTCATCATCAAAGGGGTGCACAAAGGTATAGCCTTCACTTTCTTTTAGCTCCAAAGCTTTTTGATAAGCATCGTCATAGCACCCTTCAACAAGACAAACATCTGCACCAAAGCCTTTTGTTGCTTCAACTTTTGAAATGGGTGCTGTATCAGGCAAACAAATTAAAGACTTAATTCCGTTTTTCGTTGCCGCAAGTGCAACACCCTGAGCGTGATTTCCTGCTGAACAGGCAATCACACCTTTCTCTTTTTCTTCGTCTGACAGCATTGCAATTTTATAAGCTGAGCCTCTTACCTTGAATGAACCTGTAATTTGTAGGTTTTCAGGTTTCAGATATAGTTCGCAATCAGGTGCAATTCCGTATGCACGAACAAGGTTCGTTTCACGAATAATACTTTTGAGCACCGTCTGTGCATCAAATACTTTGTCGAGAGATAACATTTTCATTCCGCCTTTCTTACATTAATTCTATTCATCGTAACTTTGCTTTAAGGCAAAACAAAAACCCGCCTCAAAGCATTTAATTGCTTTGAGACGGGTGAAAACTATCACTCGCGGTACCACTCAAATTGCGAATATATTACAATTCGCCACCTCTTCGAAGTCCATCAACTCCTATGCACTAACGTAGCATACACGGGAAACGCCTACTGGGTGTTTATGCCTTTGGGGCTTCCGGCTCAGAAGGGATGGGAAATCTATAGTCCTTTACCGGGATCACACCATCCCCGGCTCTCTGAGAAATTCGTTACAGTTTCCGTCTTCATCAACGCCTTTGGTTTCGAAGTCCAACAACCTCTATGCACTCACGTAGCATACACGGGGCGCCCTATTTTCCAACTGGCTTTTCAAACACCCGGCTCGGAAGGGAGTAGTCTTGAGATATTATCATACCGAATTTCAGCTAACTTCGGCTCTCTGTGATGCTTTAACCTCGACGCTCTTCGTCATAGCCTTTAAAAACATATTCAATTTTCCTACATTCTACTACTACCATTTGTAGTTGTCAAGCATTAACAGCATTAATGTTTTTGAATATTAGTATCAATATTTTTTATAACAAACAAACGCAACTTTTTCACATTTTTCAATTAGTTGTAAAATATTATTATTGTATCGCATGTCGCTTTTTGCGCATAGATAGTGTTAAGATTTCTCGACAAACTGTATAACATAAATTTTTCATTAACACAATATAACTGAAATAAATTATTGATATTCCCCACTTTCATTTTTCTTAAGCACGCAAGATAGTAAGCAAGTTATCTGAACCTACCATAAAAAGATACTCTCCCACGACAGTTGCATTGCCGAGGGAGAGTACCTTTTTGAATGAAGGATTTAAAATCTATTTCAAAACAGAAATTGCATCGGAGATAGTTTTTTCAAAAGCTTCTCGTCCGTATTTATCAACCTCTGCTTTGTTTTTTTCACCGTGGGTAAGGCAACCTGCACC
>JAZQJD010000008.1:0-61898 GCA_045541435.1 Acutalibacteraceae bacterium
CTTATGCCGTTGAACATTGAGTCCGATTCGGTTGGCGGGGTTAAGATTATTGCGTCTCAGTTGGCCGAGTTCCTTTTGCCGTCTGATAAGCTTGGTACAGATAAACTTGCTGGGTTTGTGAAATGATATGAAATCAGGGGATGAGAATCCCCTGATTTTTTTGTATACGAAAACCACGCGTTAGACGCGTGGTTCGGTAAGAATTAAATAGTTGAACAGAAAAAACTCCTTCTGATAAGATGGAACTGCGGTCAGCCAACTGCAGAACAAATCAGAAGGAGGTCACCCAATGGGAATGAATGACACCAATAGTTTATCGCATACGAAATGGAATTGCAAATACCATATAGTATTTGCGCCGAAATATCGACGAAAAGTATTTTATCAAGAGAAGAAAGAAGCCGTAGGGAAGATATTACGGCAGTTATGTGAGTGGAAAGGGGTAAAGATAGTGGAAGCAGAAGTGTGTCCCGATCACATACACATGCTAGTAGAAATCCCACCAAAGATAGCGGTATCGAGTTTCATGGGGTATCTTAAGGGAAAAAGTAGCATGATGCTATATGAGCAATTCGGCGAGTTAAAATACAAGTATCGTAACAGGGAATTTTGGTGCAAAGGATACTATGTGGATACGGCAGGCAAGAACACGAGCCGAATTGCGGAGTACATAAGAAATCAGTTAAAAGAAGATGAAATGGGCGAACAGCTAACAATGAGCCAGAGCCCGTTTACGGGCAGCAAGTAACAAGCTAAGCGCAGCTGGCTGACCGTACTTACGCGTTCTACGCGTCCGCGAGGAACATAGGGCTATGCCCGCATATGAAAAACCACCCGCTTGGCGGGTGGATGTTTATTACATTATATCTTGTGTTAAAACTATTTCGTTGCTATCCGCAAAGGTTGCTATAATCCCGTTTCTGTGAGCTGTAGAGAAGGTGGGAGCCTTTGCAACCATGGTTATATTCCATTTAACATTGGGGTAAATCTTTCCGATATAGTTTGTAACAACTGTTATTTCCGGTTTTAATACTTTTAAGAAATTTTTTGAAGAAGAACCGTAATAACCATGGTGACCGATTTTCAAAAGGTCAATATCACCGATATCATCTGCATAAAGCTTTTCAAGCCCGGAATCATTGGTGAAATCCGCTCCTAAAAATGCGGTTTTTTCACCTTTTTTTACTATTACTCCCACGCTGCTTGCGTTTTCGCCTTTCCCATAAAGCTCTTCGGGTGTTACTGTGTTTATGAATCTTAAAGTGAAATCTCCGAGGGTGAATTCATTGTCGGGCAAGCTGCTTATAACAGGAATATTTTTGCTTTCAAGGGTTTTTATGATTTTTTCGTAGGTTTCCTTGTTGCCCCAATCATTTGCATCTAATTCTGTTGCAACCTTTTCATTGAATTTTTTGAAATATGCTTTTTCAGCATATATTTTTTTATCCTTGAAAATTGCTTCGAAATTTCCTGCGTGGTCATAATGAATATGAGTTCCTAAAATAAACTCAAAATTCACAAAACCATTTTCATCGGAAGCAACCTTTTTAATGTATGAAATAACCTCGTCACGATAACCCTTGTACTCGGTTTTTCTTCTGGGGTTTTCGTTGCCTTCACCCGAGTCAATAAGAGCGAATTTGCCGTTACTTTCAAGAATTATGCAATCGGAATTTGCGGTGTTAAGAAAATGGATTCTGTCATCACCACTTTTGTAATCAAAGGTTTCGTTTGAAATCGGAATTTCATTAACATATTTATTACCGAGTGCAACAACAATTATATCAATAATGAAAACCGAAAGCATAACACTTGTTACAACCCAAGTTGCGATAACCCTCGCTAATTTCTTTTTATCTTTTGTCATTTTTCAACCCCCTTATCTGTCTTTTTGAATAAAAGGGTAAGATTTTTATAAGGTACCTGCTGCCAGGCGGAAACAATAAGAAGAGCTCCGACGCAATGCATAGGTATTCTCGCTAAGATATTGGGGAAAAGGAAAATAACTGCACCGCTTGCAGCTATTGTTACAATGGCAGAAACGGCAGAATAGCTTGTTATATCAAATTGCCTTGAAGGTAAGAATGAAAGAATACTGCTTGATATGTTTATAAGGGTATTTCGGGGCATATTATTTTCATTTGACCTTAAGAATAAGACAAAACCGAAATATAAACAACCTAATATAATTGGTAGAATATTTGCCTCTTCAAAAGCTTTTGGGAAATCAAATGGAATTTCAAATGTGTCGATTTCGTTGACTGTTGTTAATTCTCTTTCCGGATTTAAGAATAAATTAAGAATTAACGGAACCAGCAAAGTCATAAACTCTGCGGGTAATTTTTTATTGAGCTTTCGGAATTTAAAGGGATAGGTAATCATTGCAAAAAGGGTGATAGTACCATAAAGAAGACCACGGAAATGAGGGTGAAAGCCTAAAGAACGATAGCTTTTTAGCATTTCAACAGCGGTACTGCCCGATGCACCTATGCCGAAATATTGGTTGGTAAGAATAACCGTTGCAACAAGGGCGAGAATTAAGGTTGCCCAAGCTATAATAGAATTTATGCGGTTGTTTCTTTTTACAGCTTTCGAAAGCAGATAATAAATAACAACTCCGCCAACAATACAAGCAGGAAGATAATAATTACCACATTCAGAAACAACATAATGAACGGGGATCAAAAGGAAAGCATCGGGAGCATAAATTTTGTTTTTTAGCTTTATAGAGAATAATGAGCAAATAACTATGCAAAAAAAGACATTCCAAAGTCCAAGCCCTACTGCTGCAGCTGCACAAAGGGAATATGACCCTAAAAGCATAGCACCCGTAAGACCTGTGAGAACATTTTTTTTCAGATTTTGTCGTTTTAAAATACTACCCATATATAGTTCCTCAATTAATAATACTTTAGTATTCTACAATAATTGTAAAAAATAAACAATACCGAAACGAAAATTTTTAAAAAGAGGTTTTATCAATTCGTTGAAATCTGTTGACATTTTCATTTTCATTCTCTATAATAAAAGGGATTAAAATTGGAATGGAGTGTGCATTGGAATGAAAATGTCACCTATCAAGAAAATAGTTATCGGTTTGGCAGCGATTACAGTTGCTTTATCTCTCATTACTGCTAACAATATGGCTTCCGTTATGCTTATTGTTGCTTCAAGAGAGGCAGGTTCAGCTGCTCAGCAGAGTGTTCAGACAAATAAACCTGTTCAGAACCAGACAAATAATAATTCTCAAAGCAGTTCTTCAAATAATAATGCTAACAACAATACTGCTACTAACAACACAGAAGCAACAGCTCCTGCAGCGGATAACAATGCTGCTAATAACTCATCAAATAATACTGCAGCAGATGATAAAGCTCCTGCAGATGATAAAGGCTCAGCAGATAAGGGCTCTTCCAAAGGAAAACCTGAGACTAAGGCAGAAATAATAGAATATTTTAATACTGCTTCAAACAAGGTTAAAACAGACGCTAAATCTGTAACAAAAGATAAAGAAGAAAACTACCAGGCACAAGATATTAACCTTGGTGCTTTAGGTGCATTACAAGGTGCGATTAGCGGACTCATTAATGATAATATGGGTGTTAACGAAGAGCAGTCCGGCAGAACAGGTACAACAGTTGCAGATAAAAACGCTATTTACCCTGTAGAGAATGAAGCTTGGTCAAGTAAATTAACAGTAGATGATATTGCTGATGCAACTTGCACAGAAAACAATGGTGTCTATACAATAACAATCAAAGTTAAAAACGATGAACTTGCTACGGAATATGCTCATGGTACAGGTCATCACGGTAAGGCATTCAACATAGTTATGCCTCAGACAATTAAAGATAATGCAGGTGTAGCAGGTTCTCTTCTCGGTTCTCTTAAAGTGGGTTATCAGAATGGTACGATTATAGCTACAGTTGATGCTGCTACAGGTAACATCACAAGTGCTAAGTATGATTTTGTATGGTTGCTCAATATTGATATGTTCGGTGGCATTACTGCATACTTTGGTATAAAAACTGATTATTCAGTTAAATGGTAATTGCTAAATTACATAATAAAAACAGCGTCCTTGAGACGCTGTTTTTTAATCTGTAAAGGATTTAAGTTTATGGTCGATGTAATCAATTCTCAAAAGATAATTGAACTCTTAAGCAATGATTTAAAAAAGAAAATAAATCTGCAGGTTTTAGATAAGGCCACTTCAACAAACATTCTTGTTAAAGAGCTTGCTTCAGAAAACGACGAGGGCTTTATGATTGTTGCAGGAGAGCAGACAGCAGGCCGTGGCAGAATGGGTCGTTCATTTTTTTCTCCCGGGGACTCCGGAGTTTATATGAGCTTGCTTTTAAAACCGCAAATCAAACCCGAGGATGCAGTTCAGATAACAACTGCGGCTGCGGTATCTGTTTGCAGGGCGTTAGAAAGCTTAGGCATTTGCAATACAAAAATCAAATGGGTAAACGATATATATATCGGTAATAAAAAGGTTTGCGGAATTCTGACGGAATCCGGTTTTAATTCGGCAACGTGCAAGCTTGATTATGCGGTACTTGGTGTTGGTATTAATATTTATGAGTCTGCAGAGGGCTTTCCCGAAGAAATAAAAAATATTGCCGGTGCGATTTTTTCGCAAAAAGAAGAAAATTTGCGGAATAAATTCATAGCAGAATTTATTAATGAGTTTTTTGAATTTTATAGCTCGCTTTCTTCAAGAAGGCATTTGAAAGAATATAGAGAACGAAGCTTTGTGTTAGGTAAAGAAATTACTGTAATTCAAGGCGAAAATATAAGAAACGCAAAAGCGTTAGATATTGATGAAAATTGCAATCTGATTGCTCAATTTCCGAATGGTACAACTGAAAAATTGTATTCGGGAGAAATATCAATAAAATTTATGTGAAAATTATGTATTTTCAACAATAAATCACCCTCCAAAATTGGCATAGTATATGTGTAAAAATTTCTCAATACTATTGCAATTAAAAGAATTGTGTGGTAAAATCAGTTTGTATATATGGTAGTGTACTGTCATTAGGTGTATGCTATCTTATCTGTTTAGGAGGATTAATATGAAAGCGACAAAGAAAATTGTTAGTGTTATCTTAGCAATAACTCTTGCGGTTGTAGCTTTTGTAATGCCTGTTAGTGCTGCAAAAGTTTACCCTCTTGTTATTGTTGACGGTATCTTCTCTACTCCCTTGTACAAAAATGTTGGTACAGCGGATGAAGCTCCCGTATTCCCTACTGATGATGCAGCTCTTGAAGAAATGCTCAAGGAAATTCTCGGCTCATTTATTGGTGGTTGTATTAATTACGGTGTAGCTAAAAAGGACTATAATGCATTTGCAGATAAGTTCTATCCCGTGCTTAATAAGTATATTGAGCCTATCGGTTTCCTTGCAGATGGTGAGCCGATTGACGCTACTGTTGGCTTTATTCAGAATGAAAAGCCTATGTCAGAATATACAGATGAAGAAAAAGCAGGTCTTTCCGTATTTGCTCAGGCTTATGCAGAAGAGTTCGGTGAAGAAAATGTTTATAACTTCAGCTATGACTGGCGTATTTCTCCCATCGATTCTGCTGTGAAATTGGATGAGTATATCCAGAAAATCCAGGAAGATCTCGGTGTTAAAAAGGTTAACGTTGTTGCTCACAGTATGGGTGCCAATGTAGTTCTTGCATACCTCTATAATTTCGGTGGCAAGAGCATCAATAACCTTGTATTCTCTGCACCCGCATGGCAGGGAACAAGCCTTGCAGGTAACATTGCTACTAACAATATCGAATTCGATATGTTCACAGTAGAAAACTACCTCGTTCAGATGGCTAATGTTAGCGCTACAACTCATATTACAGCTTTCATAATTTCATATATCGCAACTTATGACGGACTTTCAAAAGAATATTTCGGTGACATCAATAAGGCTGTTGCAGGTATTCTTCCTCGTCTTTATACAGATACGGTTATTCCTTACATTACAGGTATGGCAGGCTTCTGGAGCCTTATTCCCGCTGAAAATTACGAAGCAGCTAAGGATTTCCTTTTTGCAGATGGCATCATTCCTAATTTTGAAGATAAAATTGATGCATACAATGAAATTCAAGCAAATGCAAAGCTTATCATTGAAAATGCAATGGATAAGGGTATGAATTTCGGTATTGTTGTTGGCTACAACTGCCAGATGATTCCGATTAGCGATGATTATGAACAGAGCGATACAATCATTGATGTTAAATATGCAAGTGGCGGAGCAACCTGTTCAAAATATCTCCAAGCATTTGATGATTGGACCAATATCTATAGCCAAAAAGTAAAAGACGGTCATAACCACGTTTCTTGGGATTACAAGGTTGATGCTTCAACCTGTATGTTCCCCGAGCAGACTTGGTTCTACAAGAACTTACAGCACAATGGCCATAATGTAGATTACGGCACAACAGATATTGTTATCTGGCTTCTCGGTGCTGATGAACAGTATGATGTTTTCACAGATACAGAAAACTATCCTCAGTTCTCACTTTTCAACACTTATAAGAGAAAAGTTACTCCTATTCACATTGACGGTATCATAGGTGACCTTGATGATAGCGGTGCTATTACAACAATGGATGCAAGGTATGCTCTTAAGGTTGCTGCCGGTCAGAAAAAGGTTGATGAAGACCACCTTATCATCGGCGATATCGATGAAGATGGTGATATCACAACAAGTGATGCTAAAGACATTCTTGCAATGGCTGCAGGCATCGATTTCTAAGAAAATATTTACAAAGACCTTACTCAATGGAGTGGGGTCTTTTTTCTTATTTTAGATTGAATTGTAATGGAATTGTAATTGATTTGCAAAACGATATGTGATATAATCATCCTATATAATTGTATGTAATTGAGGTGGCATAAGATGAGCGGTAAAATGAGTAAAAAGGATAATGTTTTACAAGCCTTGAAATTTGCGGCTTTTTCAGCATCGGCAGGTGTTATCCAAGTTGTAACATTTACTCTTCTTAATGAGTTGTTGACCCAAACTGAAAGTCATAATGCGGTTGCTCAGTGGTTTTTTAACTCCGAATATGGTGCAAGCTATCTTGTTGCATTAATATGCTCTGTTCTTTGGAATTTTACCTTTAACAGAAAATTCACCTTCAAATCAGCAACAAATATTCCCATTGCCATGCTTAAGGTTTTCGGCTTTTACTGTGTTTTTACACCTGTTTCGGTTATTCTTGGGGAAATGGTTGCCCAAAGAACGAGCTGGGAATTTGCCGAATATTTAATTTTAGGTGTAACAATGATTACAAATATGGTTACTGAATTCTTGTTCTGCAGATTTTTTGTCTATAAAGACAGTATGAACACCGCAAAGGGAATGTCCAATGATAAATAAAAAAGATAAAACAAGAATATGCCCTGTTTCAAGAAAATGCGGCGGATGTCAGCTTATGAATTTAAGCTATGAGGAACAGCTTAAATTCAAGCAGGCAAAAGTAGTTAAGCTATTAGGTGGCTTTCATAGAGTTAATTCGATAATCGGCATGGAAAATCCCTTTCATTACAGAAATAAGGTGCAAGCTGCCTTTGGCAGAACCCGTGGCGGCGAAATAATCTCCGGAGTGTATCAATCGAGTACCCATAACATCGTTAAAACTGATTTCTGCTTAATTGAAGATAAAAAAGCTGATGAGATTATAATAACTATAAGAAAGCTTGTTAAAGATTTTAAGCTTACTGTATATGATGAAAGAAAGGGAAACGGCTTTCTTCGCCATGTGCTTGTTAAGAGAGGCTTTGCAACTAATGAACTTATGGTTGTTCTTGTAACAGGAACAGGTGTTTTTCCGTCAAAAAATAATTTCATAAAAGCACTTTTGAAAGTGCATCCCGAAATCACAACAATAGTTCAGAATATCAACAATAAATTTACAAGTATGGTTTTGGGAGATAAAGAAACGGTCCTTTACGGGAAAGGTTTTATTGAAGATGTTTTGTGTGGGAGCACATTCAGAATTTCTCCCAAATCATTTTATCAGATTAATCCTGTTCAGACTGAGATTCTTTATGGTAAAGCTGTTGAATTTGCAGGTCTTTCCGGTAAGGAAAAGGTTATCGATGCTTATTGCGGAATAGGCACAATCGGTATTGTTGCATCAAAAAACGCAGATGAGGTAATAGGCTGTGAGCTTAATCCCGATGCGGTAAGAGATGCAAAGGTTAATGCAAAAATAAATGATGTAAAAAATATTAAATTTATTTGTGCTGATGCAGGGGAGTTTATGCTGGGAATGAAGGAGCAAGGCGAAAAATGCGATGTTCTTTTTATGGACCCACCGAGAGCAGGTAGCGATAAAAGGTTCCTCTCTTGTGCAATTTCCTTATCACCGGATAAAATAGTCTATATTTCTTGCAATCCCGAAACACAGCAAAGAGATTTATATTATCTTATAAAAAACGGTTATAAAGTTAAAAAAATACAGCCGGTTGATATGTTTCCGTATACAGCCCATGTAGAAACGGTTGTTTTACTATCCCGAAAATAAATTTAGGAGAAATAAATATGGATGGCTACGATAAAACCTTCAATAGTGAAGAAAACAAAGGCTTTAAAAGCTTTCAGTTAGCGAATGGCTATATTTCTTCTACAGCTATTCTTTTTGAAAAAGAAGAAATTGTTGCAAAAATTGAAGCAAAAGGCCGTGTTGATTTTTTTGATTGTGAAGATATTTTACTTGCATCTTTTGATATTCCTGCTCAAACAGGTGGCAAAGAAACATATAATGAAGTTTTATGCGGAGTGGAAAATAATACAGTAATATTAAAATTCCCGATTGTTGAATGGATTGATAACTATCCCAACTGCGATGGTGAATATGATAGATGGGATACTGAAACCATAGGATACCACATACTAAAGTTTGACTACAAAGCAAAAGAGTGTATTTTGAATTAAGTTTAAAAAATAATGTGAAAAGAAGGTGAATTGATGGAAGGCTTATTATATTGCACATTGAATATCTTCTGTATTGCAATTTTAGGAACAATTCTCGGACGTATATTAAGAAGCTCAGATAAACGAGTTTCCCAGGTGACATATTCCTGGTTTATAATTTCCTCTATAATTCTATGCTCAAGTGACTTGCTTTGGGGAATAATAGATTTTTCATATCAATGGCAGTTTTCGGAGGCAGTTGATTTTGCAGTTAACAGCATTTATCACGTGTTTACGATTGTAGTTTCATATTTGTGGTTTTTATATGCAGAAAGTGAGCAGGAATCAAGAACCATAAGCACGAAAATCGGTTGGGGAATCAGTATGATACCGCTAATTGTGGATGTTGCGCTTATTCTCAGTTCTTATAAGTTTGACTCTGTTTTTCACATTAATGGTGCAGGGGAATATGAACGAGGCAAATTATATGAAATCCATATCTTGTTTTGCTTCTTCTACATTATTTTCACATCAATAAAGGCATTTGTGCGTTCTTTCCGTAAAGATAATTATATGAGGAAAGATAAGCTTAGAAGTATAGCATCGTTCTGCGTGATTCCTTTGCTAACAGGAGTTTTGCAGGTTCTTTTCGTTGGTTCACCAATGATAAGTGCGGGTGTTACCTTTGCGAGTCTGCAGGTTTATGTCAGCTCTCGTGAACGCTTGATTTCTGTTGACCCGCTTACGAAATTAAATAACAGGACGGAAATGGTCCGTTATCTTGACAATAAAATGAAAAACAGAAGCCCCGGTAAAGACTTGTATCTGTTTATTATGGACTTGGATTATTTCAAGAAAATCAATGATAAATATGGTCATATTGAGGGTGATGCAGCAATTACCATAGTTGCAGATGCTTTAAAAAGCATTGTAAGAAAAACTAATTTCTTTGTTTGCAGATATGGTGGGGATGAGTTCGTTATAATAGGGGAAGTGAAAGCGGATTTTGACCCCGGTGAGTTCAGAGAAGAGATAAATCGAACTTTAAAAGAAGAAAGTGAAAAAAATGGTAAAGAATATACCTTGCATATGAGTGTAGGTTATTTTAAATATACTCCCGAAATTCATAGTGTTGCAGAGTTCGTTTCTGCAGCAGACAAATATCTGTATAAACAAAAAAGCGACAGATTATTAAAACGCTCGCAAAAAGAGCAAGGCGAGCTTCTTTTTGAAGAAACCAATCTTAAAGCCGAGAAAAAATCTGAAAGAAATGTTATTAAAAAGGCTGAAAAGCTTTTGACGAAAAAAGAAGATAAAACAATGCAATAAATTTTTCCACGATGGAGTGATAAAAATGATAAAAGTAGGTCTTTATGGTTACGGTAATATTGCTAAAGGTGTTGAATGTGCCGTAAAACAAAACAAGGACATGGAGGTTACTTGTGTTTTCACAAGGAGAAATCCCGAAACAGTTGAAACTATTTCAGGTGCAACAGTTTACAGAACGGATGACATTTTAAATCATAAGGATGATATAGATGTTCTTGTAATGTGCGGCGGTAGTGCAACAGACTTACCTGAGCAGACTCCCGCAATGGCAGAGCATTTCAATGTTGTTGACAGCTTCGATACCCATAAAAGAATTCCCGAGCATTTTGCAAATGTAGATGCTGCTGCGAAAAGTGGAGGTAAAATCGGTATTATATCTGTTGGTTGGGATCCCGGTATGTTTTCGCTTAACCGTCTTTACGGCAGTTGTATTCTTCCGGATGGTGCAGATTATACCTTCTGGGGTAAGGGTGTAAGCCAGGGTCACAGCGATGCTATCAGAAGAATTGAAGGTGTTGTTGATGCAAGACAGTATACAATTCCCGTTGAAGAGGCTCTTGAAGCAGTAAGAAGCGGTTCTGAGCCTGAGCTTACTGCAAGGCAGAAGCACACAAGAGAATGCTTTGTTGTGGCAGAAGCCGGTGCAGACCTTGAAAGAATAGAAAAAGAAATAGTTACAATGAAAAACTATTTTGATGAATACGATACAACTGTAAACTTTATTTCTCAAGAAGAATTAGACCGCGACCATAAGGGTATTCCTCACGGTGGCTTTGTTATCAGAACAGGTAAAACAGGAAAAGATCTTGAGCATAATCACGTTATTGAATATAGCCTTAAGCTTGATTCTAACCCTGAGTTTACTTCAAGTGTAATTGTTGCATTTGTAAGAGCCGCATACCGCCTTAACAAAGATGGTCAGAGCGGTTGCAAAACTGTTTTTGATATTCCTCCTGCATACCTTTCTGCAAAAAGCAGTGAGGAATTGAGAAAAGAAATGCTTTAATGAAGATTAAACTTATTAAGCTTTTGTATCCTCAAAGGTGTAAATATTGCAACAATGTTATTGATATCCGCCGTAAAATTTGCCATACCTGCGAAAACACCTTAAAGAAGATTGAGGGTGATATTTGCAAATTATGTGGTAAAAATATTAAAGACTGTAATTGCGCAAACAAGAAACATTTTTATAAATATATCTGCGCACCTTTTTACTATGATGGGGCTGCAAGCAGGGCTATATGGAGATTCAAATTCCGAAATGTTACAAGCTTATCAAAGGTTTTCGCAGAAGATATGCTGAAGTGCTTTAATGAGCATTATAAAGACTATGACTTTGATTTATGCACCTTTGTGCCGTCTTCAAAAGAGAGTATAAAAGAACGAGGTTATAACCAAGCAGAGCTTCTTGCAAAGGATTTTTGTGAATTAACAAATATAGAGTGCGAAGAATTGCTTTTGAAAACAAAAGAAACAAAAACGCAACATGATTTGTTGAGTGTTGAGAGAAGCGGTAATCTTGCGGGTGCTATTGAGCTTAAGGACGGAATTGATTTAGAAAATACGAGAATACTTCTTATAGACGATATAAAAACTACAGGCTCGACCCTTAACGAATGTGCCAAAATGCTTCTTATAGGCGGAGCTGCTGAGGTTTTCTGTTTAACCGTAGCGATTACTAATAAATGAAATTCGGTCAATCACAAATTTATCAGAGTTTGTGATTGACCGATTATTTTTATATATCTTTTTCTTCCAAGAACGCTTTCAATGCTGAATAGCGTTTTGCTTTTTTATCATTAAAAGTCATATATTGAATTTGCTCTGCGGAGCCCACGGTTATGAGCATATCCTTTGCTCTTGTAACTGCGGTATAAAGCAGGTTTCTGTAAGCAAGATTTGGTACAAGGGAGATTACGGGAAGGATAACCGCTTTGAATTCGCTGCCTTGACTTTTATGGACTGTCACGGCATAAGCAAGCTCGATTTCTGTTAGACTTTCAGCAGGAAGAGTTGCTTCTCTTCCGTCAAAATCAATTTCTACTGTTGAGGATTTCACATTAATTGATTTTAGAATACCGATATCACCGTTGAAAATTCCGTGTCCTTTATCATCCTTGCTTTCCCATTCAATATTATAATTGTTTTTGACCTGCATAACCTTGTCGCCTGTACGGAAAACCTGACCTGCAATAGTGATTTCACCTTTGTTTTTCTCTTGTGGATTGAGGGCGTTCTGTAAAAGCCTGTTAAGGTTCTGTGTGCCTGTTTCTCCCTTTTTAGAGGGGCAGATAACTTGAATGTCGGAGAAAGCATCCCAACCGTAAGCTTTTGGTAAACGCTCACTGCAAAGGCTTACAACTGTCTGAGCAGACAGATATGGGTTAGGTCTTTCCATATGGAAAAAGTCTTTTCCGTCATTGGTTAAATCAGGCATTTCACCATTTACGATTTTATGAGCATTGGTTATGATTTTGCTTTCCAATGCCTGACGAAAAACCTGAGTTAAACATACAACAGGAAGCTTTTCAGAAAGAATTAAATCATGAAGCACATTGCCAGAGCCAACAGGGGGTAATTGGTCGCTGTCGCCAACAAGAATAAGACGGCAACCGAGAGGGAGTGCCTCAAGAAGATGAGCAAAAAGGTGAATGTCAATCATTGAAAGCTCGTCAAGAATAAGCGCATTGCAATCAAGAGGATTTTCTATATTTCTGCGAAAATACGGCTTATCATCCTCGTCCCATTCTACCTCTAAAAGTCGGTGAATGGTTTTGGCTTCCATACCTGTTACCTCGCTCATTCGCTTTGCGGCTCTGCCTGTTGGGGCAGCAAGTGCAATATCAAGATTCTGATATTCAAAGATATTAATAATACCTTTGATAGTTGTAGTTTTGCCAGTACCGGGACCGCCTGTTAAAACCAAAAGTCCTTTTTTGGCTGCGGTGGCAATAGCGATTCGTTGCTGATCTTCGTATTTGATTTTGTTGTTTTTTTCTATTTCATCAATCCAATCTGCAAGCCTTGGTGCACCTTGGGGCGGGAAATTTGCAATTATATCAATTCTGTCTGCAATTTTCTTTTCTGCAGTATATGAAGATGGCAGAAAAATAAACTCTTTTTCGTCAATCAGGTGCATTTTTAGTTGACCTGTATTAAGCAATTTATCAATAGCAATGTCAATATCATCTTGCGAAACCGAGAGTAAATCAGAGCAAGGCTTCAGAAGCTTTTCTCTGGGAATGCAGGTGTGACCACGGGTAACGGAATTATGTCTTACAACGTGAACAATACCCTCGCTTATTCTATAATCGGGTAAGGGCTTTTCGGGGAGCTTACTTTCAATGCTTTCCGCTCTTTCAAAGGTTATTCCGATACCCAATCCGCAAAGCATATAAGGATTTTCTTCGACCCTTGAAACTGCATTTATGCCTAATTTTCTGAATATTTTAATACATTCAGTAGGAGAAAAGCCGTACCTTTCAAGGCCTAACATAACAGATCGCATAGCATATTGCTTTTTAAATTCTTCGCCGATATTTTTAGCCTGTTCTTCGGAAATGCCCTTTATTGAGGCAAGTCTTTCGGGAGCAGTATCAAGAATTGTAAGAGTTTCATCACCGAATTTTTCAACAATACTCATAGCCTTTTTCGGACCGATTCCTCTAATAACACCCGATGCCAGATATTTATAAATCTGTTCTGTTGTTTCGGGCATACAACGAGTAAAGGCAGTCACTTTGAATTGCCTGCCGAAAGACTGATGTATTATAAAACTACCTGTTAGGGTGACAGTTTCACCGGCATTTACACCGGGCATAACTCCCACAGCGGTGAAATAATCATCACCCATAGAAACATCCATAACAGTAAAGCCGTTTGTGTCATTCTGAAAGGTTATTTCCTCAACTGTGGCGGTTATTTGTTCTTCTTGAAATTCCATTGATAACTCCTAAGTTCGATTTATTACATCTTAACATATTATAATAAATTTTAGAATATATTTTTCAAAATAATTGAAAAGAATGTGGAGGTATGGTAATATTATCTTGTACATTTTTTCCAATGGAGGAATAAAAAATGAAGTATATTATAGACAAAATGAACCATTGCAATTTTAAAACGGTTGAATTGGGGAGATTAGCTCCCAGAGCGTATGCAATTCCTCATTCAAAGAAAAAGGATGCTCAAAAGGCAGACTATAAAACCGAGCGTTACAACAGCGATATTGTAACCGTTCTTTCAGGTGAATGGGAGTTTAAATATTATAAGAAAAAATCAAAGCTTCCTGCAACTCTTGATACGAGCAGAGTGAAATTTGATAAGATTAATGTTCCTTGCACCTGGCAGAGAACGGGATATGAAGAGCCTGCATATATTAACTGTCCTTATGGCTTTGACCCGAGAGCCTTCGGACTTCCCAAAGGCGAGGGCGTAAAACCACCGGAGCTTCCCGAGGATTTTTCCTGCGGTATTTACCGTAAGGTTATAAATATTTCCGATGCTTCTAAAAATTATATACTTACATTTTTAGGTGTTACTCCTTGCGTTGATTTATATATTAACGGCATTTTTGTAGGCTATGGTGAGGCTGCTCACAATTCCTATGAATTTGATATTACCGATTTTCTTAAAGAGGGCGATAACGAAATTATCGTTGTTGTTTATAAATGGTGCACAGGCTCATATCTTGAAGCACAAGATATGTTCAGAGAAAACGGTATTTTCCGTGATGTTCTTCTCTACACTTATGAGAAAACATATATTAACGATTTCCAGGCAATAGCGAAGAAAAAAGGCAAGAAATATAATCTTGATATTGAAGCTGAGCTTAAAGGAGCTCTTAAAGGTGCAACCATTAAAGCGACTCTTTATGACGGTAAAGATGTTTTAGCAGAAGAAACGGTTGATGGTCAAAAGAAAAATTCAATTACCTTTAAAGGTCTTGATGTTGAGGAGTGGAGCGCAGAAATTCCAAGGCTTTATGAGCTTTATATTACACTTTACAGCGGTAAAAAAGAGGTTATGACAATCCGTCAGTATGTTGGTTTCAAAAATATTGAAATCAAGGATGCAGTTTTCTATTTCAACGGTAAAAAGATTAAGCTTAAAGGTGTTAACCACCACGATACTCATCAAACCAAAGGTTACGCAATGGGCTTTGAGGACCTCATCAAAGACGTTCAGCTTATGAAAGAGTTTAACGTTAACTGCGTTCGTACATCTCACTATCCCCCCGACCCATTCTTCCTTGAGCTTTGCGACCATTATGGTCTTTACTGTGTTGACGAAGCAGATATCGAGACTCACGGTATCTGGGATTTAGGCTGTGAAGGTGGTACAATAAGCCACGATTTAAAATGGGCACCCAGATATATGGATAGAGTAAGAAGAATGTATTTCCGTGACAGAACTCATCCCTCAATTATTATGTGGAGCTTGGGTAATGAATCCTGGGGCTATAAATGCCACGATAAATGCTACAAAATGCTTAAGGATTTGGGCACAGATATTCCTGTTCATTATGAGGGTGTTTCACCTACAAAACGTTATCATTATGATGTTTATTCCGAAATGTACACCCATCAGGATGAATTGAAAAAAATTCGTGACAGAAAACGCGGTAAACAGTACAAGGAAGTTCCTTTCTATCTTTGTGAATACTGTCACGCTATGGGTGTTGGACCGGGTGCATTAGAAGAATATATGCAGCTTTTCTATTCCGATGATATCTTTATGGGTGGCTGTATCTGGGAATGGGCAGACCACTCTGTTCTTCACGACGGTAGCGATAAATATAAATATCAATATACCTACGGCGGTGACCACGGCGAGCTTCTTCACGATGGTTGCTTCTGTGTTGACGGTCTTTTCTACCCTGACCGCACACCTCACACAGGTGCTTACGAAATGAAGAACTGCTACAGACCCTTGAGAGTTCGCAGACTTTCTGGTAATAAGCTTACGATTGTTAACACAAATCGTTTCTTATCATCCTCAAATACCGAGGTGTATTGGGAAGTTAAAGAAAATGGTGTAGTTCTTAAATGCGGTTCATTTGCAACTGATATTGCTCCCGAAAAGGATGCAACATACAAGCTTGATTTACCCAAGGTTGATTACGATAAGAATACATATCTTAATTTAACCTACCTTGACGGTGATTTTGAAATTGCAAGCGAACAGTTAACGCTTTCTGAAGCACCTTTCATTCAGCCCACTCTTGAAATGGGCAAGGTTTCAATTTCTTCCGATGGTGAAAAGCTTACAGTTAAGTATGGAAACGGCTCCATTGAATTCTCCGAGGAAACAGGTGAAATGGTTTCATATAAGGCAAACGGAGTTCAAGTACTTAATAAAGAGCCTGCTTCTCATAAAGGCTTCCTTCTCAACCTTTCAAGAGCTTATGTTGATAATGACCGTTGGATTATTGAGGATTGGGAAAAGCATAATCTTGTTGACCCAAAAATTGTTCTTGAGGATATGAGCGCAGAGGTTAAATCGGGTGTGGCATCAGTCAGCCAGTATATTACTGTTCATGGCAAGGAAGACATTCTCTTTAATGCCAATATTCTCTATATCATCGGTGCAAACGGTGTTGTTGATATCGAGGTTGCAATAGCTCCAGATAAAGACAGTAAAGAACAGTTCTATGATGTTGCTGCTCTTGGTCTTACATTTGAGGCAGACAAGAGATTTAATGAAATTGAATACTTCGGCAGAGGCGAAAAGGAAAACTACAATGACTTTAACGCTCACGCACCGATCGGTCTTTATACTGCAAGGGTTGCAGATGAGCATGAGCCATATATTCGTCCTCAAGACAACTCTAACCACTCAGATGTTTCATATCTTAAATTAAAGAGTGAAAAAGGAGAAGAAATCCTCATTTACTCTGACAAGAAATTTGATTTCAATGTTCATAATTATACTCAAGCTCTTCTTCAGAAAGCAGACCATAGAGAAGATATTTATGACCAAAAAACAACCTTTGTAACCCTTAACGGTTATACAAAGGGCACGGGTACAGGAAGCTGCGGTCCTGCAACTCTTCCCGAGTACAGCATTGACGCTTCTAAAGAGCATACATTTAACTTTATAATTGCTCCTCAGAAAGCAGAAGAATAAGGTGCATTATGGAACAAAGATACGAAAAAATAGATTTTTCTCACAAGCTTTTTAAAAATATTATCACTCTTCGCCGTGAGGTTTTTTGCGGCGAAGAGGATGAAAAGCCCAACTTTATTAAAGATGACCGTGATGAAAAAGGCTTTCATATTGTTTGCGCAATAGGGGATGACCTTTTAGGCTGCGGAAGTCTTTATGACAATGGCAATGGCGAATTTGAAATTTCAAAAGTTGCGGTTAGCAAGGATTACAGAAAATTCAAAATCGGTAGCAATATTTTAAATGCTTTGAAAGACCTTGCTATTGAAAAGAATGCAAAAAGAATTATTAGCGAAAGCAGAGCAGACGTTTTAGATTTCTTCACTAAAAACGGCTTTCCTTATGAGAATATCGCATTTGAAAAAGATGGCAAAAGATATATAAAATATAATCTTAACCTTATTTTTGAGGGTGCAGATTGGGTAGAGTTTCCCGACACCGAGGCTGTAATTGTCCGTTGTGATTTCGATTTGGGCAAGAAGGCTCCTGCAGAGCTTTTTGTTACGGGACTTGGTTACTGTAACGTTTATATCAACGGTAAAAGCATAAGTGATAAGGTTCTTTCACCTGCCTGGACCAACTTTGAATTTATGGATACCGCAAGCATGGCTTATCCCATATTTGACAAAATGACCTACAGAATCCTTTATGAAAGAATTGATGTTTCGAAGTTTTTGAAAAAGGGGAAAAACACTATTGTTTTCCATATCGGTGGCGGTTGGTATGCTCAGCACGAATGCCCCAACGAAGGTGTTAAATGCTACGGAAACGGTAACCTTAAGCTTTGCTTTAAGCTTGCTGATGGTGATAAGATTATTGCAAAAAGTGATAGCAACCTTAAATATATTAAATCCTATGTTCAAAGAGCAAGTGTTTATTATGGTGAGGACCAGGATGCAAGAAAAGATTACTATGATTTTTCTGATGTTTCCTATTCAACTGAAAATTGGAATGCGCCCGAAGTAATTTCTGCACCCGTTTCTGTTCTTAATGAAGCGGATTTCACTCCCGACAGAATTGTCAGAAAGCTGAAACCAAAATGTATTTATAAAAAAGGCGATTATGCAATTTATGATGTGGGCGAAAATGTTGCTGGTTATCCTGTTATAGAATTTATTGAGGATGCCTATACAGGCGAAAGCTGTATTATGCGTTTTGCAGAGGAATTGGATGAAAGTGGCGGTTTAGCTTTTCATTCTGCAGGTGGCGAATTCCGTATGCAGAAGGATACATATATTTATGATAATAAATGTAAGGAATTCCATCCTCAGTTTACCTGGCACGGTGCAAGATATTTTGATGTTTTAGGCAGGGTAAATGTTAAGGAATACAGAGTTGTTCATACGGATTTAAAGCCCATTGTAAAATTTAAATCCTCAAATGAAACTCTCCAATGGATTTTTGATGCTTATATAAGAACGCAGAATTCAAATATTCACGGCTGTGTCCCCTCGGATTGCCCTCACAGAGAAAGACTTGGCTACACAGGTGACGGTCAGTTAACTGCAAATGTGGTTATGACCTGCTTTGATGCAGAAAGTATGTACCGCAAATGGATAAGAGATATTGCAGACTGCCAGGACATTTTCAATGGTCACGTTCAGCATACCGCACCATTTTATGGTGGTGGCGGTGGACCCGGTGGTTGGGGTGGCGCAATGGTAATTGTGCCCTATGCTTTCTATAAGCACTACGGTGACAAGGAATTGCTTGAAACCTATTACCCCAATATGCTCCGCTATCTTGATTACATGGAAAGCCATAGCGAAAAGGGCTTGGTAGTCAGAGAAGAAAAGGGCGGCTGGTGTTTAGGTGACTGGTGCTCACCTAAAGACAAAAACCTTATTCCCGAACCTTTCGTAAATACTTATTTCTATCTCAAAACGCTTAAAATGACTGCTGAAATTGCAGATATTATCGGCAAACCCAATAAAGAGCTTAAGGCTCGTTATGAGAAAGTCAAGAAAGCATTTCTTGATAAGTACTATGATAAGAAAACAGGCACCTTCTATAAATCTACCGAGGCTTGCGATGCTTACGGCTATGATTTAGGCTTGGGTAACGAAAAAACTCTCAAAGCAATCGTAGATAAATACGAAAAGCTGGGAGAGTTTGATACGGGTATTTTCGGTACAGATATTCTTATCAGAACTCTTTGCGAAAACGGTCATAAGGATTTGGCATTCAAGCTCCTTACAAGTGAAAAAGAAAATACTTTCTACAATATGAAAAAACACGGTGCAACAACTCTCTGGGAAAACTGGGAGGGAGCACACTCCCACTCGCATCCTATGTTTGGAGCGGTTGTGGAATATCTCGTTAAATATTTCAATGAGGCATAAACAATTGACCCTATCAACATTTTTATAAAATGTTGATAGGGTCACAGTCATTTTATCTTATGTTTCCGCTTTCTATAGCAGATTTTTTTACTGCCTCTGCAATTTCAAAAGCAACGCTTCTGTCAAGAGCAGAGGGGATTATATTTTCTTCATTAAGCTGGTTTTCGGGAATGTGATTTGCAAGAGCATAAGCGGCGGCAAGCTTCATTTCTTCGGTTATTGCTGTCGCTCCGCAATCGAGAGCACCTCTGAAAATACCGGGAAAAACAAGCACATTGTTAATCTGATTGGGGAAATCCGAACGACCTGTTCCTACAACTCTTGCCCCTGCAGCTTTTGCCTTATCGGGCATGATTTCGGGAGTGGGATTTGCCATTGCAAAAACAATGGCATCGGTGTTCATTGTTTTAACCATTTCTTCTGAAAGAATATTCGGTGCGGAAACACCAACAAAAACATCAGCATTTTTAATTGCAACATCTAAACCGCCGGAAAGCTTTTCGGGGTTTGTAATCTTTGCAAGGTTTTGTCTTTCTTCGCCTAAAAACTCGTCATTTTCGTTAATGATACCAAACCTGTCAACAAGCACCATATTCTGTGCCCCTGCGGCAATAAGCATTTTAGAAATTGCCGTACCTGCAGCACCAAGACCGTTAACAACGATTTTAACATTTTTAATATCTTTTTTTACCACCTTAAGAGCATTGAGAACACCTGCTAAAACAACAACGGCAGTACCGTGCTGATCATCGTGGAAAATCGGAATGTGGCAAATTTCTTTTAATTTCTTTTCAATTTCGAAGCATCTGGGTGCGGCAATATCTTCGAGATTAATTCCTCCGAAGCTACCCGAAAGAAGATAAATTGTTCTGACAATTTCATCAACTTCCTTTGACTTAATGCAAAGGGGAAAAGCATCAACATCTGCAAATTTTTTGAAAAGAGCGCATTTACCCTCCATAACGGGCATACCTGCCTCGGGACCGATATCACCAAGACCCAAAACTGCAGTTCCGTCTGTTATGACTGCCACAAGGTTATTTCTTCTTGTTAACTCAAAGGATTTGTTAACATCATCCTTAATAACAAGACAAGCCTCGGCAACACCGGGGGTGTATGCCAAAGCCATATCTTCTTTTGTTTCAACAGGGCAACGGGAAATCACTTCGATTTTGCCGTTCCACTCATAATGCTTTTTTAAAGAAAGTTCTTTAATATCCATAATTATTCCTTGTTTGCTTGCATCTTGAGGTATGCGTTAATGAAGCCGTCAAGGTCGCCATCCATAACTGCGTTGATGTTACCGTTTTCAAAGCTTGTTCTGTGGTCTTTTGCAAGGGTATAGGGCATAAAGACATAAGAACGAATCTGACTACCCCAAGCAATTTCTTTCTGAACGCCTTTGATATCACTGATTTTATCAAGATGCTCACGCTCTTTGATTTCAATGAGCTTTGATTTAAGCATACGCATAGCAACCTCGCGGTTCTGATGCTGGCTTCTTTCAACCTGGCAGGAGCAAACAATGCCTGTGGGAATATGTGTAAGACGAACTGCGGAAGAGGTTTTGTTAACCTTCTGACCACCTGCACCTGATGAACGATAAACGTCCATTTTGATGTCTTCGGGTGCGATTTCAACTTCGATGCTGTCATCAATTTCAGGCATAACCTCGAGAGATGCGAAGGAAGTGTGTCTTCTTCCGGATGCGTCAAAGGGAGAAACACGAACAAGTCTGTGAATACCGCTTTCGCTCTTCATATAGCCGTAAGCATTTTCGCCCTCAATAAGAATAACCGCAGATTTAAGACCTGCTTCATCGCCGTCAAGGTAGTCAAGAGTTGAAACCTTGAAGCCGTGACGTTCACCCCAACGGTTGTACATACGGAAAAGCATCTGAGCCCAGTCCTGAGCCTCTGTTCCGCCTGCACCAGCGTGGAAGGTAAGAATAGCATTGTTTTTATCGTATTCACCTGTAAGAAGAGTTGAAAGAGTCATAGCGTCAAGAGATGTTATAAATCCGTCAACACCCTCACGACATTCGTCGAAAAGACTTTCATCCGCTTCCTCATTTGCAAGCTCAATAAGAGTTAATGTGTCATCAAAAACACCGCAAAGGTCATCATAAGCCTTGATTTTGTTCTTGAGTGCCGCCATGTGCTGAGTGATTTTCTGTGAACGCTGAATATCATCCCAGAAGCCATCTTTTGCACTTTCTGCTTCAAGCTCACTGACCTCATCCTTCATTTTCTGAAGGCCGAGAGCTTCTGCAAGGTCTTTTAATTTGTCCTCATAAGAGAGGAGCTCAAGTCTTAATTCTTCAAACTGAAGCATATATATTTTCCTTTCAGATACATTTTTATAAAGTATCTAATTACATATTTTTACAAATAAATATTATACCTAAATTATTTCAATATGTAAAGAAAATATTTATATTTTTTAAAAGAAAAAACTCTGTCCGATTATTCAGACAGAGTTTGAAAACTATTTATTTGATTTCTATTGTTTTTGCATCAAAATCAACAGTGATTTTATAACCGAAATGCTCTAAAAGCATTTCAAGAGATTCGTTGTCGATTATATATTTCCCGTTTATTATTCGGTGCTCTGTTTTAATATATTTATCAGAACGGAAATCAATGTATTTATTATCGCCTCTCAGGTGCATATTTGCAAATTCGGCACTGTAATTATAAACTTTGCCATTAATTTCTAAAGAACCTGTACTGTGATTAATCCATGTGAATTTACCATCCAATTTTTCAAAAATTGCTTCTAAAGGTAGGTCAACATAATTTTTTTCGGGATAGAATTTTATATAATTTCCATTGGTAATATCTTCACCCAATACAGTGAGCTTTATGCCGTCTGTATTGAATTCTTCAGTATATTGATAAAATTCATTGGGGTGGCTTACAAAAAACTCCATATTTGCATCCGTAGTTTCTTTGAATTTTTCTGTATTTACTTGAGCCTGATGGGTTTCAATGGTTGCACTTGTTTTTTCAACCGGTGGGGCATCAGTTCTAATAAGCTTTGTTCCTGCAAATATGCCTAAGGTAAGTACCAATGCACACATGGCAAAGGTTGAAACCGCCAATTTTTTGCTTCTTTTTGGTGCAGGTTCGAATTCTTTTACTTTTGCTTCAAGTCGGGTTTCAAGATAGGGGGTAGGCTTAATTTCTTTTAAAGTATTCTTAATGTCATTTTTGTTCATAGTTGTAATCCTCCAATTCAATTTTTAAAATTTCTCTGCCTCTTTTCAATCGCATTTTAACTGCAGATTTACTTATTTTCAGTATTTTTGCGATTTCTTCTACAGAGTAATCATTGTAATAATAAAGAATTACGGCGGTTTTATATTTTTGCGGTAAGGAAAGAATTTTTTTCACTATATCAATTTTCTCTTCGTGATTTTCACTATATGTAGGAAGTGTTAACTCATCAATAGGAAGAGTTTTTCTGCCGGAGCTTTTAAGAAAATTGATACATTTATTCTGTGTTATTCTTATAAGCCAGGCTTTTTCGTGTTCTTTTGTTTTAAATTCTGGAGAGTTATAAAGAAGAGCAATAAAAACCTCTTGTAAAATATCTTCTGTATCATCGGGGTTTCCGAGAAAAACAAAAGCAATTCTGTAAAGCATTTCGCCGTATTCTTTGTATTTTTTCTGAAAGTCAATATTAGTACTCATATCGTTCTCCTTTCACCCTAAATACAATTCAGCGAAGCTTTCGGTCACAAATATCATAAAACTTTTTATTAAACAGATGGTTAACTGCATATAAACAAAAAGTAACGCCACCGAGGTGACATTACTTTAAATCTCCATTTGCCGGGTTTTCTAATAGTTTACCTTTTTCCGTAAATCTTGAGCCGTGGCAGGGGCAGTCCCATGAATGTTCTGCCTTGTTCCATTTTAAAGCACAACCAAGATGTGGGCATCGCTTGGGTGTGGGGGTTAAAAGATTTTTTACACTTTCGAATCCGTTTACTAATAGCTGAGGCTTCAAAATGCTTCTTGAGGGATCAAAGGCTTTGGCGTATGGGTTTTCTTTTTCTGTTATTAAATCACTTAAAATCATAGCACTTACCATAGCATTTGTCATACCCCATTTATTAAAGCCCGTTGCAACAAAAAGATTTTTTGCACCCTTGAAATACGGACCGATATAGGAGGCTTGGTCAAGAGTTTTGCAGTCCTGAGTTGCCCAATAGGCTACCTCATTACTTTCGGGATAATTGAGATTTTTGAAATCGCGAAGCTCTTTCCAGTTACCGCCTTGCTTACCTGTTTTATGGCTACCGCCACCAAGGAGCAAAAGGTTCTCATAATTTCTGAAGGAAAGTCCCGAATCAGCCTGGTCAACATACATACCATCAATCTGTTGAGCATTTTCCAATGCAATAACATAGGAACGGTGCTGATACATTTTCATAAAGAAAAGTCCATGGTTATTGATTATTGGGAAATGGGTTGCAATTACCGCTTTTTTGAAAGTGATTTTGTTTTTCTCTGTTATAGCGGAGTTACCGTCAAGCTTTTTTACAAAGGTGTTTTCATATATTTCCAAGTCTTTTGCAATACCGCTTACGAATTTCAAAACATTAAATTGTGCCTGATTTTTAAATTTGATTGCGCCGATTGGTTTTATGGGTAACGGAAGCTTGTCTTGAAACTCTGCATCAAAGCCTATTTTCCACAAGGCTTTCAGCTCATCATCAATTAACTGCATATTTTGAAGCTCGTAAACGAAATTATCTTTTTTCTCGAAATCGCAGTCTATATTTTTGCAAAGCTTTTCATATTCTCGAACAGCTTGTTCATTGGCGTGAAGATACATTTTTGCACTTTCAAAGCCGTTACTTTTAAGGATTTTACTGTAGCAAAAGCCGTGCTGACTTGTGATTTTTGCGGTGGAGCTTCCCGTTACCTTTTGGCATATTCTGTCTTTTTCAATAACAATACAGTTAACGCCTTTTTCTTGTAATTTATAAGCAGTAAGAATACCCGCAAGTCCGCCACCAACAATAAGAACATCGGTTTTTATATCATTTTCAAGGGTGGGGAAAGAGGGCAGCTCTGCCGTTTTTTGCCATATTGATTCCATATTATGTGTCTTGCAAATCAGCAGCAGTAATATCATTTTCTATATTATCTCTGCCAAGGTCATTGTCAATTTCGGGGTAAGCCTCGGAAATAGGTTTTTCTTCTTTAAAGGGTTTAGTATGAAAAACTTTTTGAGTGGGTGCTTCTGTACTTGAAATAACAGGGTTTGCTTTTTCTTTTGTTGTTTTGGCTTTGCCTTGAATTTCGGGTACGGGCGGAACAACATTCCTTTCCTTTGTGTGAGTCCATTGTGGACGATTCATTCCTTTTTTAGCCATAGTATAATTCACCTCAGATATATGTTTGCCAAATAAAAACAAAATACACTATCTGTAAACAAAAATTTACAGATAGTGTGTAAGTACAAGTTATTCAGTTTATTGTCCGCTATTCTTTTTAGCTGTTGTTACAGAAGCAATTAGTTTTCTTCTTATTGTTCCACATTTGTTATTAAGGTTTTTGAATGTGGTTTCATCTATTTTATGTTTGCGAAATAATAACTCAAGCCAATATTCTGTTTCGTAACATTCTTTTAAGGCTATTTCTAATTTGTTTATAAAATCAGATCTGCTTTGAGCATATTTGGCTTCGTGTATATTCGCACCAACAGATGAAGAACATCGTATTAATTGATTTACATATACCGAACAACCTTTTATATTATCGCAAATATCGGATATTTCTATTGCGAAACAAATAGATTCTTCTCTTAAAATATTTTTATTTTGTTCCATAGCTAACTCCTTTTTGTCGATATACAAGCAAGCTTGTTCGATATATTTTGCAAGACAAAATTCGATATATTCAGCGTTGCTGAATTCGATATGATATAAATCCTTTTATCTCGTGCCAACGGCACATATCGAACCGCAGGTATATCGAGTTATTAGACATATCGAAAATCCGTCAGGATTTATATCGAGGTGGCGAAGCCACCTTAGTCCCACTCCAACCCCGTAACTGTATCAAGGTCAATGCCTTTGGTGTCGTTGGTTTTCTTAGCAAGGGTTATGAGGGCAGCGATGAAGCCCGGAACTAAAAGACAGATTGCAATAATGCCCATATACTGATTTCCTAAGACTGCTGCAAGGGGAAGGCTTATCATATATGAAAGACCTACGCCCATACCAACAGGAAGAAATTCTGCGGACATTGTTGATGAACGAAGGTTTGTTGGCGAGGATTCACCAATCATCATAATAAGAACATCATTTGTGGAATAGAAGCTACCGACAAAGCCACCGCAGAGAAGACCGACAATAGCGGGACTCCAGTTATACTTTGCGCCTAACCAAAAACCGATAAAGCAAGCTAAACAGTCAAAGGCGGTAACAAGGGCGGCAGCCTTTCTGCCCTTGGAGTCCGAAATAAAGCCCATTATAACCTGAGCGAGCGAGCATCCAACTGGAAAAAGGAAAAGTGCTGCTGTAACAGGACCTATGCTTACAAGGTCCATTATCTCTTCCGTAAAAGAATTATACATGCTTTCCGCATAGCCGTAGGACATAATAACTTGGTAGTTAATTGAACCTATAAAACCGAAGTTTGCAAGAGTTGCAGTAATGAAAAGCCAACGGAGCTGCTTATGCTTCATTGCAAATTTAAAAGCAGGAATAAGACCGCCTTGTGCATCATTGGTTTTCTTTTCAAGCTTTTCTTGCATAAGCTCTTCTTCAGATTTGCGAAGATGCTTAAGACGAGAATCAATGAAAGCATCGGTTTCTCTTGCAAACATAATTGCAATAAAGCTTGTTACAAGACCTACGATGGCAGGAATCATATAAACATTTCTCCATTCTGATGCTTCTGCCATAAGAAGACGTCTTAAAACCGGAACAAGCATAACGCTCATATTAGCAAAAAATTTAATTGTAGAGTAAATTCTCGCTCTGTGCTTTGAGGGAGAGGACTCCATAATATAAACAACGTGCATATCGTGTGGAATGAAGAACTGAACAAGAACTGCTCCGATGAAGTAGAGGAAGATATTGTTGGAAAGGAAAATAACCAACATTGCAAAGCTCATTCCAAAGGTGTTTATAATAAGAAATTTCTTTCTGCCCAAGCGGTCCGCAAGGGGTCTGTATAATAAACCAACTGCTTGGAACGGAACTACAAGTATTGAAAGTATATCAAGAAGTGCAACGGAGCTTTGACCGAATTTGGAGAAAAGGTCATTTGCAATTTCAGTTTTCATTAACGTGCCGATTTGAGAAGCAATTTCATCGGTGGCATAAATGAGAGTGATGATGAAAACAAGATAAGCAAAATAATAGCTGCGTTTAGGTCTTGTCTTTTCTTTTTCCCATTTTGCAATTTCTTTTTGCTTTTTAAGCTCCTTTTTTTGAATTTTTTCGGGAGTGAATTCTTTAACTTTCATTAAAATCTCATCCTTTCTTTAATCTGATAACATTCCAGCTGAAAGCTTTGAGCTCTGCAGTAAGAAGGGAGTTATCAATTTGAGGAAGGGGATTGTTATGCGGCTTAACACTTACATTTTCAAAGGTGTTTTCTTGATTTTTAGCATAACCGTCCATTGAAATAAATTCAAAGGGCTTGTAGCCATTAAAATCCATAAGATTAATGTCTAAAACAACACTTTCTTCAAGATTTTTATTAACACAGAAAATTGTCATTTCTTCCTTTTCCTCGTCAAAGGTTGCGATAGATTCTATGTAGGGAACATCGGTAAACTGCTTGCAGTCATATTTTTCGCAGTCAATAAGAGGAAGAAGAGCAGAGCCTCTGCCGTAGTTTGAGAGGTGCATAAATGGGAAGAAAATAGTCTGCTCAAAAACACCGCCACCTGTTTGGGTGAAAATTGGCGCAATAACATTTACAAGCTGTGCAAGGCAAGCGATTTTAATTCTGTCGCAATGGCGAAGAAGTGTTATGAGCATTGAGCCCACAAGAAGTGCATCTTCAAAATTATAAATGTCTTCAAGAAGGGGAGGAGCAACACTCCATTTATCAAAGGGGCGATTATTGGAATGGTACCATACATTCCATTCATCAAAGGAAAGGTTTATTTTTTTCTTTGAACGGCGCTTTGCTTTAACATAGTCACAAGCACAGATAACCGAATAAATGAAATCGTCAAGCTGTAAGCTTTTTGCAAGAAAGCTGGGAGTATCATCCTCGTGGTTACCGTAGTATTGGTGGAGTGAAACATAATCAATACTGTCATAAGCAATATCAAGGCTTTCAACCTCCCACTTACCAAAGGTGGGGGAATAAATACTTGAAGAACCGCAGAGAACAGTTTCAATGGATGGATCCGTCCATTTCATCATTTTCGAAGCTTCAAGAGCAATTCTGCCGTATTCGGTAGCAGTTTTGGCACCCATCTGCCAACCGCCATCCATTTCGTTACCAAGGCACCATAATTTAATATTATGAGGGTCTTTAACACCGTGGGAAATTCTTAAATCTGACCAATAGGAGCCTTCTTTATGGTTGCAGTATTCAACAATATTTCTTGCCTCCTCGGGACCTCTTGTTCCGAGATTTACCGCCATCATACATTCTGCATTTGCTTTTTTACACCAAGCGAGAAATTCATTAGTGCCGAAAAGGTTGGGTTCAGTTGTGCCCCAGGCTAAATCAAGCCTTTTAGGACGGTTTTCGACGGGACCAACTCCGTCTTCCCAATTATAGCCTGAAACAAAGTTTCCGCCGGGGTAACGGACAACGGGGACATTGAGTTTTTTTACTAAATCAATAACATCCTGACGGAATCCGTTTTCATCAGCAGTAGGGTGGTCGGGCTCATAAATGCCGCCGTAAATTGCTCTGCCCAGATGCTCAATAAAAGAGCCGTAAATTCTCTTATCAATTTCTCCGATTCTGAATTCTTTTGCAAGGGTGATTTTCGCTTTCATTCAAACGCCCCATTTCTGAGATTTATTACTTTTATTCTAACACGGAAAACGCAATAAAACAATATATATAAGGATAAAAGACAATAAAAAAACACCGCCTTTGCGGTGAACAAAATCAATATATAAATGAAATAACCCTCGACCGATGCTTTCTCGTCACATCCCCGCCGAGGGTTATTTCTGTTCTATTTTAATATCTAACATCTTTTTATTTACCTCTCTTTCGTTAAGTAAGACTATCTTCTTCATTTTTTACGAACCCTATTTCGAAACACACTTTTTTTATATACGAATCTATATCCATTCTCGTAAGTGAGAAACCCTTTTGTTTTGAAATATTTCTCATTATATGAAGTTTTAGTCTTTCGGTTCTTTTCCTAAGTATTCTTTTTTCCCGAACCGTAGGCCTTTACATGAACACCGGACTCATCCTTTCTTTAACTTTATAGTTTTAAGATTAGGTTTTTATTTGTACATCGGAACCACGCTTTCTTTTGAAATTAGGTTTTTACTTGTACATTGGACTCACCCTTTCTTTGTCTATATAATAGCATGGAAATTCATGTTTTGCAATATGTAATTTTGTATAAAGTTAACAGTTTTTCTTTATTTAAAACGTAGATTTTGGTACATCGGGCAATAAAAGTTTTGTTAAATTATTGACAAAGCTGAAAAAATGTGATATATTAAATCTGTTGTTTGATAAAAATTGCGTTCCGAAAAGTCGTTTTGACCTTTCGGAACGCTAATTTTATATAACTCCATAAAAATGCACGATATTCATATCCTCGGGCATATAAAGTCCGTGGCTACCGCAACCGCCGTCAATTTCGTGGCAACCGTGGTCGGGAGCAAAGCCAATAAGGGTTTTGTGGTTCTGCCAAATTTCCTTTACTGCATTGGCGAGAGCTTCAAAGGCTTTTATATTATGCTTTAAAGCATTAATTGATTCTTCGCTTTCAGGCCCATAGCGGTGCATTGTGCCGTCATAGTTTCCGTTATAAACTGCAATAAAATCATATTTATCTTCTTTAATTAAATCAACAGCTTTTTCGTTAGCTTCATCGGGTGTTTCGACTATGAAATAATCCATTTCCCTTTCAAGAAAGATTTTTGACATACTGTCGTTACCTGTTGAAACGATGCAGGGCTTTTTACCTGCTCTGATAAGAGCATCAAAAACTGAGTCTGTTTTTATAACAGGCTTTACATAAGACTGTATTCCGTGAATTTCGGGGGATGCACCTGTGTACATTGTTCCGAAGCAAACGGGAGTTACCGATGGCATAACGCTCTCAAGTGGAAGTGTTATATCAGTATTAAGCATAACAGGAGTGAAAAGGTCAGCATATTTTTCAAAAATCCAGAGAGCAATAGCATCTGGATTATACATTAAAACTCTGTCAACATCTTTTCCCTCACAAAGTTTTAAAATTGCTTCCAAGGGTTTATCTGCTTCTTTGGGCTTCTCAACTCCTAAAGCCGAGCAAAGAGAAGAAGCAATACCTGTTAATTTCAGTTCACAATAAAAATCTTGCATAAAATCACCCAATGGAAAGTATAGCACAGAAAGTAGGGTTGAACAAGCCAATAAAAAACAAAAATATATTTGTTGCAAAAAAGAAATTTATATGCTATACTTCTATAAAAATAGATACTGCCACCGGGTAGTGAATGTTTATATTAGAATTATAACATTCGTTTACACATCATTAGGTCTTTGAAGATGTGTATGCGGATGTTTATTTTTTTAGGAGAAATAAAATGAGTAAAATGAAAAAAATAACAAACTATTTCTCGAAAGCTGAAATTATTCTATGGAGTGTTTCCGTATTTTTTATTATTGTATCTTTTTTTATCTTTGATAAAAGTAATTTCCTTACTCTTGGAGCTTCTCTTGTTGGTGTAACTTCTTTAATATTCTGCGCCAAAGGAAATCCCTTCGGACAGGTTCTGATGATAATTTTCAGTATTATTTATACATTTATATCTTTCACTTTTTCTTATTACGGAGAAATGATAACTTATCTTGGTATGACTATGCCTATGGCAGTTATTTCCCTTGTTTCCTGGTTGAGAAATCCTTATAAAGGTAATAAAGCTGAAGTTGAGGTTAATAAACTCAAAAGGAAAGAAATCCCTTTTATGATTATTTTGACAGCTATTGTTACAGTTGTTTTCTATTTCATATTAGAAGCTTTTGAGACTGCTAATATTTTACCGAGCACAATTTCAATAACAACAAGCTTTATTGCAGCATATCTTACATTTAGAAGAAGCCCGTTTTTCGCTTTAGGTTATGCGGCGAATGATATTGTTTTAATTGTTTTGTGGGTTCTTGCAACTAAGGAAAATCTTTCGTATTTATCAGTTGTTATTTGTTTTATAGTTTTCTTCTTTAATGATTTATACGGGTTTTTTAATTGGCTTAAAATGCAGAAAAGACAAGGTGTATAGAAAGCCTTGTCTTTTCCTTTTTATTCTGCCTGAAATTCTGCACTTTCGGAGCCGATTGATACTTTGTAGGTTTCATCTTTTTGTATTTCGGGTGTGCTTATAATTATTACGTTAAATGGAAGCTCGGGAGCGTATGTTACAATGGATTTACCCAAACTATTTTTTACAATGATGCTTGTTTCTGCATTTTGCGTTCCTGCATTTAATGAAATAACCCCTTGATTTTCTGAATTACTGAAAGTTTGTGCCATACCTGCCGCACCTGTTCCGATAAATGTACCGCCCGATATAACGGCACTTGAATCATAATCAAGAGTTGCGGTGTCTCCGGTTGTAGGTCCTGTAACAACGGTGTAGCCTCCGCTGATTTCAATAGAACCATTGGCATCGATTCCGTCGCCTGAAGCGTTGATATGAAGCTTTCCGCCTGAAATTACTATACTGCCGCTTGATGAACCGCCCATCATACCGCCGGGTCCGCCACCGCCGAACATTCCGTTATCTCTGCCGCCCATACCGCTGGAGTCCGTTCCACCTGCGGCATTCAAGCCGTCGTCAGTTGCAATGAGGGAAATATCTCCGCCCGAAACGGCAATGTCAAGTGCTTCCAATCCTTCATAGCTTTCAGTTATACTTATAGCTCCGTTTGTTATATTAAGTTTTTCTTCAGCGTGAATACCGTCATCTCCTGAGGCAATTTTAAAGGTACCGCCATTAATTGTTAAAGCGGAATTTGTATGAAGAGAATCATCAGCAGAGTTTATTTTAAAAGTGCCGTTTTCAATAACAAGATTTCCGGCACTTTTAATACCCTTCATACTCGTACTTTCTTCGGAATCTGTTGAGTCAGTGTCAGTTGTATCGGAAAGGCTCATACCTGTGGGATTTCTGCCGGGCTTTTGTCCCATACCGTTGTGACCGCCCATCATACCACCGCTGTGTCCTCCGAATTTTCCCCAGGAATCAGAGCTTGCTTTTGTTCCGTTTTCGCTTCCGCCACCGGTGAGAATGTTAATGCTTCCGTCTTTTATTTGTGTGTAAGCCTCGGCACTTATACCGTCACCCTCTGCTTCTACGTCTATTTTACCGCTTTCCATATAGAAAAAGCCCTTTGAGGAATCGTCGGAATTTTCTGTGTGAATACCATCCTTACCGGAAGTAAATGTAAGAGAGGTATCTTTAATTCTTATGCTGTCATTTGCATCAAGACCGTGAGATGCGGAGCTTACAGTATAAGTTCCCCCTGTGAAAACCAAATCATCCTTGCAAACAATTCCGTGCTCGGCAGGGGAAGTAACAGTAAGACTACCCGAGCCGTTAAAGGTCAAATCCTGTTTTGAGAATACTGCACCGTCAATATTATTGTCATCAATCTGAACAAATTCTCCACCGTTGGAAATAGAATTTTCACTGCCATCTGTCAAGGTTACAAAAACCTTATCGGCATTAATAATGTAAAGGGGAGCACAAGTTTCGCTTGTGATGCTTACACCGTCAAAAATAAGTTGAGGTTTATCCGTTTCTTCAGCATCGATTATTATCATACCGTTTGAAAGAGTACCTGAAAGAATGTAAGTTCCTTCGTCGGTAATTGTTACGTTACTGCCGTCAATTTTAACGGCATCGTTTTCGCAACTTGCACTTGAACCGGTCAGTTTAATTGAAATTACAGAAGCTTCGTCATAATCAGTTTTTGTGTCCCGATTTGAAAACATATCTTCTTCAGATATTGTTGCTTCCTCTTTTGTTGTATCTGTGCTTTGTGTAGTTTGTGTATCAGTTTCAGAATCGCTTGAATCAGTTTTTTGACAGCTTGAGAAAACCAATAAAGTGCACATAATTATTGCTAAAATCTTTAAAAATTTCATAATAACTCACTTTCTTAAAGCTCAGTATTAACGGTTGCCTGTTTGGAAATGGTTATTTCAAGATTTCCGTTTCTGCAACGGAGTTTATCAATAAAATCTTTTTCTTTTTTAGGGTCTTTGAGAACAATATCATAGGTAAGGCGGAACATGCTTCCCATATTGGTTGTTTTAACTTGAGTTAATTCATAGCTTTTTGTGTACTGAGAAAATAAATCCTCAAAAACACCCGAATAGTCCAAATCTTCGGGAATAACTATTCTCAAAGATTTATAAAGCTCTGCATTTTTCTTTGAGCCAAGGCTTAAAGAATTATAGATAACAAATACCGCTGAAAGTATTACTGTGAAAAGAAGAGCAAAACTGAGATAACCCATCCCTGCAATAAGTCCTGCACCCATAGCTAAAAAGAGAATGCATATTTCTTTTGCTGTTCCCGGTACAGAACGAAAGCGAACAAGACTGAATGCACCTGCAACGGCAACACCGGTTCCAACATTACCGTTTACCATCATAATAACAACACAAACAACTGCAGGAAGAAGTGCGAGAGTTATGACAAAGCTTTTTGTATATCGGGTTTTATACATATAACAAATAGCCATAACAAGCCCTGCGACCAATGCAACTCCCAAGCAAAGCAAAAAATCCGTTACAGTTATTACCGAGGTTGTTGCAGAATCGAAAAGTCCTTTAAATAAATTATCAAGCATTTTTATTTTCCTCCATTATTTTAGGATAAATATGTTCACGATATACGGTTCCGTATTTTGAAAAGGATGTTTTATAAATATTGTTTTCAGAGAGGAGTTTTGTCATCCAGAGAGGAATTCCTGCTGAGCACTTCAATTCCATAAGAACAAGATTGTCTTCTAAAAGCTTTATGCCGTAAACCTCTGACTGTAGCGATAAATCCTCTGTTCTGAAAATAATATTATCATCAAATGTTAATCTGAAATCACTTTTTTCCTTTGTGAAATATGCTTCTCTGTCGTATGCCAAAAAAACGGTTGGATGAAGATTTTTATAGTAGTTGCGGAAATATTCAATTTCTTTTGATATTTGTGTGGTTTTGAAGCATTGACTGTCACAGAGCCAATTCATTGCTTCATTTTCAGATAAAGCGATACGCCTTTTATAAACTACGTGCTTATATTTTTTCTTTAATTCAACAAAAACCGTGCTGTTGCTGGCTGCTTGAGCATAGCTTCTTACACGCAACTTTTCTTTATATGCAGGTTTCTCAATCGAACGGCGAATAAGACGGTAATCATCTGTATCAAAATACAGATTTCTTATGGTTGTTCGCCCGTATTTATCAAGAGTCATATAGGGTTCGATGGCAGAAAGAATAATGTTTTTTTGTTCTTTTGTGATCAAGTATTTCAATTCGTACCGTTTAAAAACTGTTTGGAAAGCCATAAAAGCTCCTTTGTAAATTGATATACAAAAAATATAAACCCAAAACCTTAAATGAACTAAAAAATTTAATTACATTTAATGTTATAGGTTTATCATAAAAAGAAAATGATGATTTTTTTTAATAACTATGGTAAAATTGCTTTATAAAGGACGGTGGCTTATGAGAATTTTACTTGCAGAGGATGAAAATGCACTTGCAAAGGTCCTTATGAAAATTTTTGAAAAAAATAATTACTCAGTTGACTCTGTCGATAACGGGGAGGATGCTTTTGAATATATTCAAGGGGGCAATTATGATGTTGCAATTCTTGATGTCATGATGCCCAGAGCTGATGGAATTACCGTTTTGAAGAGAATACGTTCAGAGGGTAATAAGATTCCTGTTCTCATTTTAAGCGCAAAATCAGAAATTGACGACAAAGTTTTAGGACTTGACAGCGGTGCGAATTATTATTTAACAAAACCCTTTGATACAAAAGAGCTTCTTGCAACCATAAGAGCCATAACAAGAACTCAGGCTTCGGAAGATACAAAAATAAGCTTTGGTAATATTACTCTTGACAGAGCAACCTTTGAGCTCAGTTCACCAACGGGAAGCATTCGCCTTGCTAACAAGGAATTTCAGATGTTGGAAATGTTTATTACAAATCCCCATTATGTTATTTCCGCAGAAAAATTTATGGAGAAAATATGGGGCTTTGATACCGAGGCGGAAATTAATGTAGTCTGGGTTTATATTTCATATCTTCGCAAAAAATTAATTGCTCTTAATGCCAATGTTCAAATAAAGGCTTTAAGAAATGCAGGCTATTCAATGGAGGAAGCAGATGATTAAGAGATTAAAAATAAAATTTATCGCTTTATCTATGACTGCACTTTTTGTTTTGCTTTTTGTTATAGTAGCGGGAATGAATTTGCTTAATTTCAACTCTGTTATGACTGAAGCAGATCAATTGCTTCAGGTTCTATCGCAAAACAAAGGTGATTTTCCTGAGTTTAAGGATGATAAGCCCGGTAAACCCGAGTTGCTTCCGCCACATATGTCACCTGAAACCCCTTATGAATCAAGATATTTTTCTGTTGTGATAGATTCAAATGGGGTGGTTTACGAAATTGAAACAGGGAAAATAATTACTGTTGACCGCGAACAAGCGGTGGAATATGCCCGAAAAGCCCTCAACGATAAAAACGGAAAAGGATTTGCGGGTAATTTCAGATATAAATGCACATATGAGCAGAATGCAACGAGGATAGTTTTTCTTGATTGCGGTAGGCGTTTAGATGCTTTTTACGCTTTTTTAAAAGCAAGCATAGCAATGTCATTGATAGGATTTGCAGTAGTTTTTGTTATAATGGCGGTTCTTTCAGAAAGAATAATTCGTCCTATTTCTGAAAGCTACAAAAAACAGAAACGGTTTATAACAGATGCCGGGCACGAAATAAAAACTCCCCTGACCATTATCAATGCAAACCTTGATTTACTTGAAATGGAAATAGGCGAAAACGAGTTAGTTGAGGAAATTAAAGTTCAAACAAAGCGTCTCACTACTCTTACAAATGACCTGGTTTATCTTTCAAAAATGGAAGAAGAGGAAACCGATTTGATAAAGGTGGAATTTCCTTTGTCGGATTTGGTTTCGGAAACAGTTTCAACTTTTAAAGCATTGGCGCAAACTCAAAATAAAGAAATAGTTTTAAATATTCAGCCAATGATATCATTTTGCGGAAACCATAAAGCTGTTGAGCAATTAATAAGCATTTTAATGAATAATGCTGTAAGATATTCCAATGAAGGCGGTTGGATTGATGTTGGTTTGGTCAAAAAAAACAAGCAAATTCAGTTGAATGTTTTTAACACAACGAAAGACTATGTGTCGCCTGAAAATTTGAATTATGTTTTCGACCGTTTTTACAGGACAGATAACTCAAGGAACTCTGAAAAAGGCGGTCACGGGATAGGTCTTTCAGTTGCAAAAGCGATTGTTGAAGCTCATAACGGAAGAATTAAGGCGTACTCCGAAGATGGATATTCCTTTAATATAGAGGTTATTTTTAATCAATAAATAAGAATGAGGAAGAATCCAAAAACTCTTCCTCATTTTATGTTGTTTGTTTTACAATATTTTTTTGTGAAATTTTCTTTGTTAAGTAAAAGTGAATTTATATTTTCTCTGAAATTTTCATATTCCTCGTCTTTAACATAGTGCTTAGCATAACCAGCTTTGCCGTACTTCTGCTCTGTGTGTTCATAAGCTCTTTTCAAAGCTTCTTCTTTTGTGCAGATGGGGAAATGCTTTAATGTATAAGCGTGTGTTCTGCGGAGAAAATCATCAATATCTGTTGAACGGTCAGCAGAAGAAATGATTTTGCCATAATCGCTTCGGGGCTCAGTGTTTGAGGAAGCTCTGTGGTCTTCGATAGCTTCTTTTATAATAATTCGTTCTTCTTCCGTGAAAAGCACTTTCATTTTTTCATTATTATAAAAAAATTCTGCGGAAAGCTTTTCGTGATTTTTCTTATCAATATGATGAGCAATATCATGAAAGGCTGCAATAGTATAAAGTATATTGTAATTAATATTTTGAAATTGTTCCGAAAATTTAAAACACCTTTTAAGAACATAATCAATATGCTCTAAAGAATGGCCACTGTCGTTTTTCTCGTATTGCGGGAAAATTTCGGTTTCTATATAATTTTCTAAGTCTTTATTAATATTCATCTTATCACCGGAAATATTATATATTTATATGTAATTTAATGCAATGCTTTTATAGCCGAAAGAATTGAACCCCGTACGCCTAAGATTCAAATCTTTCAGCTATATCATTGAATTTTATTTTACTTGTGTTAAAATACTCTTATATTAAAGCTTAAAAAGGTGCATTATGAAAAAAGAAGAAAAAATTATTGAAAAACAGACAAACAATAAAAAGAAAAGAATAATCAAAGCGCTAATAGCAATATTTATTGTTTTTGCGTTGTTATTCGGTGCTTGTGCAATATATGTAAATGATTATTACAGAGCAGATGTGGATGCAATGGTTGGTGTTGTTCAAAGTAAACAACATTATGAACCAAAAACATTGGAAGACGGGACAAATATTTTCAAACCCGAAAATGCAAAAGCAGGTTTTATTTTTTACCCGGGAGGAAAGGTGGAATATACTTCATATATTCCTTTAATGGATGCACTTGCAAGAAAAGGTATTATGTGTGTGCTTTTAAAAATGCCTTTTAACCTTGCAGTGCTTGATGTGAATGGTGCAGAGGGGATAAAGGAAATGTACCCCGAAATAGAAAGTTGGTACATCGGAGGTCATTCCTTGGGTGGTTCAATGGCGGCAACCTACCTTGCAGACAATGTTGAGGATTTTGACGGACTTGTTCTTTTAGGTTCATATTCTACAGCAGATTTATCAAAAGAAGATGTTAAAGTTTTATCTGTTTTTGGTAGTCAAGATAAGGTTATGAACAAAGAAAAATATGATGAATATAAAATCAATTTGCCGGAAGATTTTACGGAAGAAATAATCGATGGCGGTTGCCACTCATATTTTGGTATGTATGGTGCACAGGACGGCGACGGAATTCCGACTATCACAAATGAAGAACAAATTCAAAGAACCGCAGAAATAATTAATGATTTTATCAGGAAATAAAAGAAAACTGCTGTCAATCATAAGGTTGACGGCAGTTTTTTCCGTTTGCTTTAATATAGATACCGAATGGTTAAATTCTATTGAATTTTTTAAGAGTTATTTGATAATATGTTTTTGCAAGGAGGAATTCCAATGAAATGCAAAGTTTTTATCGATAAAAACCACGAAGAAGAGGTGATTATTTATTCTCATCGAAGGAATGCTTTGGTAGAACAGTTAGAAAGACTTGTTAATGCTCAGGAGGTTGAACTCATAGGTTATAAAGAACAGGAAGCTGTAAGACTTGATTTGCCGGATGTTTTCTGTTTCATCTGCGAGAATAACAAGGTTTATGCAATTACTGAAAAAGAAAAATATAAAATTAAATTAAGGCTTTATCAGTTGGAAGAGAAGCTACCGCATAATTTTGTTAAGCTCAATCAATCCTGCATAGGAAATATCAGTAATATTCAAAGGTTTAAAGCTTCTTTTGGCGGTTCTCTTTCAGTTGAATTTAAAAACGGATATGTAGACTGTGTTTCACGCAGGCAAATAAAAATTGTTAAAGAAAGGTTTGGTTTTTGATGAACAAATATATTAAAGAGTTTTTTCGCAGAGGCTTAATGTTCGGTGGCTTCGGACCGATTGTTGCAGGAATAGTTTATTTTGTTATTTCAAAAATATCTGTCTCTTTTATTTTAAGCGGAACGGAAGTTTTTTGTGCAATAATCTCAACATATATTCTCGCTTTTTTACAAGCAGGTGCGACTGTTTTTAATCAGGTTGAAAATTGGTCCGTGATGAAATCTCTTTTTTGCCATTTCTCAACCATTTTTGTTGCTTATACCTCTTGTTATCTTTTGAATTCCTGGATTCCCTTTGATTACAGAGTTATATTGGTTTTTATAGGCATTTTTATTGCGGTGTATTTTGCTGTATGGTCAATAGTTTATTTCAGTATTAAGGCAACAAGTAAAAAATTAAATATGAAACTATAATAAAAGCGTACTGTAAAAAACGAGATTTTTTACAGTACGCTTAATGTTTATGGTTGATTTGGAATCGGCACGTGTTCGGTATTAGAAAGAATATCTATAAAGTTATTATACTCGTAATAGTAGGGTGTCATACGGATATGCTTGCAGAAACCATACATTGGTGCATAAAGCTGACCTTGACAGAGTCTTAAGCAAGGGGCTTCCATTTCATATTCACCGCTATCCGTAACAACAGTTGCAGAGTTTTCGGTAAATTCAGCAGTTCTGCCGTAAATACCGATTTTGATTTTACCCTTTGATCTTTCTACATCGCCACCGATGAAGCTGATAATCTGACCAATGGGAATATACCAGCTACCATTTATATTTTGGGGGAGAGTTTCTCTTACGCAAAGACCTAAATCATAGCCCTTAAATTTAAGTCGGGGCTGATTATAAACAGGTGCAGGATCATAGGGGGTAATAAGGTCTTTGTCTTTATCAATGGTTGCAACGTCAATAATTCTGTCATCCTCAACGTAAGCTGTGAGAGTGCATTTGCCACCGTCAATATCAACGATTGTAAACATCGAAAGCTCTTCTTCGTGGCAATAGGTTTTTGCGTTCCAAACCTTCGGAACAACTCTTGTTCCGGGAGGGTTGCGGTGGCTTGATCCTAAGTTGTAGTGAACTGTACCCTCTGAGGGTTTGGTGAAAAGACCTTCTTTTCTTCTTGGATATGAACGGGCAAAGGAATGCTCGTGGCCTGAGAAAACAATGTCATATTTATCCATACCGTCACGAAGAGAGGGGTATGAGTCATCAATCTCAATGCCGGGACCGGAGAAACAAATGGGGAAATGGTGAACGGCAAATTTCCATGTTTTATCTGTTTTATCTGCCTGTTCAATAAGCCAATCGTTCATTTCCTCGTAACCGCTTGTGCCGATAATTGAAAAATGCACATTACCGTAATCAAAAGCGTGGTTTGCAATGGGTCTTTCAACGGGGCCGTTATGCTCATAGCTTCCCCAAAGCTGATTTGTAAAGTAAGTAGCATATTCGGAATAATATTTATCTTCCTTTGTAAAATAACTGCTGAAGCCCATATCATCGTGGTTGCCCATACAGAACATAACAGGCATACTTTCGCAGATACCCATAAGACCTTCAAAAAGTCCTGTCCATTGAACGTCCGTCTGACCGCAGTTGGTGTTGTCACCTGCGGTGAGAATGAACTCACATTCGGGATGCTTTGAAAGGAAATCCTTCAAGGTTTCACGAAGCACGGAATAATCTGCGGGGGGCTCAGCGTCACCTGCCTGAATATCGGAAAGGCAAATAAAAGAGAATTTTTCTGCATTTTCTTTTGCGGTTTTAAAGGAATAAATTTCACTTCTGTTTTCATCGTTACCGCAAGTATATTCGTATTCGGTAGCGGGTTTAAGACCTTTCATATCTGCAAAAAAGAAATGGCTTTCATCCATATCTGTTGTAAAGGGATGCTTTAAAGCATCTGCTTTTAGCCACTCTGCAGAGCCTGTTTCTCTGTAAAGAGCATAACCGCTTTCAATAGTTGTGTCGGTTCTCCAACGAACCGTCATTGAACGGGATGCATCACCTTTAATTGACAGCATAATCTGGTCGGGCTGAGGTTTAGAGCCTCTTATATTTTTCCATTCTGCTTTTGTTATCAAAAAAATCACTCCCTTTGGGAAATTAAATATATTTTAACATTTTTAGAAGAAATTGCAATGGATTTATTGCTTTTTATATGGTTGATATAGAGAAAAAATAATGCTATAATTAAAAAAACTAATAAATGTACTCGCAGGAGAAAAAATATGAAATTTATATCTTGGAATGTTAACGGCTTCAGAGCTTGTTTAACAAAAGGCTTTGAAGAGTTTTTTAAAGAAATTGATGCGGATTTTTTCTGTATTCAAGAAACAAAAATGCAACCCGGTCAAGCGGAATTCTCCACTCCCGATTATCATCAATATTGGTACAGTGCAGAAAAGAAAGGTTATTCGGGTACTGCAATTTTTGCTAAAAAAGAACCTATAAGTGTTAACTATGGTCTTGGTATTGAAGAGCACGACCACGAGGGCAGAGCAATAACTCTTGAATATGAAGATTTTTATCTTTTATGCGTTTATACCCCCAATGCTCAGAGAGAGCTTGCAAGACTTTCCTACAGAATGGAATGGGAAGATGCTTTAAGAGAATATATGAAATCCCTTGATAGTAAAAAACCCGTTATTTATTGCGGTGATTTGAATGTTGCTCACGAGGAAATTGACCTTAAGAATCCTAAAACCAACCATTTCAGCGCAGGCTTTTCCGATGAAGAAAGAGGAAAGCTTACAGAACTGCTTAATGCAGGCTTTAAAGATACCTTCAGAAGTCTTTACCCCGAAAAAGTGCAGTATTCATGGTGGAGCTATATGTACGGAGCAAGGGCAAAGAATGTGGGCTGGCGTATAGATTATTTTGTTGTTTCTGACAGAATTTTAGACAAGGTCAAAGACAGCTTTATTCTTAATGAAATTATGGGAAGTGACCATTGTCCCGTCGGTATTGAAATAGAACTTTAAAAAATTTCCCGAAAGATGTACTCTTTCGGGATTTTCTCATTCTTCAGGTGATATAGATGGTAGATTTCCTAAATTATCATTTTCACTGCCGTTTGGAACAGCTTTGAGATATTCTGTGTCACCTCGGTGAGCAATACCAACTCCCGAAATTTGCCCTTGCTTTGCCATATTAACCCCTTGTTGCTTTGAAACTATTGAGTTATCTGATAATTGATAGCCTGTAATTTTTCCGCTTTCCTTAACAAGTCCCGTAATACTTTTTGCATTTTTGTTAGCTTCTGGAATTTGGTCAAGGGTATTTTTTACATTGTTCTGATTATCCATATATACAAAAATCCTTTCAATTAGTATTTATATTGTTATTATTAGTCGTTTTTTTGTTAATATAATTATTGTTTACTAAAAGCTCTTTTAGAGAGGGGCGATATATGTTATGCTTAAAATAACAAAATTAAAGGAGTTTTTTAAATGAAAAAAAGAATTTTATGTGCGTTATTGGCAGTAGTAATGGTAGTAGCTCTTGCAGCTTGTGGTACTGCTCCCAAGGATGACGAAAGCAAAGTAACAATCGAATCTCCCGTTGCTCTTCTTGATGGTGTTTGGTCAACCTTTGCTGAAGAAGAAAAATTCCCTGTTATGGGCGGTGACTTTGAAGCAGCAGTTAACGATGGTGCAGGTAACTTCAATATCTCCGATGTTGAAAATGCAACTGCAACTCTTCACATTACCGAGGATTCACTTAAGCTTGTTGATAATGTTGCAACAATTACACACGCTATGAATGCAAATACATTCTCCGCAGCTGCATATCACCTTGCAGACAAGGCTAATGCAGAAACTCTTGTTAACTCTCTTAAAGACAGTATCAAGAGCACACAGTGGATGTGCGGTTTCCCCGACACTCTTATTATCTATACTGTAGCAGAGAATTACGTTGTTGCTGCTTTTGGTAATGCAGAAGCAATCGAAAGCTTCAAAACAAAGCTTGCAACAGTTTATGGCGAAGGTGCAACTCTTAATGTTGAGGAATCTCTCGCATAATTAATTTTTAAATTTATAAGTACAAAGCAGAAAGAGGATTAATATGCTTTTTTCAAGTATTCCTTTTCTTTATTATTTTCTGCCAAGTGTACTGATACTTTATTTTATAGCTCCCAAGAAATTAAAAAATACGGTTCTGATGCTTTCAAGTCTTGTTTTTTATGGTTGGGGCGAACCGAAATATGTTCTTTTGATGATAGCCTCAATCGTAATCGGGTATTTTTCCGGCATTCTGATTGAGGCTTTTTCACAAAAAAAGTTATCAAAGATTTTTCTCGGGGTTTCTGTTGCAGTTAATTTAGGTTTTCTTGCCTATTTTAAATATGCAGATTTCTTTATTGAAAACTTTAATGCGGTTACGGGGCTCTCGGTTTCCTTATTAAGAATTGCTTTGCCCATTGGTATCAGTTTTTACACTTTTCAGATTTTAAGCTATACTATTGATGTTTATCGTAAGGATGTTCCTGCACAGAAAAACATTATAAATCTTGCTTGTTATATTACAATGTTCCCTCAGCTTATTGCTGGTCCTATTGTAAGATATTCCGATATTGCAAAGCAGTTAGAGGAAAGAACACATTACTTTGAAAACTTTTCAAAGGGTATGAGAAGATTTGTTTTAGGACTTGGTAAAAAAATTCTTATTGCTAACTCTTTGGGAGAGCTTTGCGATATTTTTAAAGCATCTGATGATAAATCCGTTCTTTTCTATTGGCTTTATGCGGTGGCTTTCGGGCTTCACGTTTATTTTGATTTTTCGGGCTATTCGGATATGGCGATAGGACTTGGAAGACTATTTGGTTTCCGGTTTTCTGAGAACTTCAATTACCCCTATATTTCTAAAAGCGCAACTGAATTCTGGCGAAGATGGCATATGTCCTTGGGTACTTGGTTCAGAGATTATGTTTATATTCCTTTAGGGGGTAACAGAGTTTCAAAACCAAGATGGTTTTTCAATATCTTTGTTGTGTGGTTTTTAACAGGCTTCTGGCACGGTGCGGCTTGGAATTTCATAATATGGGGCTTATTCTTTGCAGTTCTTCTTATTTTAGAAAAGGTTGTTCTGTTAAAATATCTTAATAAAACCAAAGTTTTAAGCAGAATTTATACCCTTGTTGCTGTTGGAATCAGCTTTGTAATATTCAACGCAACTGATATGAAAGAGGCTTTTTCGTATATCAGTGGTATGTTCGGTGTAGGTGAAGTACCCCTTGCTTCAACAGAGTTTTTCTATTATTTAAAAAGCTTTGCAGTAACTCTTGTTATAGGCATAATCGGTGCAACGCCCATTGTTAAAAGATGTGTTGAAAAGATATTTGAAAATAGTAAGATTTCAAAATTTATATGGGTCTTAGAGCCTATTGGACTTGTTGTTCTTTTAGCGGTAATGACTGCTTACCTTGTGGACGGCTCATTTAACCCATTCTTATATTTCAGATTTTAGGAGGTTGCCATGACAAAGAAAACTAAACACATAGTCATAACTTTTGTTATGGTTGCTTTCTTTTTGAGTGTTTCTCTTTTTGCTTGGTTGAAGCCTGCGGATGATTTTTCATTAAGTGAACGCCGTAAGCTTTCACAGTTTCCACAATTAAGCTTTAACACAATTCTTTCCGGGGATTTTATGAGTAATTTTGAAAAATATACTCTTGACCAATTCCCCTTGAGAGATAAATTTAGGACTTTGAAGGCTCTTGTGACACTTAATGTTTTCAATCAAAGTGCAAATAATGATATTTATATTGTGGATGGCTTTGCAAGTAAAATCGAATACCCTTTAAATGAAGAGTCAGTCCAAAGGGCAGGGGAAAGGTTCAGATATGTTTACGAAAAATATCTGAAAGGAACAAAAACAAAAAGTTATCTTTCCGTAATTCCCGATAAAAACTATTTTCTGGCGGAAGAAAACGGCTACCTTTCTGTTGATTATGATAAAATGATTTCTTTATTAAAAGAAAATACCGGGTTTCTTAAATATATTGATATAACAAAGGAACTTGAGCTCGGGGATTTTTATAAAACCGATACCCATTGGAGAGAAGAAAATATCGTTGATGTTGCTGAGAAAATCGGAAATGAAATGGAAACAGATGTTAAGGCGGAATATGAAGAGAAGACTCTTGATGTGGATTTCTATGGAGTTTATTACGGTCAATCCGCATTACCACTTGAAGCAGAAAAAATAAAATATCTTGAAAATGAAACTTTGAAAAATTGCAGGGTTTTTGATTATCAGAACAATAAAGAAATTCCTGTTTATGATATGGAAAAAGCAAAGGGTAAAGACTCCTATGAAATGTTTTTAGGAGGCTCTCTTTCTTTGGTTACTATTGAAAATGAAAATGCAAAAACCGACAAAGAACTTATAATTTTCAGAGATTCTTTCGGTAGCTCAATCGCTCCGTTACTTGTAGAAGGTTATAAGAAAATCACACTTGTTGATATTCGCTATATGCACCCGAATTTGCTTGAAAATTATATAGAATTTAATTCTCAAGACGTTCTGTTTTTATACAGCACAGCGGTTCTTAATAACAGCGAAACAATTAAATAATTATAAAAAGTTCCTTGAAGGTGTATTATGCCTTCAAGGATTTTTCTTTTTGTTGAATTATGGTTTTTTATAAGGTATAATAAATACATAACGAGGTGTTCTTATGCTTACTAAATCAAAGCTTTCATCAGAGTGGATTTACAAATATTATAAAAAGCTTGAAAGCTGTGGTGTGGAAAATCACGGCTTATTGATTATCAAAGACGGTGAAACTGTTTTTGAGGAATATAATTATCCTTATTCTGCTGATATGCCCCATACCCTGTTTTCTGTTACAAAATCCGTTGTTTCAACTGCCGCAGGCTTTGCAATCCAAGAGGGGCTGTTCTCTCTCGATGATAAAATAATTGATTTGTTCCCTGAATATGAAGCTTGCAAAAGTGACGAGTGGGAAAATCTTACCGTTCGTTCTGTTCTTACAATGAGCAGTAATAAAAAATTCAGCTTTTTGCAGGATATGACCGGCAACTATATGGAAATGTTTATGAAAGCACCTTTTCGAAAGGATAAAGGCTTTTTATACAGCAACAATGATGCTCATGTTGTTGCTGCTTTGGTACATAAATTCTCAAGGCAAAATCTTGTTGAGTATTTAAAACCACGACTTTTTGAACCACTCGGGATTGAAACACCATTTTGGGAAACCAACGAACTCGGTGAATGTATAGGTGGCACAGGGTGCTATCTTAAACTCAGAGATTTGGCTAAAATCTGCCAATGCTATGCAGATGGAGGTAAATATCAGGGTGAACAAGTCATTCCTGAGTTTTGGACAAGGGAAGCAACTAAAATACAAGTTGATTTCAATCGTAAGGGGAAAGAGGCAGGTTACGGTTACCTTTTCTGGATTGAAAACGGCGTTTTCAGTATGACGGGTATGTTCGGGCAGATTATTTCTTATATTCCTCAATATAATGCAGTTGTTGCCACAATGAACGCTTGCATTGATGAGGGCGGAAATGAAAGAGCAATAATAAATGTTCTTGCAAAAGCTTTTGAAAATGAAAGCGCAGAAGAATGGGACGAAAAGCTTAAAGAATATCTTGAAAACCGAAATCTCAAACCTAAAAAGAGTGAAGAAAAACTAAGTATTCCAACAGGAAAAACTTTTTACATAACAGCTATTTCAAATGCTTTGGCAAAATTGATGTTCCCTGCGAGTGTTATTCCCCGTTCATTAACCTCAAGCTTTGCCAAAAGACCGAAAACCAATTTCAATGAGGTTTCTTTTGGTTTAACAGATGATGTTTTTACTGTTAAATGGAAGGAAGAGGAGGATGAGGTTATAATAAATTGCGGTCTTGACGGTGAGCCGAGAATGAGCGAATGTGAAATTAAAGGCTATCCGTATAAAATATGGGCGTATGCTTATAGCAAAAACGGAAAAATAAATGCAGTTGTGAAACCAATTAACACACTTTCAACTCAATATATGACATTCGATTTTTCGGGAGATTCAGTTAAAATTCAGATTAAAGGAACGCCAAGCTTCCCCGAATTTATATTGAAAAATGCACTTTCACCCAATATTATAAAAAAACATAAGCCGATTAAATTTATTGTTACCAAAGCGGTTAATCTGCTTTTATCAACAACAGAAAGAACAATGAAATTCGAGGCAAAATGAGGGAATTATGGAACTTTCAAAATTATTTAAAAGTGTTTTAGAGCAGGACAGAGCTCCGATTGTAATTTGTGATTTAGAGCACAGAATTGTTTATATGAATCCTGTTGCCAAAGAACGCTATCACAAAGACCTTACGGGTCAAAGCCTTAAAAAATGCCATAACGAAAAATCCAATGCGATGATAGATGAGATCGTTGCTTGGTTTAGTAAAAGTGCAGATAATAACATTGTTTACACCTATAACAATGAAAAGGAAAACAAAGATGTTTATATGGTAGCTCTTCGTGACGAGGATGGTGCTCTTATAGGTTATTATGAAAAGCACGAATATAGGACCAAAGAAACGGGGAAACTATATGAGTTTTAGAAATTTAAAAGGACTGATTTGCTTGCTTATTCTTTCATTAACTTTATTCAGCAGTTGTTCGGGCGATGTGAACAAGGAAACCACTCAAAACAATACTACCGAAACAACAGAAAATTATATAAATACTCTCGGTTATGAGCAGATTTCGGGTGAGGAAGCAAAACGCTTGATGGACACCGAAAAAGATTATATAATCATTGACGCCAGAACCGAAGAAGAGTTTAATGAAGGTCATATTAAAGATGCAATTCTTATTCCCGAATATGAAATTGCTGAAAGGGCAGAAAAAGAATTGCCTGATAAAAACCAACTAATTCTTGTTTATTGTCGAAGTGGCAGGAGAAGTAAAATTGCAGCTCAAGCCCTTGCAGATTTGAACTATACTAATGTTAAAGAGTTTGGCGGAATTATAGATTGGCAATATGAAATTGTAAAATAAGATTGGAGAGGGAATTATGCGTAAAAATTTTGGAGCTGAAAGTAGTGTTTATCCTATGCCTGTATTTATTGTTGCAGCGTATGATGAAAACGGAAAACCAAATTGTATGAATGCGGCCTGGGGCGGAATATATGAGGATAAGCAAATTATGGTATGCCTTTCCCATGGACATAAAACTACTCAAAATATTAAATCAAGCAAGGCTTTTACTGTTAGTATCGCAGATGCTAAGCATGTTGTTGAGGCTGACTATGTTGGTATTGTTTCGGGTAACAAAGAACCCGACAAAATGGGAAAAGCAGGGCTTACAACAGTTAAATCCGAATTTGTAAATGCACCCGTTATCAATGAATTTCCTATGACAGTTGAATGTAAGCTTCTTAAATTCAATGAAGATGGTATCTGTATTGGTGAAATAGTAAATATTAGTGCTGACACTTCTGTTTTGGGTGAAGATGGACTTATCGACCCCGAAAAGCTTCAAGCTATTACCTTTGATCCGGTTCACAATGCTTATATTAAGTTGGGTGAAAAAGTCGGCAACGCTTTTTCTGACGGAAAAAAGCTCAAATGAATTGTTGATTATAACTAAAAAATATTGACTTGTAATCTAAAAAACTGTATTATAAACATATAACTATAATAGGGAGTGAGCAAAATGGCAAACTGTCCTAAATGCGGTGAGCATCTGAGAATGACGGATTGGAAACAGCATTGTCCCCATTGCAAATGCAACATCGTAATTTATGATATTCAAGAACGCTTAATGCAGGATGCAGATAAGGCGGAGGTTCAGCATTACCATTTCCAAAAAAGAATCAACAGAATGAAAGCTGCTTTTGTAGGTTCAAGGCTTGCAATCGCCCGTATTTTTACAAGCCTTATTCCAATAGCAGCTATTGTTGTTCCGTGGCTTAAAGGTAGCTTTAAGGAGCCTTTTGCGGAGTTTGATGGAGTTTATACTCTTTTTTCCTTAATAGATATGCTTGAAAGCTTTAATTTTGATGGAATTTTAGGGCTCTTGAGTACGCCTGACGGAAAAACACCATTAATCTTTTTAGCAGCAGCAATTCTTATGCTTGCTTTGTCGGTAGTTTTTATGCTTGTGCATTTCGGTTGCTTAACAATGGCTTGCGGAAAACGAGGCAAATTGAGAAACTATATATTTGACATTTTAATGTTAGTTCTTTGCGGTGGAGCAACGGCAATTTTAATGTTCATTCCCGAAAATCCTTATTTCAATATTGATTTCGTTATTGCACCTTTTGTGTATTTCTTGCTTCTTGGGGTTAATTTCGGTATTGATATTGCGATTTTTAAACAGGGCATTGAAGTTAAATATGAAAATTGCGTTGTGGGTGGTATACCGATTGAAGAATATTTCAAAATGGTTGAAGATGGTGTTCCTCAAGCAGAAATTCGTCAAGAAATGTACCGCAGATTAACTGAAATGCAGCTTCAGAAGGAAGCGGAACTTAATGGTGAGGAGGTTAAATCATGAGCGAAGAAATGAATCAGAATGTTGATGTTCAGACCCGCGAATATGTTTTAGAAACTGATTTACCTGCTTATATGAACAGAAAATTCTGTTCAACAAAAGAAAGAGTTACTTACATACTTAAAACTGCCACGGCAGAATTAACATTGGGTAAATACGATACATCATCAGAATTATTCTTGTATAAGATTTTTGGTCTTGATGCGGAAGCCCACGGTAATGCGGCAGTTACATTAGGTATTTACGATTTAATTAATGACCCGCTCTCTGCGGTTATTATTGATAAAATGCGTACCCGTTGGGGTAAGTTTAAGCCTTTTCAGTATTTAGCACTTATTCCCAGTATTTTAGTGGGTTTGGTAACCTGTATTATGCCTCTTATTGCGGATGCTCAGGGTATGGATGCGGCTCAAAGACTTATTTTCTATATGATACTTTCATATATCAGTGAAACTGTGGGCGCATTTTTCGGCGGTGGCGGTTATATAGATAATGTTTTCACGCCTAATCCGAATGAACGAACTGCCTTGTTGGTATCATCCCGATTTGCAAGTGATTTATTCAGACGATTCCCCGAGCAACTGGCAGGAATTTTATTTGACCTTGTTGCAAACGGTAAAATCAAAATTAATCTCACCAAGGTCTTCGCATCGATGAAATCATTTTGGTGGGTAATTGCAACTGTTCCTGCAGTAATGTGGGTGTTTGTAAGTAAAGAACGTGTACCTCAATCCGAGAAACCGCCACAGGTTGTAAAGGGTATGTTCTCTGTTTTCAGAAATAAACCCTTGTTAATTTACACCTTATCGGGCTTTGTTGACGGTATCAATGTAGGTACATCTCAATCCCTTTATTATGATACTGTTCTGAAATTTAATATGATGTCCACTATAGCGGGTATTCCCGGTATGCCTATTTCATACGCCAGCTACCCTTGGGCAACAAAGTTTAGAAAGAGATTTTCAACAAAATCTTTGTGGTTAATGCAGCGAGGCTCAATAATAACCTCTGAGCTTTCTTTCTTCCTTGTGGGTCTGATTGGCGGTAAAACCAACGGTTTCTATAAGAAGAAGCTACCTATGACGATTGCAATGATGCTGGGTAACAGTCTTGAAATGGTGTTCTACGGAACCAAGAAAATCATTGAAAATGAAATTAACTATGAGGTTCTTGACTATTGCGAATGGCAGAATGGCTATCGTGTTGAGGCAACCGTAAATCTTCTTACAGGTTATATCAATAAGGTAAGAGGTATTGCTCTTACAAAGATTAACACAATGCTTCTTGCAAGATGGGCAGGCTTTGAATCCGGTCTTACTGCAGTGCAAACAGAGGACACAATGTGGAAAATGTTTATTGCAGCTTTCGGACCTCAGTTGATTTTTGATTTTCTCAGCCTTGTGCCTATGTTCTTCTATAATATAGACCAGAAAACAAGAGACAGAATGTATCTTGATTTGGAACGTACTCGTGCCGTAACGGCTGCAAACGAAAAGAAAAATGCAGATGCAGAATAAAGCAAAAAAGGGGATGTAAAAAAAGCGCAGACCGTATAAAACCAGCTATAGCAAGGGGTTCCGCAGGTGAATAAAGCCTGTAGAACCCCTTAAAGAATATAAAAAACATAAAATTTATGAAAAAATTATGTTTTATACTACGAACAAACTTCGCCACTCGACGTACCTTTGTACGCCTTCGGGCAAACAAAATCAAGTCTGAAGCCTTGATTTTGCTCAGTTTGTCCGTTCTGCATCTTTTTTCCCTATCCCCTGAAAAGAGACTGTAAAAAACTCGCATTTTTTACAGCCTCTTTTTATTGTGTAATTAATATTTATCAACATCTTCTACATCGAGAGTGAATACTATTGCACCGCCAACGGGGACCTCGCTTGCAAAATCATCTTCTCTGAGTCCGGTGCCGAAGCCCGAGGTTGTAGAAGTAACAGATGTTCTTTTGCGGGAGTATTCTTTTATAATTTCTTTAGCTTTAGCAGCTTTATCATCTTCTGCACCGATAAGGAAGGTGGTATTGCCAACCATCAAAAATCCGCCCGTAGTAGATAATTTAGTAACTGTAAAGCCTTCTCTTGTAAGCGCTGAGGAAACAACTGCGCTGTCGTCGTTATTTACGATTGCGATTAAAAGTTTCATATAAAAAACCCTTTCTTAAAGTTTTGGTAATATCATTTTTTTACTCTTTTTATCAAGAGTGTTAACATCCGGAATTTCATAGCGGTTGTCATTTGCATCCTTGATAAGAACTCTGCCATCATAAAGCGGCTTGATTGCTGTAAGGTGGTTGCGGATTTCAAAGGTGCAAATGCCTTTGTCTGTTTCAGCAGTCCACATCCATATTTTAAATTTTTCGCTCATTTTAATGAATTTGGTAATACGAGGAATCATATAGTATTCTCTCAAACAGTTCTCGACAACTGCTTTGGATTCGGGCATAAGGTCGTTTATATCACGAATTACTGCAATTTCGTTGCCCTCTGAATCCATAAGGGCTATGTATTTTGTGAGACCTGTTATGGGGAACATTCGGTGAAGCTCAAGCTCGGTGAATTTTTCTCCTGTGTAAAATTCAGCATCAACAAAAATTTTGTCGTTTTCTGTAAGACGAACCTCCGGTCCTTCAATATATCTTGGCATTTATATCACCTCACTCGAAATTTTCTTCAGCTTTTTTCTTCTGAAGCTGTTCACCCATGGACTGAATTTCCACAAGCTTATAATATTTTCCTTTTTGTTTAAGAAGCTCTTCGGGAGTTCCGCATTCAATGATTTCACCCTTATCCACAACAACTATTTTGTTTGCCTTGCGGAGTGTAGAAAGTCTGTGAGCAATCATAAGAGTGGTTCTTCCGCTTATAAGTCTTTCGATCGCACCTTGAATAAGATGCTCTGTTTCTGAGTCAACTGCAGCGGTTGCTTCATCAAAAATCAGAATACTTGGGTTTTTGAGAACTGCACGGGCGATGGAAACACGCTGACGCTCACCGCCGGAAAGACCGACACCTCTTTCGCCTAACATTGTATCATACGCATCGGGAAGCTTGGATATAAAGCCGTGTGCATTGGCAACCTCTGCTGCGTGAATTACCTGCTCAACATGAACTCTTCCGCTACCAAAAGCGATATTATTAAAAATAGTATCACGGAACATAAGGGGCTCTTGCTGAACATAGCCGATAGAATCACGGTAATATTTCATATCGACATTTTTTATGTTTTCGCCGTCAATGAGAATTTCTCCGTCATAATCATCATAGTATCTCATCAGAAGATTTATGAGAGTCGATTTACCGGAGCCTGTTGTGCCTACAATACCTACAATATCACCGGGTTCAATGGTAAGATTAATATTAGAAAGAACCTTCTTTGAACGGTCAAAGGCAAAGTTGACATTTTTAAATTCGATTTTTCCTTTCATTCTTTCTAATTTGTTACCCTCGCCGAAATTGTGTTCGGGTTCGGCATCAATAATATCAAGGATTTTTTCTGCTGATGCAAGAGTGTTCTGATAGGTATCGCTCATATTGGCGAAGAAGTTAATGGGGGTATAGAACATGCTTGCATAAGAAACAAAAGAAACAAGAAGACCGAGAGAAATTTCGCTGCTTCCGTTTATTACCATACTACCGCCTAAAAACCATACAACTATTGAACCGCAGGTTACAAGGAATGTTATAAGTGACGGGAAAACTGCAGCAGGAACTGCTACTTTTTTATCTTCCTTATACCATTCATCGCAATAACGAGCGAATTTGTTGATAGTTTCATCCTCGTTTGTGAAGGCTTTTATTACTCTGACACCGGGAATGGAGTTGGCGAGAACAGTTGAAATTGAAGCACTTCTTCTCCAAAGACGCATATATTTCGGCCCGATTATTTTACCGAAAAGTCTGCCTGCAACAACTACCACAGGTACGGGAATAAGGGAGAATAAAGCAAGCTTCCAGCTCATACCGAACATTATTATAACAAGCCCAACAAGAGTGAACGCTTGAACAACAGCTTCCTGGGTTATTTTCATAATGAAGGCCTGAATAACACCTGCATCTGAGTTTACTCGGTTGATAACTGAGCCTGTTGAGATTTTATCATAGAAGCTTAATGGCAGATATTGTGCCTTTTCGTAAATGTCTTTTTTAAGGTTAAGGGTTATTCTGTCACCTGCAAGGCGGAGCCTGTATGAACGGAAGCCATTCATTACATATTGAAGAACATATATTCCTAAAAGCACCCCTAAAACCTTTATAAGCATAGCGGAATCTTTGCCGGGAATAACATCGTCCACCATTATTTTTGTTATGTATGGAGGAACAAGGGATAATGCCGTTGCCGCAACAGAAAGCAACATACAGATTAAAAGAGATTTCTTTTCGGGTATAACATATTTTCCGAATTTTGAAATAAGCTTACCTTTTCCCGAGCAGTTTATACATTCTGCCTCGGGATTCGGGAGCTTTCTGCCGCATTTAGGGCAAAAACAGCGTTGCTTATGATAAACGGATTTAACAGTTTCAAATTCATCGGTTAAATTCTTACCCTCGTTAACAGCATTAATAAACACAGCCGCCGCATCCGCAACCTCTGCACCTGCATAAGAAAAACGCAGTAGAATTTTTTTCTTCCCGTTTTTGAATTTTACTTTGAAAATTGCATTACCGTAAAGGCGTTTAACCTGAGCAGAGTCAATCTCAGAATATCGAACCGAAAAACTGCCGTTTTCATAGCATTCATCAAAGGCTACAAGCTTTTCCTTTGTGAATACCATCATAGATTCGGCATAACGGCCTTTAAGGTTTAAGTCACCCACCACAATAAAAAGAGCCTCATTATTTTTAAAAAGAGAATTGAAGCTATCTTCAAATTGTTTTGGAATGGGCTTGTTTGTTATTACTTTCAATTTCATTCACCCCTTAGATTTGAAAATAATTATCGCCTACATTATATCAATGTGTTAAAAAAAGTAAATATATTTATGAAATAAAAATAAGAATTTTGAGTTTGTTGTATATTATAAATTTTTGTGCTATACTCAAGAGCATAATAAGACAAGGGTGAAAAAATGAGCAACGAATTAAAAAGAACCTATGTGCCTTTTAAGGATTGGTCGGAAAAATCAAAGCAAATCGAATATACTGAAAAAACACCTCTTCTTTCACCTGACGGAAAACTTTTAGCTAAAGGTTGGGCAAGAAGAAATGTTTTCGAGTACAACAGGGATTATGTTAAAAAGGGTATAATCAGTCGTAAGGAATGGGATTTTTATACTATTCATGTTGGAGATGAAATGCAGGTGCTTATAAGCTTTGCAAATATCAATATCGGCGGTTATGTTGCAGCGAAGCTTGTTAATCTTAAAACAGGCGATGTTATTTGCGATGCAATTCAGTATTTTATCGGTGCAAATAAGCACGTTTCACCGCCTGTTATTGATGTTCCCAATCGTTTTAAAGATAAAATAGGCAAAACCGAATTTGATTTTCATACAAAAGAAAATGAAAGAACCCTTTATTTCAAAGGTGCTTTCAAGGGTAAGCCCGTTGAGGTTAGTGTTTCTATGGAAATTATGGATGGTTTAGAGAATATTACAACAGTTCTGCCCTTTAAGGATGACGATACCAAATATTTTATGACAACAAAGCAGATGTGTATGCCCTGCGAGGGTAAATTTATCGTTGGCGACTATACCTACGAATTTTCAAAAGAGAATGCCTTTTGTACTGTGGATTGGGGCAGGGTTAATACTCCTCACGAAATGGTATGGTATTGGGGTAGCGGTAATCAGTACATAACCGATGAAAAGGGCGAAAAGCACCTTTTCGGCTTTGAAATTACCTGGGCAATAGGTGACGAAAGCTATGCTACGGAAACCTGCATATTCTATGACGGCAAGGTTCATAAAATCGGTGCGGTTGATGTTGAAAAATTCCCAAAGAACAGATTTTTAGAGCCTTGGAAAATTATTTCCGAGGACGGAAGATTTAATATGACAATGGTTCCTACTCTTGATAATCACAGCGACGTGGACTTTAAGGCTGGTAGAATGAATTGCCATCAGATTTTCGGTATCTGGAATGGCGATGTTACCCTTGATAACGGAAAGAAGATAGAAATAAAGGACCTTTTCACATTTTGCGAATATGTTGAAAATAAGTGGTAATATGAAAGAGAAAGCGTCAATGATATTATCTATGGTGATTTTCGGTACCATAGGAATTTTTGTTAATTATATCGGTTTGCCATCGGGGGTTATTGCTGCATTCAGAGGAATTACAGGTGCAGTTGTGATTATTCTTGTAATGCTTTTAACAGGGCGTAAGGTGGATTTTAAAGCCGTAAAAAAGAAGCTCCCTGTTCTATTGGCATCGGGCGTGGCAATAGGCTTTAACTGGATTTTGCTTTTTGAAGCATACAGATTCACGGGTATTCCCGTTGCAACGGTTTGCTACTATACCGCCCCCATAATTGTTGTTATTGCATCCTCATTTATATTCAGAGAAAAGTTGAAATCAAAGCAAATTATATGCGTTCTTGTAGCCCTTGTTGGCGTTGCATTGGTTTCGGGGGTTTTTCAGTCCGATAGTTCAAAAATAACAGGTGTGCTCTTTGGTTTAGGGGCAGCAGGACTTTATGCTTCTGTTATGATTATGAATAAATTTATGGGTGAAGTAGAATCCTATGAAAGAACGGTAATTCAGTTGGCTTCTGCGGGACTTGTGGTTTTGCCTTATGCTTTGTTTACTATGGGCGATATAAATTTCAACCCTAAATCGCTGATACTTTTACTTATTGTAGGTGTTGTTCATACAGGCTTTGCATATCTTCTCTATTTCGGTGCAATAAAAAAGTTAAAAAACCAGACTGTTGCAATTTTAAGCTATATTGACCCTGCATCTGCAATAATTCTTTCATCCCTTGTTTTTATGCAATTACCGACAATTTATGAATTTATCGGTGTTGTTTTAATTATGACTGCGGCAATTTTAAGTGAAGTAAGGAAAAGCAAAAAATATGACAAACAAACAAATTAACATAACAGGTGCGATTTTTGATTTTGACGGAACATTATTTGACTCAATGCATGTGTGGAAAGGGTATAAGGATAATTTCTTTAATTATTTAGGGATAAAATTAACAGAAGATGATAAAGAAGCTTTTAATGGCCTTTTTCTTCGGGAAACCTTTCTCCTTGCTATTGAACGATTTAATCTTGATAAAACCTATGAAGAGCTTTTATCAGAGCTTTTTGAATATATTAAGAGCAGGTATATGGCGGAAACCGAGCCTAAAAATGATATAAAAGAATTTCTTGAAAAATTAAAAGCCAAAGGCATTAAAATGGGTATTGCCACTGCAACTGGTGAGCCTGCCCTGGAAGCAGTTATGAAAAAATTTAATATGCTTCATTATTTTTCTGCAATTTATTCAACCTACACAGTTGGTGCATCTAAAACTGAGCCAAAGGTTTATGATGTTGTTCTTGGTGAGTTAGGAACAGATAAAGAAACTACTTGGGTTTTTGAGGATGCATTGTATGCGGCAAAAACTGCAAAAGCAAACGGATATAATGTTGTTGGTATTTATGATAAAAGTGAACCAAATCAAGAAGAATTGAAAGAGCTTGTTGATATTTATATCAATAATTACAGTGAACTTGACTTATGAACAGAGAAGAATTAGATAAGTATATTAAAAAGGTTTATGGTGTCAGTGCAGAATACCCTTGGTTAAGTGCACCAACCTTTGCCGTTTACCGTCACGAAAGTAACAATAAGTGGTTTGCGGTGATAATGGAGATACCAAAAAATAAATTAGGTATGGAAGAAGAGGGTAATATAAACGTTGTTAATCTGAAAAGTGACCCTCTGCTTATAGGCTCGTTAATTCTTGATAAAGGTATTCACCCTGCCTACCATATGAATAAAAACCATTGGATAACAGTTTGCCTTGACGGAAGCGTTGAGGAAGAAAAAATAATATGGCTATTGAATCTGAGCTTTGATTTAACAGATAAAAGGAAAATGAAAAATAACTCTCTCGTTGAGTAATCAACGGGAGAGTTATTTTAGTTAATTCAGTTTTGTTTATCAAAAGATACAGGATTAGTTTCGTTATTGGCAAATGCATTTGCTCCCGGGTCTGACATTGAAAAATACATTTTTGCAGCCTTAGTTGTGCCGAAATCTCTGTTTGAACCTGAATTCTGCACCTTGTTAAATGCATCTCGGAACATCTGATTGTGAGCTTCTTCACGGTTTAATAAAAAGTCTATAGTTTCACGAACCTTTTTATCTTCAATCTGGCGGTAAAGGTATTCATAAACTACCTTTGCACGCTGTTCGGATGCAATATTACTAAGCAAATCCGCGCATAAATCTCCCGTAACAGTTACATAGTCGGCAGTCCAGGAATAACCTGAAGCGTTTATAAGACCGGGATTTAAACCGAGTATTACATGGGATTGAATTTCTCCGCTTGGTACCTTTTCGGCATCAACATCGTGACCGTTTAGCAAATTGATTGTTTGTGCAATCATTTCCATGTGTCCCAGTTCTTCTGCGGCAATGTCAAGAAAAAGGTCTTTGATTTCCGGGTCTTTAATTCTGAAGCTCTGTGACATATACTGCATTGCGGCTTTTAATTCACCGTTACCGCCTCCCAACTGCTCCTGAAGTAATGCTGCATATTGAGGATTGGGCTTTTCAATACCAACAGAATGAAAAAGCAATTTTTCGTGTTTAAACATATTACTACCTCCGTTATTTTTCTGTTATATACTTTTTCCGTTTTTTGTTAAGCTATGCAAATGGGGGGAGTGTAATTAAAAATTTTTCAGAAATTGGAAAAATTGACAAAATATTGACAAACTATAGTATATGTACTAATATAGTAAATAGTAAACATACTAAAATGTGAGGTTAGGTTATGGCACACAGAGAAAACAATGCAACACAACAAGCGATTATTGATTCAGCGGTAAGAAATTTTCTTGTAAACGGTTTTCACCATACATCAGCAAAGATGATTTGTGACGAGGTGGGAATAAGTCCCGGAAATCTTACCTTTTGGTTTCCCACAAAGGCTGATATTCTTCTTGAATTTACAAAGAAAATAATGAGCTATCATACAAAATTTATTGAATATAATAAAAATAAGGGAACAGAAGACTTATTTACATATTGTCTTGAAATAGTTGTGCAGATAGCCTTGTGCGAGGAAAAAGAAAATATAAGAGATATTTATTATTCTATGTATTCCGAGCCTCTTACAATGGCATATCTTAAAGATTGGACTGCAGGAAAGAATTTTGATATTCTCGGTTCATATCTTCCCGATTGGGATTTGAAGCGTTTCAGAAGGGTAGCAAATGTGACCTGCTGTATAGAACGAAGTGCCCTTGCAGAGCCTTGCACAGAGGATTATACCTTAGAAGATAAAATTTACTTGACTCTTACCTGCCTTTTGAAAATATATGATTTTGAAAAAGCGGAAAGAGAAAGAGTTATAGCGGAAATTCTTGCAACGGATTATCAAAAGATAAAAACAGATATGCTTAAGCAGTTGGATGAGTTTTTAAAATAAGCTACCGGCCACCAGCTATCAGCTGCCAGATAAGAATTCCGGCGGCTGGAGACCGGCAACGAGCGACTAATTCCTGAAAGGAAGATACTATGAAAACCAAAACTAACAGAACATTAAGAAAGATATTCAGCATTGCGCTCTGCCTTGCTCTTGTTATGAGCTATATTCCTATGGTATCGCAGACAGCATTTGCGGCAGATGGAGATGCGGATGAATACACGGTAACTGTTAATTCGACTGATGCAAATGTATCATATTACGACGTCGGAATCTTTGCGAATGGTGGAGTTATCCAAAAAACGAATTACTCCGCAAATGAAACGGTAACCGTTAGAGTCCTTGTGACCGAGGGCTACGTTGCGTCTGTAACGGTAAAGGATTCATCCGGTGAGATGATTTCTTACACAAGAGAACATGATATTTATACTTTTACTATGCCTGCGGGAAACGTATCGGTTGATATTTCTGCTGTACTGTGTTCTCATCCGACTGAGGCGCAAGGCTATGTCCACAGTTATGATGACCAAGGCAACAGTACGCATCACGAGAAGTGGTGTAATGAGTGTTATAGCACTATAGCAGATTCACAAGAAGTACATACCTTCGTCAACAGCATTTACAAGTGTGATACATGCGGATATTCTAACACAAGATTGGTGATAACCGAAGCTTCGGGAGAACAAGTGAATGCAATGAATGTTGCTCCGAGTACTGCTTTGACAGCAACGCTTTTTGACAGCGATGGTGGCGAAATCGAGGGTGTTACCTATAAATGGGAAAATTTTGGCAATATCTTGCATACAGGTTCTACTTACACTGTTCCGTATGATATGGTAGACTCGTTTGTGGAGGTCGAGGCATGGCTTGGAGAAGTCAGACTTGGAAACGCTTTTGTTTTTTGTGCAGAACCCACTGATGACTGTCAACACAATGCTTCTGAGGATATTTATTCTACCGGCAATGTGATTGCAATCAGATGCGCGGCTTGCCGAGGAGATTTAGGAATGACAGCGACCATTTCTGTCCCAGACGAAGTATTGGTTTACACCGGAGCAGAGCAAAAGGTTGCGACGGTAATATACAGTGACGGTTGGCAAGAGAATGGCAATGGTGAATTGGAGATTCTCTACGAGGGTGACTGCACAAATTTCGGTACCCACAAGGCGATTATTTGGTATCAAGGCGTAAGTGCGGAGATCAGCTTCAAAATCGGTTGCAACGAGCACTATACCGAGAAGGACGAGAACAAGGCCACCTGCCAAAACCAGGCCGTCTGCGACCTTTGCGGCATCGAGTACGGTGACCCCGATACAAGCAACCACGATGAAACCGTGGACTTTGACGAGAGTGGCATCTGCCCAAACTGCAACGCCTTTGAGCCCGCAACACTTGTCACCAACGAGAATTACGAATCCCTCGGACTGAAAGCCGAATACGTTGGCTACTATGCGATTTCCAACCAGGGTCAGCTTTATTGGTTTGCACAGCTCGTTAACATTGAAGGCGTTACCGATGCTAATGCAATACTGACAGAGAATGTTGATTTGGAAGGCAGGATTTGGTATCCCATCGGTCTTTACAATGATATTGCAGAAGCAGGTGGCGAACCGGTCCAGAATCAATATAAAGGCACTTTTGACGGTAACTTCCATACCGTTTCAAACTTTACCGCCATCGGTAATGGCTCTCAGGGGTTGTTAGGCTGGTGCGATTACAATTCAGCAAACGTTATGAATTTGGGCATCTGCAATGCAGTCGTCAGCGGCTGGAATGCCGGTGCGGTGGCAGGCTACGGTGCCAACCTGAGTAATTGCTACGCTGTTGACAGTACCATCACCGGTTCGTCTGACAGCAATACTTCGCAAGTTACCATATCCTCTTTGGGTGGAAATAATGCAGCATCTACAATCAAAAATTGTTACGCATACAATTGCACTTTAATCGTAGGTGCGGGTGAAGAATATGTAATGCATCCCGTAGGCGGTGTTAGAACCAACGGTATGGGTAATGTTCAAAATACCTATTACGGTAAGATTACGACACAGGCTACCTTAACTTCGACACAAGGTGCGGAAGAAAAAAGCGAAGCACAGTTTAAGTCAGGTGAGGTTGCATATCTCTTGGGTGAAGCATGGGGACAAATGAGTAATACGGAAGGCTCACTCCCAATTATAACAGATAACGAGATTTATAAAGTTGCAAAAGTAGGTGAAACAGGCAACTACTCCGTAGCAAATGTTGGTGATACAAACGGTGACGGAACAGTTGATGTAAATGACTATCAGGTACTTGTGAACGCTATTTTGAATGAAGACCCTGAGCAAGAAGCTGTTAAACAAATAGAAACTGCAAGCTATGATGTTATAGTGAAATATGACCTTGACGGTGACGGATATCTTGATGTTATTGATGCATACCTTCTCCACCTTTTCATAAACGGCTTTACAACTGTTGAAATCTATGCAGTTGGTGATTACGATTTAAACGGCAAAGCATTTGAAGAAGCTGATATAAAGGCTATTAAGCACGCTATCGAAAATCCCGAAAAGCTTGCTACATATAAAAAATATGCTTCCGATATTAATGGTGACGGTAAGCTCGATGAAAATGATTTAACTGTACTCAATGCAAAATACGGTGAGGTAACAGGCACAGAGTGTGCAGATAATGTAGAAGTATATTACAGATGGGGTAACAGCTACTCCACCTGCACAGCAACTGCTATGTGTACCCTTTGCGGTGAAAAGGTTGCAACAGAAACTGTTAATACAACAAGTGAAACACTTTCGGAATCAACCTGTACACAGGATGGAAAAGTAAAATATACTGCAACATTCCAAAATGAACTATTAGGAACTAAAACAAATGAAATTGTTTTAAAGGCAGAAGGTCATAAATATAATGATGGCGTTTGTGCAGTTTGTGGATTAACTATGACCGCTGAGGAACTCAAAGCTGTAGTAGCACAGCAGCTTGCAGCAGGCGAGACGGATATTGAAGTTACCCTTGCACCCGATGCCCCTGCCGAGATGATCACCGCCATCCGCCGTGCCATCTGC
>JAZQJD010000009.1:0-86432 GCA_045541435.1 Acutalibacteraceae bacterium
TTAGCCTTATCAACGAACATATTTACTATTCCTTTTAAAAATATTTAGTCATAATCTTTATTATTATACAATATATATTATAAAAATTAAATACTTATTTTTATTATTTTTTTCGTTTTTTTAAAAACATGAGTTGCGAAGCGAACATACAGCGAACAAAAGGTAACGATGATTTAAATAAAAATAGTGAAAAAATACAAAAAAACACTAAAAATAGCCGAAAAACCTTTGAAAGAACCTAAAAAGGTACTTGAAAAAGAGGACAAAAAGAACATTTGTGTTGACAAATGAAAAAATGGTGCTATAATGGAACCATAAAACAAATGTTCGTAAAATGTTTGGAGGTATATATATGTCAGTTTTCGTATTTATAAGATTTTTCCTTGAATGTGCAGCAGTCGGTCTTGTTTGCTATGCAATTTACCGTGAAAAGGATTTAATCAGATTTGAAAGAAAAGTATGGAAATATACTAAGGCTTTTTTCAAAGCTGTTTATTTTTCAGTTCGTGATAAGTTTTCAACTGAAAAGAAGGTTGAAAATGTGACCCCTCTTGTTAATGCAGAGTTTGAAGAAATGCTTGAGTCTTTAAATAAAAATTCAAAGGTTATCGATTTTCAGATTGCATCTTGATTTATTGACGAAGGTTAAATAAAAGGGTATAATATAAGGGATGTTAAAGCTATTTTGATTTTAGGAGTGACTTAGTTTGCTTAATAAAAACTCCCTTGATATAAAAACTGCATCAAAGCTCTTACCAAAAAGGGAACCTTTTTCCCACAAAGGTTCTTTTGGTAGGGCTTTACTCATTTGCGGCAGTAAGAATATGGTTGGTTGTTGTGCTCTTGCAGCCGAAGGCGCGTTAAGAAGTGGTGCAGGGCTTGTAACTCTTGCTTTTCCCGATTGCCTTTATGATGCTTTAACTGCCCGATTAACAGAAAACCTGTTTTTACCTCTTTCAACCAATAACGATGGCTGTATCGATTCCGATAGCGTAAACAAAATTTTAAAAGCTTGTAAAGAGAGCGATGCTGTTATGGTCGGATGCGGTCTCGGAATAAATGAAAGTATAAAAGAGCTTGTTAAAGCTTTGGTTACTCAAAATGATAAACCATTAATTATGGATGCGGATGCACTTAATTGCCTTTCTGATTTTAATGATATTTTATTAAATCGAAAATGCGAGATGCTTTTAACGCCTCACCCGGGAGAAATGTCCCGTCTTTGCGGCTTGAGTGTTTCAGATATTGAAGCTAACCGAGAGGAAATTATTGTCGATTTCTGCAAAACTTATAAAGTCAATGTTTTGCTTAAAGGTCACGAAACCTTAGTTTGTGATTCAAAAACTGAAAATTTATATGTTAATAAAACAGGAAATACAGGACTTTCCAAAGGTGGAGCAGGGGATTTACTTTCGGGTATAATTGCAGGTCTTACTCCCGCTATGAACGGAAATCTTTTTGATTCTGCCATTCTCGGTGCTTTTGTTCACGGAATGAGTGCAGATTTATTAAAAGAGGAAATGTCCGAATATTCAATACTTCCGTCTGATTGTGCTAAAATTTTAGGAAAGGTTTATTCTCTTCTTGAGAATGAAAAGGCTTAAATTCCAAAGTCTTTGTTTAATATTCTTGATTTTATTTTGCACTACCTTAAATTCCTGCAAAATACCGAAAAATATTCTGCAAAGCACTTCGGAAGTCGATTTTTCAACATCACAAAGAGTTCAGATTTCTTTTAATGAACATATATATGACTCTTGCGTTGTTTTAAAAAATTCAAAGCTTGAAATTAATTTTATTGATGAGAAGGATTTGCTTGACGGTGCATATATTTGCTTAAGCGAAGACAGTTATAAAATAACCTATAAAGACATGGTTTTTAACGGTTCTTTTTCGGAATTAACTCCTGCTTTTTTGCCTTGCGTAATTTATAATTTTCTTTTTTCATTTGAAGGAAAAATTATTTTGGATTCTTATGATAAAGAACGGTTATGTTATTATGTTAAAAAAAATATAAACGGTTATTTCGTTACTTTTGAATGCTTTGAAAATAACGGTGATAAACACTATTCAATGGAAATAAAATAACAGTTCACAAATCCGCAAGGAATGTGAACTGTTTTTATGTTTTTATAAATTAAAGAAGTGAAGCAGCGGCTTCGTCAAGGAAAATAAGAACATCATCATGCTCCTGGAGAATAGAAGCGGGAACAAGGGGAGTAACCTCACCTTTAACCATATTCTTGATTGCTTCTGCCTTTTTAGGACCTGTTGCAATAAGAATGATTTTCTTTGCAGCCATAATCTGTTTAACGCCCATTGTAAGAGCGTAATGAGGCATAGGATTCTCGTCAAAGTAAATTTTATTAGCTTCAATGGTGCTGTCAGTAAGCTTAACCTTAAAGGAACCGTCAGTAAAGCTTTCTGCAGGCTCGTTAAAGCCTATATGAGCATTATTGCCGATACCTAAAAGCTGAATATCAATTCCGCCGGCCTCGTTGATTTCGTTATCATATCTTTTACATTCTGCATCGCAATCAACAGCGTTACCATCAAGGAAATGAACATTTTCTTCAAGAATATCAAGACCATTAAAAAGCTGCTCGTGCATGAATGTATAATAGCTGTTTTTATCAGCTTTGGGGAGGTCGCAGTATTCATCAAGGTTGTATGTTTTAACTCCCTTGAATGAAACGCCCTCTTCTTTGTGTAATTTTTTTATATTATCGTATGTGGGGATGGGAGATGCACCTGTTGCAAGACCTAAAACACAATTAGGGTTGTTTTTAACCTCATCAACAAAAATTCTTGCTACTGCAACACCGATTTCCTCAGCAGTTTTGAAAATATTTAACTTCATAAAATCACCCTTTACCAAGATTTACTATCACAGTATAACATATTTATGAAAAAATTAAAGGGAAATTCTTGATTTTTTCAATAAATATTGAAATTTTTTTTAGAAATGGTATAATGTAATGGATAAAAGTGAGGGTGACAGTGTTTTGATTAAAAATATCGTTTTTGATATGGGTGGAGTTCTTATTGATTTCAACTCAAAAAAGACTATCACTACATATTTTTCCGAAAAATATTACGATGTTCTTATGAAAGAGGTTTTTGGTAGCGAGCTCTGGCAACAGTTAGATGGTGGTCTTCTTCGTCATGATGAAGCAATATCAATAGTATTGCCTCGCATACCTGAAGAAACAAGACCTCTTATTAAAGAAATGCTGACAGACTTTTATCCGTATATGCCACCATTTCCCGAAATGTATGATTTTGTAAAACGAATTAAAAAAGCAGGGTATAAAGTTTATTTGCTTTCAAATGCAACCCCTCGTTTTTTTGATAATTATTTAAATATTCCTGCGCTTACCTTAATGGATGGCTTCTTTATATCTGCTTTATATAAAATGCTTAAACCTCAAAAAGAAATTTATGAAGCATTTTGCAATAAGTTTTCTTTAAAACCGGAAGAATGCTTTTTCATTGATGATTTACCTCAGAATATTGAAGGTGCTAAAAGCTATGGTATGAAAGGCTTTGTTTTCAAAGTCTCTGATATAAAAAATTTAGAAGAAACTCTTAATGCCCAAGGCGTAGTTTTTTAAAAGGAGCTTAATTATGAAAAAAATTATTTCTTTATGCTTGGTTATTCTTTCACTTGCGATTGTTGTAACCGCATTCACTGCTTGTGGTGATAAAAATAAGGATGATACAACAACCACAACTGAAGCAGCAGTTGTTGAGGAAAGCGGGTTTTCAGTTAAAATCGAAGAAACCCAAGCAGTTGTTAAAAAAGACGGTAAAGAATTTCAAACCTTAAAATATCCTATAAGTACATCTACGAACTTCAATTTAGATTATGCTACTAAAAATCATGCATTCCTTGATATGAATTTTGATGGTGAACCTGATTTTTATATTGCAATCAATTCAGAAAACGGCGTTATTAACTACTATTGCTGGTTATATAATGCAACAACAAAGCAATTTGATTATTCAGCAATTCTTTCAGCTTTGAAGAATATTTCGATTGATGCAGATAATCATCGAGTTCTTTCAAGCGTAAAGGTTGACGGAGAAGATCATGTTTTCTCTTATAAATGGGTTGACGGTCAGTTACTCCTTGATACAGATTATAGTGATGATAATGGCGGTATTCCCGAAGAAGTAACAAATGCAGCAAGTAACAACGCTATCGGTGCTGATAAAACTACTTCTGCTGATGGCGGAAATAAAGAAACAACAAAAAAGAACTCATCAGATAATAAAACAACAACAAATGCAAAGAAACCTGCTAACACAACAACTACTGCGCCTAACAAGAATAATGGTATTGTTCTTGAAACAGGCAGTCCCGATGCAGGTTGGTATTAAGAGGTAAACAAATGAGGAAAAATCGAAAAAATATTGTTGAAAACGCAGATATCAATGCAGAGAATGTTAAAATATCTTTAGATTTTAAGTTCTTTAAAAATTGTTCTGCAACACTAAAGAGATTTTCTGTAATAATGTTTGTTATAAACTTGTTTGTAACAATAGTTGCAGCAGTTGTAGGCGTTGTTTTAATTGGTGTTTATATCGGCACTCAGATGATGTCACTTCTTCTTGTTCCCATTATTTGTGTTGTTGCAATTTTTGTATTGGTTTCCCGTTTGATTTCCGCTTTAATTTACGGCTTTGCAGAAATTGTTGAGAAATACGAGAACAAATAAATCAAAAATACTCGAAAAATGTTCGTTTTTCTATTGACAAATGTAAAATGCAAGAGTAAAATACAAAACATAATTTTTATTTGAGAGGTGTAACAGATGTTCCAAAGCTATGGTTTTTATCGATTTTATTATAACAGCTTGGATTGTCTGTGCTCCGCTCGAAATTGCAAGTAATTGCAATTAAAGTGTATAGACAGTCCGCATTCTGCTATGTTTTTAAACATAACGGTTTGCGGATTTTTCATTTTAAAAATGTAACTATAGGAGATTAATTATGATTTCAGAAAAAATGATGCTATTGGGCAAAAAAAGTTCGATTATCCGTGAGATTTTTGAATATGGTAAAAAACGGAAAGCAGAAATCGGTGCTGAAAATGTTTTTGATTTCAGTCTTGGTAATCCAAGTGTTCCTGCACCTCAAAAGGTTACGGATGTTATGAATAAGCTTATAACTGAAACTCCTGCAGAGGTTCTTCACGGTTATACTTCTGCCCCCGGTGATATGAATGTTAGAACGGCAATAGCTGATTACATAAACGATAAATTCGGGGTAAAAGCAAATGCAGGTCTTATTTATATGACTTGCGGTGCAGCAGCATCACTTACAATCACTCTTAACGCTATTGTTGAAGATGGTGACGAGGTTATCGCATTAGCACCTTTTTTCCCCGAATATAGAGTTTTTGCAGAACAAGCCGGAGCAAAGCTTGTTACTGTTTCTTGCAAAAAAGAGGATTTGCAAATTGATTTTGATATTCTTGAAAAGGCGTTAACACCAAACACTAAAGCGATTATAGTTAATTCACCCAATAACCCTTCAGGCGTTATTATTCCTGAAAGCGATATAATTAAATTAACTGATTTGCTTAAAAAGAAGCAAGCTGAATACGGTAAAGAAATTTTTGTTATTTCAGATGAACCTTATAGAGAGCTTGTTTTCACAGGCGAAAAGGTTCCGTATATTCCTTGCTATTATGATAATACCTTTGTTTGTTATTCTTACAGTAAGGCACTTTCTTTACCCGGTGAGCGTATAGGCTACATATTTGTTTCGCCTAATATGAAGGCTGCAGGGGATGTATATGCTGCAATTTGCGGAGCAGGCAGAGCACTGGGCTTTGTTTGTGCTCCCGCTTTAATGCAGTATACTATTGCTGAATGTCTCAGCGATACTGCTGATATTTCAATTTATGAAAGAAACAGAAAAATTCTTTATGATGCTCTTACAGAAATTGGCTATACAGTTATTAAGCCCGATGGTGCATTCTATATGTTCGTTAAAGCTCTTGAAGAGGATGCAAACAAATTCTATGAAAGAGCAAAGAAGTTTGAGCTACTTCTTGTGCCCAGTGACTCTTTTGGTTGCGAGGGCTTTGTAAGAATTTCTTATTGCGTTGATACAGAGCTTATTGAGAGGTCAATACCGGCATTTAAAGCTCTTTATGAGGATTATAAAAAATGATTGATTATGAAAAAAAGTTCCAAGAAGCGAGAAGAATAATCGGTGAAATAGATGTTGAGATAGCAACACTTTTTGAAAAAAGAATGGAAGCGGTAAAAGATGTTGCTGAATATAAAAAAGTAAACGGTGTTCCTGTTGAAGATACTGTCAGAGAAGCGGCACTTCTTGAAAAAAACAGTACATTGATTGCCGATGATGAAATTCGCTCTTATTACATAAATTTCCAAAAGAAAACGATGAATTTGTCAAAGGATTTTCAGCATAAAATCCTTGATGGGACAAGAATAGCTTTTTCGGGAGTTAAGGGTGCATTCGCTGAAATTGCCGTTAAAAAAATTTTCCCTGACGGTCAACCTGTAGCATATACCGATTTTAAATCCGCTTATAAAGCTGTCGAAAACGGTGAATGTGAATGTGCAGTATTACCTATCGAAAACAGCTATGAGGGCGATGTTGCAAGGGTTATGGACTTAACCTATTTCGGCTCTCTTTATATTAACGGTGTTTACGATATGGCAGTTGAGCAGCACCTTTTCGGAACCCCCGATTCTCACAGAAACACCATAAATAAGGTTGTAAGTCATCCTCAAGCATTAGGTCAATGTGCGGAATATATTGCTGAACGCGGACTTGAAACCGAGGAAGCGGTTAATACTGCCGTTGCAGCAGAAACTGTTGCAAAAACTGCTGATAATTCAGTTGGTGTAATATGCAGTCTTGAAGCAGGTCATCAATACGGCTTGAAGCTTATCGACAGAAAGATTAATAAAGACAGTAAAAATACTACCCGTTTTGCAGTTTTCTCAAGAATACCCAGAGGGGAATCAATGGGGGATGAGAATTTTATAGTTCTCTTTACTGTTCGTGATGAAGCAGGTTCTTTAAGTAAAGCGATTTCTGTTTTCGGTGATTGCGGTTATAACCTTAAAGCTTTAAAAAGCCGTCCCTCAAAGGATGTTATATGGAACTATTATTTCTTCCTTGAGGGTGAGGGTAAGCTTTCAAAGGAAGACGAAAAGAATATGTTAGAAAAACTGTCCGAGGTTTGTACTAATGTGCGTCTTGTGGGCAGATATGGAAAAGAGCAGAGTATATAAAGTTATGAAATTAACAGTTAAAACATCAATGGGTGATTATAATATCATAATTGAAAGAGGTTCAATTAATCGTCTTTCAGAGTATTGTAACACTGATAAAAAAGCACTGATTATAACAGATAGCGGTGTACCTTTTGAATATGCAGATGCAGTTTCAAAGCAGTTTAAAAATAATGTAATTAAAGTAATTCCTCAGGGTGAAAAGAGTAAATCCTTTGATACTTATAAGGAGCTTCTTGAGATTTTAAATGAAAACGCATTTACAAGAGCTGATTGCGTTGTTGCAGTAGGCGGTGGTGTTGTTGGCGATCTTTCCGGCTTTGCTGCCGCAACCTATATGCGAGGTATTGATTTTTATAATATTCCAACAACCTTGCTTTCTCAAGTTGATTCTTCCATAGGCGGAAAAACTGCTATTGATTTTGGTGGTTATAAAAATACAGTCGGTGCATTTTATCAACCCAAGGCAGTTTTTATTGACCCTGATGTACTGAAAACACTTTCTAAAAGGCATTTTAATAATGGTTTAGCAGAAAGCATTAAAATGGCTGCAACAAGTGATAAAGAGCTTTTTGAGCTTATAGAAAAAAATAATGCAGAAGATATTATTGATACAGTAATTGAGCGCTCTTTAAAAATTAAAAAAGCTGTTGTTGAAGAAGATGAAAAGGAATTAGGACTCCGCAAGGTACTCAATTTCGGTCATACTGCAGGTCACGCTATAGAAACAACTGCAGGGCTTTCGGAGCTTCTTCACGGTGAATGTGTGTCATTGGGAATGTTAGCGTTTTCGTCAAACGAAGTAAGAGAAAGGCTTATTAAAGTTCTTGCAAAATATAATTTACCTGTAAAGCTTACATTCTCACCCGATAAAATACTTTCCGCCCTTCGCCACGATAAAAAAGCGAAGGCAAATGGTGTAAATGTTGTTTTTGTAAATGAGATAGGCAGCTTTGAATTCAGATTTATAACTTTCGAAGAATTAGATGAATTAGTAAAGGAGGCGTACGCAAGGTGAAAAATACATTCGGCAACAATGTAGGTATCACTCTTTTTGGTGAAAGTCACGGTGCTGCAATCGGTGCAATTATTGATGGTTTACCTGCAGGAGTGAAAGTAAATAATGATTTTATTTCTCATCAGCTTGATTTAAGAAGACCATTCGGTAAAATTTCAACTTCTCGTCAAGAAGCTGATAAATTTGAAATTTTAAGCGGTATATTTAACGGTAAAACAACTGGTACGCCTATTTGCATAGTTATACCTAACGAGAATACACAGTCAAAGGATTATTCCAAAACCTATGGCAAGGCAAGGCCGGGTCACGCTGATTATACCGCTTTCTGCAAATATAACGGCTACGAAGATTATCGAGGTGGCGGTCATTTCAGCGGTAGAGTTACAGCAGGTCTTGTTGCTGCAGGTGCAATAGCTATTGATTTACTTACCCGAAAAGGAATTAAAATCGGTACGCACATTTCAAAATGTGCAGGTGTCGAAGATGTTCATTTTTCTGATTTTGAAAAAGATATAGATACAGTTTCAGACAAAATATTTGCAGTTCTCAGCGAAGAAAAAGGCGAACAAATGATAAAAAATATTGAAAAAGCTGCCGAAGAGGGTGACAGTGTAGGCGGAATTCTTGAAACTGCGGTCATCGGTTTACCTGTTGGTGTTGGTGAGCCTTGGTTTGATTCTGTTGAAAGCGTACTTTCCCACGCTCTTTTTTCAATTCCTGCAGTTAAAGGCATTGAATTTGGTGCAGGTTTCTGTTGTGCAGATATGCTTGGCAGTCAGATGAATGACAGCTTTATTTTAGAAGATAACAAAATCAACACAAAAACCAATAATAATGGCGGTATTAATGGTGGTATAACAAATGGTATGCCTCTTGTTTTTAAATGTGCAGTTAAACCAACGCCCTCTATTTCAAAGGAACAGGAAACAGTTGATTTTATAAATAATGAAAATACTGTGCTTTCTGTTAAAGGCAGGCACGACCCTTGTATTGTTCACAGAGCAAGAGTTGTGGTTGATAGCATTACAGCCCTTGTTTTGTGCGATTTATTATCACAGAAATTCGGTACTGAGTGGCTTGGTGAAGTATAATGGAGTATGGTTGTATCGGTGAAAAATTAGGGCATAGCTTTTCAAAAGAAATTCATAATGCTCTGGCAAGCTATGAGTATTCATTAAAAGAATTAAAAAGAGAAGAATTGCCGGATTTTTTTCAAAATAAAGGTTTTAAAGCCATAAATGTAACAATTCCGTATAAACAAGATGTTATAAAATATCTTGACTGGATTTCCGATGAAGCTAAATCCATTAATGCGGTTAATACTATTGTTAATAAAAATGGAAAGCTTTATGGCTATAATACGGATTTTTACGGACTTAAAGCACTTATTGAAAGAGAAAAAGTTTCTTTTAAGGGTAAAAAGGTTGTCATTCTCGGTAGTGGCGGAACATCAAATACTGCTTTCGCTGTTGCAAATTATTTAGAAGCCCGTTCGGTTTTTAAGGTTTCCCGTAATAAAAAAGATGGCTATATTACATACGATGAGCTTTATGAAAATTACAGTGATTGCGAAATATTAATAAATACAACCCCTTGCGGAATGTATCCTAAAACAGGCGTTTCAGCAGTTGATTTGGAAAAGCTTCCAAAGGTTGAAGCAGTTTTTGATGCGGTTTACAATCCTTTAAAATCAAAGCTCGTTTTAGATGCTAAAGCTAAAAATATAACTGCTGTAGGCGGACTTTATATGCTTGTTTCCCAAGCAGCTTATGCAGTTGAAAAGTTTATTGAAGAACCTGTTGATAATAACAAGGTTGAAGAAATATTTAAAAATCTTTATAAACAAAAGATGAATATTGCTCTTATCGGAATGCCCGCAAGCGGAAAAACCTCTGTAGGTCAGGTGCTTTCTGGAAAGCTTCAAAAAATTTTTGTTGATAGCGATGATGAAATAGTAAAGTTCGAAAATAAAAAAATTACTGAAATATTTAAAGCTTTTGGTGAAGCGTATTTCAGAAATGTTGAAAAGGATGTTATAAAAGAGCTTTCAAAGTTGAATTCTCGAGTGATTTCAACAGGTGGGGGAGCAGTTTTAAATTATGAAAATATTGAAAATTTAAAAGCAAATTCAAGAGTCTATTTTCTTGACAGACCTTTGGAAATGCTTATAACCACTTCTGACAGACCTCTTTCAAGCAACAGATTAGATTTAGAAAAGCGTTATAACGAAAGATATGAGCTTTATAGAGCATCGGCAGATGTTATAATTGACGGCTCAGGTACGGTGGAAGAGGTTGCAAAACTTATAGAGGAGGATTTTTATGAATATTCTTGTAATTAACGGGCCTAATCTCAATATGCTCGGCATAAGAGAGCCCGATATTTACGGCAGAGAAACATATAATTCTCTCGTTGAAAAAATTGAAGGCTACGCAAATGAGAAAAAAGTTGGTGTAAAATGCTATCAATCTAATCACGAAGGGGCTTTGGTTGATGCTATTCAGTTAGCTTACGGGCTTTATGACGGTATTGTTATCAACCCCGGTGCTTACACTCACACAAGCATTGCCATTCTTGATGCACTTAAAGCTGTTAGTATTCCTGCGGTTGAGGTTCATATTTCCAATGTGGATTCTCGTGAAGAATTCAGAAAAATAAGCTATGTAAGAAATGCTTGCTTTGAAACTATAAGCGGAAAAGGTACGGATGGTTATCTTTTGGCAATAGATGCTTTAATAAAGAAGGCGACAGAATGAATATAACAATTAAGCCATCTGTGGCATACGGTCAGATTGATGCACCGCCCTCAAAAAGCTGTGCTCATCGTTTGCTGATATGTGCCGGCTTAGCCGATGGAAAAAGTATTATAGAAAACATCGGAACAAATGATGATATTATTGCAACGATTTCTTGCTTAAAGGAATTGGGTGCAAAAATAGAAATCGACTGTGATAAAGCAATAGTTTACGGAATTGAAAAAGAGAATAGGAAAGATAACTTAAAGCTTTTTTGCAATGAAAGCGGAAGCACCTTAAGATTTTTAATTCCTTTAAGTATTGTTTTCTCAAAAACAGTTTCTTTTTATGGTAGCCAAAGACTTTTAGAACGCCCTCAGAGCGTTTATGAAGAGCTGTTTAAGGAAAAGGAATGTTATCTCAAAAAAGAAGAAAACACCCTTGTGGCAGGCGGAGAGCTGAAAAGCGGTACATATAAAATTCCCGGTGATGTGAGCAGTCAGTTCTTGACCGGATTATTATTCACTTTACCTCTTTTAAAGGGTGATAGTGAAATTATTCTTACAACACCTTTGCAGAGCGCACCCTACGTGGATATAACTGTAGATGTTTTATCAAAATTCGGTGTTGTAATAAAAAAATCAAATAATGGTTTTTTCATAAAAGGAAATCAGAAATATTTACCTCAAAAGCTTTCTGTTGAGGGCGATTGGTCGAACGCTGCTTTTCTTGAAGCTTTTAATTTAGTCGGCGGAAATGTTGATGTTTTTGGAATGAACGCAGAAAGTCATCAAGGCGATAAGATATATCGAGAGTTTTATAATGAATTGCAAAAGGGAACACCAACACTTGATATTACTGATTGTCCCGATTTAGGACCTGTTCTTATAGCTTGCGCAGCTCTTTGCAATGGTGCGGTTCTTAAAGGAACAAAAAGACTAAAAATTAAAGAATGCGACCGTGGTGTTGCAATGCAAGCTGAGCTTTCAAAATTCGGTGTTGATATAATTGTTAATGAGAATGAAATAATCATCCCGAAAATAGAAATAAAAGCACCGAAAGAAAACCTTAACTGCCATAATGACCATAGAATTGCTATGTCACTTACGATTTTATGCAGTAAGGTGGGCGGAACTTTAGAAAATGCCCAATGTGTTAAAAAAAGTTACCCTGAGTTTTTTGATGATATTAAAACCCTGGGCGTACAATACAATATCATTTAAAAGATAGGAGAAAATAAAAATGAGTATGAATTTTAAAAGAAAGCTTCCAATACCGATGGAGATTAAAGAGCAGTTTCCTCTTACTGCTAAAATGGCAGAGCAAAAGGATAAAAACGATATTGAAATAAAAAAGGTTTTTACCGGTGAATCCGATAAGCTTATTCTTGTAATCGGTCCCTGCTCAGCAGATTCAAAAGACCCTGTTCTTGATTACATTTCAAGACTTGCTGAGGTAAGAGAAAAAGTTAAGGACAGAGTTGTTATTGTTCCCCGTATTTATACAGGTAAGCCTCGTACAACCGGTGCAGGCTATAAGGGTATGCTTCATCAGCCCGACCCCAATGAAAAGCCTGATATGCTTCATGGTATTATTTCAATTCGTGAATTACATATGTGTGCTCTTCGTGATTACGGTTTTTCTTGTGCAGATGAAATGCTTTATCCTGCAAATTTCCGCTATCTTTCTGATTTGCTTTCCTATGTTGCCATAGGTGCTCGTTCAGTTGAAAATCAAGAGCACAGACTTGCTTCAAGCGGTTTCGATATTCCTGTTGGTATGAAAAACCCAACAGGGGGCGATATTTCCGTTATGATGAATGCGATTACTGCCGCTCAGAGCAGTCACACCTTCCTTTACAGAGGATGGGAGGTTGAAAGCGACGGCAATCCTTACGCACACGCTATTATGAGAGGCTTTGTTGACAGAGACGGTCACAATATCTCTAACTACCACTATGAAGATTTACTCAATCTCAGTGAAGCTTATGCAAAGTCAGGACTTAAAAATCCCTCTTGTATTGTTGACGCTAACCACGCAAACTCAGGTAAGAAATATCTTGAACAAATTCGTATTACTAAAGATGTTCTTTACAGCAGAGCACATAATAACGATATTAAAAAGCTCGTTAAGGGTATTATGATTGAGAGCTACATAGAAGACGGTGCGCAGAAAATTGGTGACGGTATCTACGGTAAATCAATCACCGACCCTTGTCTTGGTTGGGAAAAAACAGAAAGACTTATTTACGATATTGCTGAACAGGTATAAAAACAAAGAACTGATACATTTTCGGATGTATCAGTTCTTTTGCTATTATTAGAATTCACAAAACCAATTATTATTATCAAGTGGTCCGCCCGTCATAAGCTCCGGTGCGGCATTCCTGATATGAGTCAGCGTTCTTATAAGACCACCATTTTTGATATGTAATTTCTTAATTAATCTCAAGGGGAAGGCGAGTGCCTGTGTAAAGACTATGTAGTAAGCTGAGTTTTCCTCGTGCTTATTAAGAGAACCATCAAGAATTGAACAGAACGCCTCGAATACCATATCGGTAACCTTAACATCTGCAACTTCTTTAGCTGCTTTTTTATCAATAGCCTTGCCGAAGGAAATGAAGTTTAAAATTCTTGCAGCTTTTTTTACTGTCAATTTATCGAGCCATTTAAGAAGTGGTCTTGCAAAAAGCCAAATATTACTTGCTTTTTTCGGACCCAAACCTATCGCCTCAACAACAGCTAAGAATTTATCTTTTTCATTAACTGCCGCTGATTTAATAATATCGCTGAAAAGAGCAGTAGCGTGACTTTTCAGATAATCATTTGTGTATTCCTTGCCGTTATGAGTAAATTTTTCTAAATGCTCGGTTTTTATATCAATACCATTATCGTAAACGTTACAATAGCAAATTGGGGCAGGATAGCCACTTATTGAGCCAACATTAATTTCGTAGAAATGGTTGCCTTTTTCGGTTTCGACTTTTCTTATATGTTGCATATGAGAGTGACCGGTGAACATAATCGGAAAGCCAATATCGGCGAATTTTGTTACCTGCTCTATTCTGTAATCAACAGAACCTTTGCCGTTTATGGCGCGGTCAAATTCCGTTAAAAACAGGTGGTGGTGTTGCATACCGAAAACTACGTCTCCACGATTTTTTGCTTGTAGCGTTTGTTCCTTAATCCACTGAAAATGTTCATCGGAATAACCTGAACCACCATAACCGTTCTGATCGTCATCAAGGCAAAAAACAGTTAATCCATCGCAAGGTCTTACAACATAAGATACCTTGTCTTGATGTGTGTGGAATTCTGATATTGCTTCATCGGGACCGAAATCCTTGTAAAAATCATGAAGCTCACTAACACCAACAGTTTCAACATCATGGTAAATGTTATCACCCTCGTATCTTCTGGGGTTGCCGTCACAGCACCAGTCGTGAGTTGCGGTAATAACATAAACGGGCATTATCTTTTTAAATTCATAAAGTATTTCTCTCATTTCCTCATGTGAAACTCTTTCGCCGTCATTTGAAAGGTCACCTGCAATAAGGAGAAACTTTGCGTCGGATTTTTTTACATGTTCAAGAGCTGCAAGAACAGTTCCTCGGCTTAACGCCAACATTTTTTGGTCTGAACCGGCTCTTCTTTCGTAAGCCTTACCGCTGTTACCGAGAGCTTCGGAATAATAATGAGGGTCAGCAATAACTGCAAATTTAGTTAATAAATTGCTCATATAATCACCAATGAATTTTAAATGATTTAGCGCCTCGTGTATAGGACATAGGGTCGAGCAAATTATCTTTGTTTGCTTTCTTCAAGCCTGCTTCAAATGCGTCTGCCATAGATTTTGTAGGGAACTTAATTGTCATATCCATATCAAGTAAAATAGGAACACCAACATTCAAAATCTTGAAGCCTGTAAGCCACCAATGATCCACAGGACCCCTATCAAACATCTTTTCGCCCTGATTATATAAAACAAATGACATATTAAGGAATTCATCTTCTGATACACAGTCGTACTGCATAATTTTATCGGTTTTGTTATAAACGCCGATTTCGGCACCTACTGTCATACCATACTGACCTTTCCAAAGCTGAATCATCCAATCTTTGTTGTCATATTGGAAATAGATTCTTTCAGTCGAGTAGTACATACCTGCCAAAGGTGCAGCCATGTCATAGACTACATTAAAGCCGAAGCCCTTCTGCCAAGGGTTTACTGAAGAATAGTAAATACCTTGCTTTTCATCATATTCAAAACCGCAAGCGTTAAGAATTTGCACGGTTTTATCAGCACTTTCAGATGCAAATAAAAGGTCTTGAACATCCTTAAGAGGCATTTCTTTTATATCAGCAGCTGATGGAATATCATCATCAATAACAGGTTTTGTTGTGTTGGGAGTTGTGTTACCTGTCTGAGATGCGGTGACAGCTTCTGTTGCTTCGGATGTTGCAGCGGTTGTGCCTGCATTAGCAGTTGTGCTTGTTGCTGCCTGAGTGTCCGAAACAGTGTCTGATGGGGGTGTGATAACAACACTGTTTGTAGCATCATCAGTATAAACAATATCACCGGAAATAGTTGTGCCGGGGGTGGTTGTGGGCTCGTCCTTGATTAAAATTGATTTTGCAAAATCAATCACACCGCAACCTGAAAAAACAAAAGTGATTGCGAGAATAAGAGCAAGCATTGAAAATATTCTTGCATATTTTTTCATAGGAAAACACTCCTTAAAACATTATACATCATAAGTATATCATAAACTTTACCAAAAGTCACTACTTTATATAAAATTAAACTACTTTTCACATCATTGACAAAAGTATTAAGTAAGTTATATAATTTAATTAATGTTTGTATCTTGTGGTGATAAAAAATGTATGAAAAATTAAAAGCTGAGGTGTGCTCAGCAAATAAAGAATTGCATTCTCTCGGGCTTGCTCCTTTTACATGGGGGAATGTTTCTGCGGTAGATAGAGAAAATGGTGTTTTTGCAATAAAGCCCTCGGGCGTTGCTTATGATAAATTGACACCCGAAAGTATGGTTATTGTTTCTCTTAAGGATGGCTCGGTTGTTGAGGGTAATTTTAACCCGTCATCTGATACACCAACCCACTATTATCTCTATAAAGAATTCCCGAATCTTAATGCAGTTGTTCACACTCATTCTGTTAATGCTTCCGCATTTGCTCAAGCCGGAAGACCAATTCTTCGCTATGGCACAACTCATGCAGATTTTTCTTATACAGAAGTACCTTGCACACCTGCTTTAACAGAAGAAGAGGTTAAAACGGAATATGAGCTGAATACAGGCAAGGTTATTGTCAAATACTTTAAAGAGAATAACCTTGATACCGATTCAACTCCCGCAGTTCTTGTGCGCTCTCATGCACCCTTTGCCTTTGGTAAAACTGCTTCCGATGCAGTTCATAATGCGGCAGTTCTCGAAATTGTTGCAGAAATGGCACTTAAAACAGAAATTATCGGCGGAAAGGTTTCGGAAATTGATAACTACCTTTCAGATAAACATTATTTCAGAAAACACGGTAAGGATGCCTATTACGGCCAGAAGTAATTATGACTGATTTTACACATTTGCATCTTCATACGGAATATAGCCTTCTCGATGGTGCTTGTCGCATCGGGGAGGTAGTTTCGCTTGCAAAAAATCTTGGTCAAAAGAGTCTTGCGATAACCGACCACGGCGTTTTGTATGGTGCAGTTGCATTCTATAAAGAATGTCAGAAGCAGGGCGTTAAAGCGATTATCGGTTGTGAGGTCTATGTTGCACCCCGTTCAAGATTTGATAAGGTACACGGTCTTGATAATGACCGCTACCACCTCATACTCCTCTGCAAAAATGAAATAGGCTATCAGAATCTATTGAAGCTTGTTTCTTCTGCATGGGTTGATGGTTTTTACACTAAACCTCGAGTTGACAGAGAAATTCTCGAAAAATACAGCGATGGTCTTATTGCCCTTTCGGGTTGCCTTTTTGGTGAGGTTTCTCAAAAAATACTTTCAAGAAATATTGATGAAGCAAAAGAAACGGCACAATGGTACAAAAATACTTTTGGAGCTGATAACTACTATCTTGAAGTGCAGAATCACGGAATGGTTGAGGAAAAAGAGGTTCTTGACGGTATTGTTTCAATAAGCCGTGAACTCGGTATTCCTATGGTTGCAACCAATGACGTGCATTATTGTAAAAAAGAAGATGCAGATGTTCAGAGGGTGCTTATTGCGGTTCAAACAAATAAGGTTGTCGGGGAAGATAATGCCCTCGATTTCCAGAGTGATGAATTCTACCTTAAAAGCGGCGATGAAATGCTTGCTGCTTTCAGAGATTATCCCGAAGCAGTAAATAATACAAATGTTATTGCAGAAAGCTGCAATTTTAATTTTGAATTTGGCGTTACTAAGCTTCCTCTTTTTGATATACCAACCGATGACCACAAAACATATTTAAAAAACGAATGTGTAAAAGGTCTTGAAAATTTATTAGGAACAATTCCCCAAAATTATCAAAAACGCCTTGATTATGAGCTTACCGTTATTGATGAAATGGGCTTTAATGACTATTTCCTCATAGTTGCGGATTTTATAAGATTTGCAAAAAGTAAAGATATACCGGTTGGTCCCGGTCGTGGCTCTGCGGCAGGCTCTCTTGCAGCTTATGCTTTAGGCATCACAGGTATTGACCCCATAGAGAACAAGCTTCTTTTTGAAAGATTTCTTAACCCCGAGCGTGTCAGTATGCCCGATATTGATATTGACTTCTGCTATGAGCGCAGGGGCGAGGTTATAGATTACGTTACGAGGAAATACGGGACGGATAGGGTAGCCCAGATTGTAACCTTTGGTACAATGCAGGCAAAAGCGGCAGTCCGTGATGTTGCCCGTGCACTTGGTCTGCCTTACAGCACAGGCGATATTGTTGCAAAGCAGATTTCAAGGGATTATCCCGATATTAAAACTGCTCTTGAAAAGAATCCCGAGCTTAAAACACTTTATAGTTCTGACGATAATATTAAAAAGCTTATAGATTATGCTATTCGCGTGGAGGGTATGCCCCGCCACGCTTCAACCCATGCTGCAGGTGTTGTTATTACTCGTGATGAAGTATCCTCTTATGTACCTCTCGCAAAGAACGGTGACCAGACTGTAACACAGTTTACAATGACTGAAATTGAGCAATTAGGATTGCTTAAGATGGATTTTCTCGGACTTCGTACCTTGACCGTTATAAACGATGCCGTAAATGATATAAAAAAGCATACACCCGATTTTGATATTACTAAAATCCCGCTTGACAGTGAAGAAGTTTTCCGTGAAATGTCAAGAGGTAACACAAGCGGTGTTTTCCAATGTGAATCTGCCGGTATGACAAACCTAATTGTTAATATGCGGCCGGAAAGATTTTCTGATATTGCGGCAGCAATCGCTCTTTACAGACCGGGTCCGATGTTTTTTATTGACAGTTATCTTATAAACAGAAAGCATCCGGAAAATATTAAATACAGAACACCTCTTCTTAAGGATATTCTTGATGAAACAAACGGCTGTATGGTTTATCAAGAACAGGTTATGCAGGTTTTCAGAACTCTTGCAGGTTACTCATACGGCAGAGCGGATGTTGTTCGCCGTGCTATGAGCAAGAAGAAACGTGACGTTATGGAAAATGAAAGAAATATTTTCATTAACGGACTTACAGACGAAAACGGCAATATTGTTATTGAGGGTGCAGTCAGAAGAGGCATTGACGAAAAAACTGCGGATGCAATTTTCTCCGATATGATTTCCTTTGCTTCCTATGGCTTTAATAAAAGTCATACTGCTGCTTACGGTCTTATTGCGTATCAGACCGCATATTTAAAATGCAAATTCCCAAAAGAATTTATGGCAGCAATCCTCACGAGCGTAATAGGTGATGAGGGCAAAACAATCGGTTATATTGAAGAATGTAAACGACTTAATATAAAAGTTTTATCACCCCATGTTAACCGAAGCGGTAACAGATTTTCTGTTGTTGGAAATGATATTGTTTTCTCTCTTTTAAGTATAAAAAACTTAGGCAGAGCCTTGATTGATAAAATTGAAAGAGAAAGAAAAGAAAACGGAAACTTTAAAACATTCTGGGATTTCTGCAAGAGAATAAGCGGTAATGAGCTTAACCGCAGAGCATTGGAAAGCCTTATAAAATCAGGGGCTCTTGACGGACTTGACCTTAACCGCCGTGAAATGCTGACAAATCTTGATATAGCAATTACTGCGGCTGCAAAGGAAAACAGTATGTATGAGGGCGGTCAGCTTGATATGTTTTCCGCTTTCGGTGGCGGAGAAGAGTTTTCTTCTGCACCTGATTTCAGCAAATGTGAAGAGCTTCCCAAAAATGAACGCCTTTACTTTGAAAAAGAGGTTTCGGGAATGTATTTTTCAGGTCATCCTCTTGAAGAATACCGAGCAATAAGCGAAGCCTTGAATTCCCCAAAAACCTCATATCTTTATGAATGCCTTGAAACAGGCAAAGAAAACGATATTGATAATCAGATTGTTTCATTTTTAGGTATTGTTACATCAGTTAAAAAGAAGGTAACGAAGAAAGATGAAATAATGGCATTTTGTGGTGTTGAAGATTTATTCGGTAACATTGAAATGATTGTTTTCCCAAAGAATTTCATAATGTACGGAAATCTTCTCAGTATTGGTAGCATTATTCTTGTTGACGGTAAAATTTCAGTTAAGGATGAAGAAGTAAAGCTCCTTGCAGAAAAAATTACAGTAGCTCCAAAGACAGTTGAAGAATTACCTAAAGATAGAATAAATCAAACAAAACCAACACCAACACAACCACAAAATACCGAAAACTCTCAAAATAAAAGGAAAAAAAGCGGTATTTTTATAAAAATGCCGGCTAAAAATTCCGAGAAAACAGAAAAGCTAAAAAATCTTTTATCAATTTTTGAGGGAAGAATCCCTGTTTACCTCTATTATGAGGACACAAAAAAATACGATTTTCTCGGTATGGATTATTTAACATCAATCAACCAACCGCTTACAAATGAATTAAAACACATTTTCGGTGATGAAAATGTTGTTGTGAGAGAATGAAGAAACCCTGCAACTCAAATGAGTTGCAGGGCATTTTTTTCTTTATTTTTTTACAGGTTTTAATGTTTTCAATATGTAAATCAAAAGTCCTATTCCTAAAATCGGGAAAATAGATGCAATTAACATTCCGACCTTTAAGCCGATTTCATCCGTTGCCATTGAGGTTGCCTGACTTAAATTAATTGCAAAGCTACTTGCAGAAACCTTATCGACAATAATACCAAGTAGCTGCGGTGCAACGGATGCACCGAAATCTCCGGATGCCGCCATAAGAGCGAATGCGGCAACACCGGGGTTGGGAACCTTTTCTTCCATTAGAATAAGTGTTCCGGGCCAGAGCATTGCGGTGAAAATACCAACTAAAATGCAAGCGAGGAATGATATAATAACATTACCCGAAATACCGATTGTTAAATAACAAACCGCCGCACCAATCATACTTACTAAAAGTGTTTTTGAAATGTTTGGTGTGAATTTTGCGTAAAGGCTTCTCGTGAGGGCAAGAAGCAGAGCAAAAACCGCAAGTCCTAAAATGTCACCAAGTGCTTTAGGCAACTGCAAAGCATTTTCCATAAAGCTTGAAATCCAGTTGGTCATTGTGTTTTCTGCGGCACTGCCGAGGAAAATGCAAACAGCACAAAGAATAATAGTCTTTTCCCATTTTATACCGCTTTTTTCATTTGATGAAACATCCATTTTGGGAAAAGGTGAGGTGAAAAATAAAAATGAAGCAATAAGAGGAAGAATTGCTAAAATTAATGTTAAATACATCCAGTTTTCAGTTCCGAAAATAAGGAAGAAAACAGAAGCAATTATAACATTTGTAACAACACCCCAACCGTATAAGGAATGGAGCTTGCTCATATCTCTTTCAGGGTTATCGGAGGGCATTGCCGCAATCAAAGGGCTTATTAAAACCTCCGCAAGACCTGCGGAAACAGAGAATATTATTGTTCCTAAAACTAAGCCTAAATAGGCAAATTCGGGGAATATATTGGGTAGCGTTGCATAACAAAGCATACCCACACTTGTAATTATCGGCATTAATCTTACAGTTAGCTTAATATTAAAATATTTTGACAAAAAAGTGAAAATTAAGTCGATTGTAAGCTGAGTGCAGAAATTGACTAAAACTAATGTTCCTAATAAAGTATAGGAAATGTTATACATATCGTGAAATGTAACAAACAGCATTGGCGGTAAAACAAAGGCTGATGATATTGCAAGATATGAAAAATAGCAGGAAAATCGTGTCTTTTTATAGTTTGGTGTTTCCATTATTTAACCTCAATCAAATCATAATCTCTTGAGCCATAGCCCAATTCAGCGGCTTTTTCAATAGTGTGAATTCCGTTTCTGCTTTCAATTCTTTCGATAAGATGTGGCTTGCCCGGGTCTGAACAAGCATAAACAAGGTCGATGCAAGCCTGGTCTATTGCTATGGGGTCAGTTGAAATAAGAACTCCGATATCTGCAATGCATGGGTCTTCTGCCTTTGCACAGCAGTCGCAGTCAACGCTCATATTTTTCATAACATTTATATAAACAATGTTTCCTTTAAAATAATCAATAACAGAGCTTGCGGCTTCTGCCATTGACTCTAAAAATTGGTCGTGATCGGAGGTCCAGAAATTATCGGGATTTCCTACTCCGTGAATATAGCCTTTACCATAGGATGAAGCAACACCGATAGAAAGCTGTTTTATTGCTCCGCCGTAGCCACCCATGGGGTGACCTTTGAAATGGGAAAGTACAAGCATTGAATCATATTTTTCTATGTTCTTACCAACATAGTTTTTTGTGATGTTTTTACCGTTTTTTATTGGTAAAACAAGGTCGGGACCTTCCGCATCAAGAATATCAACGGTGAAATCCTTTGTCCAGCCATGCTCTTCCATAAGCTTCTCGTGGCGTTCAGTTGTATTTCTCGCACCATCATAAGCGGTGTTGCATTCAACAACAGTTCCGTTAACATATTCAATAACAGGCTTCCAGAAATCAGGCTTTAAAAAGTTCTGATTACCGCTTTCACCCGAATGCACCTTAACAGCAACATTACCCGAGAGCTCTTTACCGAGTAATTTGTAAAGCTCTAAAACCTTTTCAGCGGTTATTTCTTTTGTAAAATATACTTTTGATTTCATTACTATCACGTCCTGTAATTAATTTAATATTGCGAATTTTTAGTAAACTATATATAATATAAATATAAATTATCGTGAGGTGAGTTTATGCAGGTGGTTCTTTTAACTGCATTGGGTGTGGGCGGTGCAACGGTTATCGGTGCGCTTTTAGGATTTGTTTTTAAAAAAACAAGTCACAAATTCAATGATATAGTTCTTTCCTTTGCGGCAGGCGTTATGCTTGCAGCAGCAGTATTCGGACTTGTTTTAGAATCCTTGGAATACGGCGGAAAGTATTCGATTATTGTAACTGTAATAGGTGTTTTCTGCGGAGCTTTCTGCGTCAATCTTATTGATAAGCTTGTTCCTCATTTGCATAAATTAACCGGCGCAGACCAAGAACTTCACCCAAGTAAAACCGAGCAACTCAATAAAGTTCTTTTGTTTGTTATTGCCATTGCAATTCATAATCTTCCCGAGGGAATTGCCGCTGGTGTGGGCTTCGGTACGGGAAATACCGCAGAAGCTCTCACAATCGCAGGTGGTATAGCACTTCAGAATATTCCTGAGGGTATGGTTATTATTGCACCAATGCTTGCCGCAGGTATGAGCGGAGGCAGAACCTTTATAATTGCCCTTATGACAGGTGTTGTTGAGGTTATAGGAACGCTTTTAGGCTATTTTGCCGTTAGTCTTTCAACCGCTGTTTTACCCTTCGCCCTTGCTTTCGCAGGTGGAACAATGCTTTATGTAATCAGTGATGAAATGATTCCCGAAACCCATGCTCACGGTAACGAAAGGGGAGCTACCTATTCTCTTCTTTTAGGGTTTTGTGTGATGCTCGCTTTTGATTATTTTATGGCTTAAAGGCTTAATTCTCGTTCAATAAGCTCAGTAATACCGGATGTTTCAAAATCTGCAAGCTCTTTTATTAACGGAACAGCATTTTTCATAGCGTAGGAGCGGAATTCTTTAATCATATCTTTATCGTTGATGTTGTCGCCAACGGTTATAACATCCTCGTATTCAGCACCTAAAAGCTCAATAAATTTATATATGCCTTTAGCCTTATCCATATTAACGGAAACAATATCAATGCAGGTTCCGTTTTGTAATGGGTTGAGAACATCACCGAAATTTTCTTTTATAGCCTTGGTAACTCTTGCTGCTTCTTCAAAGCTTGGTAAAGCTGTGTTTATCTGATAAATATAGGGGAATTCGGGTAATTTATCAAAGATGTAGCATTCGTCTTCATCATATTCCTCAAAGTTATCGTCATTGAATACTCGGCAAGGGAAGCTTGTCTGAACATAGCCCCATTTACAGCCTTGCTCATAAAGAAAGGCAAGAAAAGGCTTTGCAACGGACAGGTCAATCTTATCTTCGCAGACTATTTCGCCATTTGGTTTCATAATAACCGCACCGTTATCCGCAATAAGATAGTCGCATTCAAAACTGTTTTTATTGTATATTCTTATAAGGTCGGGAGCACCTCTGCCGCTGATGACAGAAAAAATATTCCCTGCTTTTCTCCATTTGGAAATTGCATTTTTCTTTTTCTCGTCAATTCCGCCATGATTGAGTGTTCCGTCATAGTCACTTGCAATTATTTTCAAAATAAACATCCTTTTTTTTTTATTTTGCTAAATTATACCATTTAATAGTCTGTTAGTCTATATTATTTAAGCAAAAATCATTATTTACCATCAGAAAGGCGTGGTTATGTGAAATGTCCTAAATGTAATAAGGAAATAGGCAGGTTTGAGCTTTCGCCAAATTGCAAGCATTGCGGTGTTAATATCTTTTATTCCCAGCAGGAAGCCTTGCTGACCGAGGATGCTAAAAAATGCGAGCTTGAGTATGCAACATTTCATATTTTAACAGCAAAGCTGAAAAATGCCTTTATTGGCGGTAGAATTCAGATAATGAGAATTATTGCGATGGTTCTGGCTATTGGTGCAATTTTAGTTCCTTTTGCAGCTGTTGAAGCTAACTTTAGTATGTTTTCCGCCAAAATAAGCTTTGGAGCTTTTGGCATTTATCAAGCATTTACTGACGGAACCTTAAAGGCTGTCTTTGATTTAGGTTCTCATACACCAACACTTACAGCTTCGCTACTTTTGTTGTTAGGATTAATTACTTTAATTTTCATTTGCGGATTTGGTGTGTTTGTTACACTAATAATTTCGTTTATCAATATTCAGAAAATGGCTAAAAAAGCACAGGTTTTATCAGCTATTGGTATAGTCTTTTCCGTAATAGCTCTTGTGTTAAGCATTTTGTTACCCGAAATCCTTTCTGATTTTTCTTTTGTTAATGTAAAATTCATTCCGGGCTCTATTGCATGTATAGCTGTTTTGGCGTTTATATTTGTTTTGAACAGGCTTGTTATTATTAAAAACATTCAGCCGGAGATAAAAGAAATCGATTTGGAAAGAGTTAAAATAAGGAAAAAGATAAAAAATGGTGAATTAACTTATGCAGATTTACCATTGCCTGTCTTGGAATCCGAAGAAGAAAAAGAGAAAAGGCTTCAAGAAAAAGAGGAAAAAGAAAAGATTGTCCAATCTGCAAAAGGGGAGGGCAAATAATATGAATAGTAAAATTAAACAATTTATTGCTTTCAGTGTTTGTTCTGTTGTTGCGCTTGTTCTTTGCCTGTGTGTTCTTATTATAACTGTCAACAATTTGGAAGGTGATAGAAACACTGTTGAAAATAAAACAATTATAAATAAAACAGAGCTTGATTCTTCAAAAGAAGCTTTGGTTGGGTATATCAATAAGCTTGTTTTGGAAACTGATGATAGGTTTGTTAAAACAAAAACCTATACTGATGTTTCTGTTGGTGAAATTAATATTTTGGATGCTTCTGAAAATCAAGAAAAAGACGAAAGCTTATTAAATTTTGCTAAGAATAAAATTGTTCCTGCTGTTGACAGCTACTATACAGAGGATTTTTATGGCTCTTTTGAAAATGATAACAGTAAGAAATTATTTTTTAAGCTCAACAAAAATTTATTAAAGGCAGCATCCTTTTCAATAGGTCAGACAGATGAAAACGGAGAACGCGTTTTAGATGACGAGGGTAATTTGGTTGATAATGAGTTTTATTATTTAACATATGATATTGATATCGAAAATAAATTATACAGCAAAGAGCTTTTTGATATGCTTTCTGCAGAGGATGATACTTCGGCAAGGAAGCTTTTTATAGATGCTGTTAAGGGGAATTGCGAAATTGACAATTTTTATGGTAATCCCGAAAGCATTGTTGTTAAAGCTAAGGTTAATCGCACCAATGATAAAATTGAATATATTAATGTAATAAGAAGCTATGCTGTTACATTTGATGGGAAATTTATCAATAGAGCTGAGTTTTTAGGTGAAAAGAAAATTTCATTTTACTATACCGTTACTGACACTTATGAGTACTCTTATGCAGGAATTTCTTTTATAGAGGATTTAGTAACTATCGGCGTTGATGAGGAGTATATGTTAAATGTAAATGCAGTTATTGATGATGATAGTGAATATTCAGTTGAATTTGTTTCATCGGATGAAGATATAATAACTGTTGATGAGATGGGTTATATAAAAGGTATTAAAAATTCTGATACTCCGGTTATTATCACTGTAAAACTCAATTACCTCGAAGAAACGTTTACAGATACTTGTATTGTAAATGTTTCGGAAAATAAGGGAGGTGTTGATAATGAGTGATAAAGAGCTTGTAAATGTTACTGATGTCTACAAAAAAGAAAATGTACGGTATTACGAGGGCTTTAATTATGTTGGAGTCCGTGAAACTGTTGCATATCTTTTAAATGACTGGTCAAACTCCTTTAATATTAATTCTTTTACCGAAAGGTATATATGGGACGTTGTTCATATTGATTTTGGAGTAAGTGCGGTAATGAACCTCGTAACTGCCGCATGGGATATTGTAAATGATACTTTTATATCGGTTATTGTTGACGGAACAAGAACCCGAATAGGTAAATTCAGACCATATCTCGTTGGTATGCAGTTGCCTTTGACGGTTATCAGTATATTTACCTGGTTGTTACCCCTGTTCTTCCCTAATACTGCAGGAACTCATTTACCGAAGCTTGTTTATTATTACATATTTGCAGTTATAAATGAAACTGCAGGAACCTTTACAAATGTTGCAAAAAGCGGATATATGTCAACTATAACACCTAATCCGAATGAACGAATACGGCTTATAACCCTTGCGGAGCTTTTAACAGGCTATATGGGCGAGGATTTGCCCCGTTACATAATGGGTGTGCTTATTGATCTTGTTAACAATAAAGTTGTTAAATGGAAGCTTAGCTCCGTTTTTATGGTTATGGGTGGAGGAACAGCATTGATTTCTTCTCTTTGCACTTTTTGGTTCTTTCTGCAATCTAAAGAGAGGGTTCCGCAATCTATTGAAAAGCCGAGTGTAAAACAGGGGATGAAGGCTATTGTTTCAAACTATCCTGTTTTATTAATGTGCTTATCTGAGTTTTTGGGAAACTTCTCAATCAGTAAAAGTGAAACAAACTATTTTATTGATGTTTTAGGCAGTTACTCTCTTATTACATTATTAAATATACCCTCTGCTATGAACGGTAGTATAAGTTATGCTTTTGTCGGACCCTTAAGAAGACGTTTTTCGTCAAAGTCCTTATGGATTTTTAATGATGTTTACAATAGTGCAATAACAACTGCGGTATTTCTTTTTGGTATGACCAAGAAGAAAACAATGTTTAAAAAGACTGTTCCTATGTGTATAGCGTTTGGTTTAAAGGAATGGTTTATAAAGTGGTCCTGGGGAATTTCAAAGGTTATTAATGCAGATCTATGGAACGAAGCAATGGACTACTGTGAATGGAAAAACGGCTATCGTATGGAAGCTACAACAGGCGTTGCAAAGGGCTTGATATTAAAGATACAAAGTGCTCTTTTGGGTTCTGTAACAAGTCTTATTATGAAACGAATCGGTTATGTTCAGGGGCTTGAAATCGGTACTCAGAATGATAAAACAAAGTTCTGGGAATTTGCTCTTTGTACCATTGTTCCGACTGTTACGGGTATATTAAGAATAGTACCAAAATTCCTTTGGCCTATATCAAAGCAAAAAAGAGAGTGGATGTATTCTGAGCTTGCTGAAAAAAGGCAACAAAGTGTCATAGAGTACTCAAAGGAAGCTTAATAAAAGTAAAAATCACCCCTCGGTTCATTGAACCGAGGGGTGAACTATATTTTGCAGATTAATTATACACGAACGATTGATGCAGCGAGTTCCTGGAGTCCGTCCATAAGTGCGGAAGCAACACCTTGACCAAGAGAAATTAATTCGTGGTAGTGGTTAACAGGATCACCCATTGTATAGTCGTTGTCGGGAACAACATAACCGATAGCATCGTTCATAAGACCGAAGCACTTAACATCTTCACCGAAAATTGCACATGCAGGCTGTGATGAGAAGGACGTAGCGGTAACTGAATTAGAAGCTAATAATGAAGCACCGTTAGGAGCAACAAGGTCCTGGCAGATTTCACCGGGAAGGAAAACAGTTTTAAACTGATTTCCCATTTCCATATAACCGATTTCAGTAATTGTTGAATATGAGCCATCCTCGTTTGCAATAACAACATAGTTAGCCATATTAAGCTTACCAACTGCTTCGATAAGAGCGTTTGAAACAGGAATCTCAACCTGTTTAATAAGAAGGTTGAGGAAAGGTTCAACTTCTACTTCTTCGGGAATCTCGTTACAGTTCCAGTTGTCATACCAAACTGAGTAATCGGGATTAATAGGCATAACCTCACCGATAAATACTTTACCGTTTCTTGCAACTACAAGCTTCTGTTCTTCTGATTCGATGGTTCTGTCAGCCATATCAATTTCACATACAGTGTAATCCTTGCAGGTTACTTCGTATGCTGTTTCATCTGCGTTAAGCTCTGCATCGGAAATTGATTCATCAACATAAACAGCAATGATGTTTTCATCCTCGTCTGAAGCAATAGCAACGCCTTGAGCTGTCATACCAAGTACGGTGTCAGTTTCACCGTAGGTGTTTGAGAGAACAGTATAATCGCCACTCTTAACAGAGATTGTTTTTGTGTCTTCATCAACAACGATAGAGAATTTAGCATTTGCAAGCTCGTCTTCGTTGATTTTATATACTGTTACTGTGTCAGCATCTGAGATTAAGCTGTAATTTGTGTAATGAGCAGGGGACATACCGTAATCTTTAAATTCTTGTTTGAGGTAACCTTCGTCGTCATAAATTGAAACAAGCTCGGTATTTTCTTCAACCTCTGCAGCATTTGAAAGAACGGGATCAGCCTTTATTTCTTCTTCTGTCATTGTAAGAGCAAGAGCCATTCTTGCAAGCTCGAAACCATATCTCTGAGACTCTTCAACTCTCTGTTCTGTGGGAACGCCGTCACCTGTAACACTTCTGGACATATAGATACCTGCAATAGCGCCTTGGAAGAACATGAAGTTGTAGCCTGCGTCTTCAAGGAATTTACCGCAATAGAAGAGGTAGTCACCGCTGATTTCACGACCGGAGTTGGATTCTGTAGGAAGACCGGCAACATCGGGATGAGCAGCGATGTTAAGCATCATTGTAGGAGTTGCAGCTTCATCATCAGGGATGAAAATGAATCTGGAAATATCAGTCATAGCGATTTCTTTTTCGCCTGTGTAAACTGATTCGCCGTTTTCATTGATTTCATAAATCATTTCACCGGAAGAAGGACGGTTCTTATTGTTGAAATAATCCTGGCCTAAATCCTTTTCAGTGTATGTAAGAACACCGGGCTGCATATCTTCGTATGCTTCAACAAGTGAATCTGCAACGCTGTCCTTAAGGAATTCCATATAAGCGGGGTTGGTACCCTGGATAAGCTCTTCGTCTTTATCTGTACCGCTGATGATACCATTGCGAGCAAGCTTGTAAAGAAGCTTAGTCCAAAGACCTTCTGTGTCGATACAGCTATGTGTATGAGTTGAAGAGATGTTGATTGCAACAATGTTATTTGCTGCTGCGAAATCTGCAAGACGAGCACGGATATCTTTAATGTCAGCATTTGTAATACCGATACAGTCGATGGTTGCAAATAAAACAGTTCCGTTATCAGATCCGTCATTAATAGCAACGCAACGAACTTTCATATCGTCCTTGCCGATACCGGGGATTTCAGCGATGCCTTCAACTACGTTTGAGAAACCATTTTCAATAGCGATATAACCGCCAATGTAATATGTTCCGTTGCTGTAGTCATCGGGAATGAGGCTTGCGTTAGCATAACCGAGATTCCATTGAGCATCATCGTCAGCGCTTGTTTTGAATTCAGTTCCTGTACCCTCATAATAATTCTGTGCAGCTTTTTCGTAAGCGTCATCAGAAGGAACAAAACCGGGACCGTCATCAAATAATCCTGAGAATAAATTCAAAATGAATTTCAAGATTGTGTCGATGATATCAGAAAAGATAACACCGATGGGATTTTCGCTATCGCCGCTTATAATCGGGTAAGCACTTGTAGCACTGGCTGTAACAGCGCCGAAAGATGCAAACGCAAGTGTAAGCGAAAGAACAATAGCAATGAGTTTTGTTAATCTGCTTTTTCTCATAGTTTGTATTCTCCTTTTATATCGCTTTTGAGACGATATTATTTGATAATATATTTTACAATATATTTCTACCATTTTCAACCATCAATATTGCTAAATTATATTTCTTTTGTTAAGTGTTTTGCACAAAAAAATAAATTTATTTAATTTTAACAAAACTTATAGAGTTTTCTTATTGACTTTTGGAAGCAAATTGTGTAAAATAATTAGGAATTAATAGGTATCAAGGGGGATACTCGGATGAAAAATTTAGAAAACAACGGCAGACTTAAAAAAGTTATTGCCTTGTTGCTTGTTACTACAATGGTTGTAGGTATTCTTTCAAGCGCAGCAGTTAAGCTTGTTGCTTCAACCTACTACATGCAGACAAAACGTAAATTGAAGACAAACATTCCTGTTGTTGATCAGATTATTGACAATATTGTTGATGATACCAATGTAGCAGGACCTCAGACAACTGCTCCTGCAGTTACTGCTCCCGCTACCACTGAAGAAATTACAACAGAAGTTTCTACAACAGAAGCAACCACAGAGGCTGAAAGCACAACTTCCGGTGATGTAACAACTACAGCTCCTGCAGGTGATAGCGGTTCGGGAGACCTTCTTGGTGGCATTATGGATATGCTTGGCGGTATTGATATCGGCGGTATGCTTGGCGGTATTGGTGATTTGCTTGGCGGTCTTGGTGGCGGTTCAGAGGAAGAAACAACTGAAACAACTGAATCAACAACCGAATCCAAGGAATCTATTGCAAACAAAAAGGACGTTCTTGGTAAATACAACGCTGTTGTTAACTACGCAAAGAAAATCGGTAAACCCGCATTCACAAAGGTTACATACAGAACTCTTGATAAGAATTTTGATGCAGTTCTTATGTGCAGCCTTCAGTCTGCAAACCCCGAATACTTTATTTCTAAAGAAAATGCAGAAGCAAGCCCCATTGTTGTTCCCGCTAACACAGATACATCCGAATTCCTTATTAATAACGAAAGCTATGCTGGTATGCTTGCAAATGCAGATGCTGCAGATGCTATTGAGTCTGCTACAAGCGTTAAGCTTGAGGACGGAACTCAGAAAATCACTATTACATTGCGTGAAGAGGCAGACCCTGCGATTACAGCTCCCGATGCAAAAGAGGCAGCAAGCTTCACAAGTTCAATGTTCCCTGTAATAACAGGCGAAGAGTTTGGTAACATGGTAAGTGCAGGTCTCAGCATTACTTCTCTTAAATCTTCAAATGTTACTTATAAAAATTGTACTGTAGAGCTTATCTATAATCCCGTTACAAGCAGAATCGTTTCGATCAAACAAACAACAAGCTATGTTGGTTCTGTTGAAGGTCAGCTCCTTATTGCTCCTATTGGCTCTAAGGGTACTGTAACTGAAATTTCAGAATACAGAGATTTTGATTACGGCTTACTTTAATTCTTAAATAAAATTTCGGAAGAACAGGTTGAAAAATCTGTTCTTCCTTTTTTATTCTCTTGATTAATAAATATGAATGTGATATAATTTTATATTGACAAAATACAATCATTTTACCGAGGAGATACTTATGACAAGACGAGAAGCAAGAGAACAGGCATTTATTGTTTTATTTGAAAAGATTTTTGATAATGATGCAACCATTTCTGAAATCGTTGCAACAGCTAAGGAAGCAGAGTTAATTAAAATAAACAGCTTTGCAGAAAATATTCTCAATACAGTAGAAGAGCATTTTTCCGAAATTGATGAAATTATAGAGGCTAATTCACAGGACTGGACTCTTTCGAGATTACCTAAGGTTTCCCTTGCTATTTTGCGTCTTGCAGTTTCTGAAATTAAATATATTGAAGATGTTCCTAACGGTGTTGCAGTTAACGAAGCTGTTGAGCTTGCCAAGAAATACGGAACTAATGAAGATGCTTCTTTTATAAACGGCATCCTTGGTACTATTGCAAAGGCTTAATATGAGTGGTTTTTTAGGATTTGATACAAGTAACTACACCACATCTGTTGCAGTCTTTGATGATGGTGACGTTATTCAGAAAAAGCGCCTTTTACCCGTCAAAGAGGGTGAAAGGGGAATTCGCCAGAGCGATGCTGTGTTTCACCATACAAAAGCTTATGCAGAGCTTTTGGAATGTGTTTTATCAGCTTATACAGGTGAAATTAAGGCTGTTGGTGCATCCATAACTCCAACAACTCAAGATGGCTCTTATATGCCGTGCTTTTTAGTTGGTGAAAATGCCGCAAGGACTGTTGCAAGTGCTTTAAATGTGCCTTTTTATAGCTTTTCTCATCAGCAAGGTCATATAGCTGCGGCGTTATACTCTGCTAAAAGAACTGATTTATTAGATAAAAGATTTTTAGCTTTTCACGTTTCCGGTGGAACAACTGATTTGGTGCTTTGTGAGCCGGAAGAAGAACAGATAATCAGAATAAAGCCTGTTTCAAGCTCAAGTGACTTAAAAGCCGGGCAAGCTGTTGACAGAATAGGCGTGAAAATGGGAATACCTTTTCCTGCAGGAATCGGGCTTGAAAAATTAGCTCAGAAATCAGAAAAATTCTATAAAAATAAGATAAAATTGAATGATGGCTTTTGCTCTCTTTCCGGACTCGAAAATAAATGCTTGAAAATGCTTAAAGACGGGGAAAGTCAAGAAGATACAGCGAAATTTCTGTTATGTTATATAGCAGATACTGTTACTGCTATGACTGAGTTTGCCTTGGAAAAATACGGTGACTTACCAATTATTTTTGCAGGCGGGGTAATGTCTGATAGAATTATCAAAGATATTATAACTTCCCGTTTTGAAGCTTCCTTTGCAGAACCTGAGTTTTCATGCGATAATGCGGCAGGTATTGCCTTTTTAACCTCGTTAAAATAATTTTAAATTACGGAGAAAAGAAATGATTTCACCTTCACCAACTATTTATAGTGTTTCAAAATTGAATAGTTATGTTAAGGGTATTCTTGATAGGGATGAAAACCTGGCCCATATTTTTGTTACAGGAGAGATTTCAAACTATAAAGCACATTATAGCGGTCATTTATATATGACGCTTAAGGACGAAACTGCTTCAATAAAAGCAGTTATGTTTGCAGGTAATGCTTCTAAATTACGCTTTGAACCCGAAAACGGAATGAAAGTTCTTGCTTTTGGTACAGTTTCCCTTTTTCCTCGTGATGGTTCTTTTCAGCTTTATATAAATGATATGCAGCCCGACGGCGTAGGGGCTTTGAATATTGCTTTTGAACAGCTTAAAAAGAAGCTTGAGGCTGAAGGTCTCTTCAAGCAGGTGCATAAAAAGCCTTTACCGAAATTCCCTGAAAGAATTGGTGTGGTTACATCTTCAACAGGGGCGGCAGTTCAAGATATTTTCAATGTTTTAAAGCGAAGATATCCTGTTGCAAAGGTTGTTTTAAGACCTTGTCAGGTTCAAGGCGATGGTGCAGCAGAAGATATTGCAAAAGCAATTAATGAATTCAATAATATGAAAGCAGCAGATGTTCTTATTGTAGGGCGTGGCGGAGGTTCCATTGAGGATTTATGGGCATTTAATGAAGAGGTTGTGGCTCGTGCTGTTTTCGCTTCTGAAATTCCTGTTATTTCTGCAGTAGGTCATGAAACCGACTATACTATTTGTGACTTCGTTGCGGATTTAAGAGCACCTACACCCTCTGCTGCGGCAGAATGTGCGGTGCCCGACATATTTGAATTAAAAGCAAACCTTGTTTCTTATAAGCAACATGTTTTTTCTGTGATGAGAAACAGATTAAACATTGAACGAAGTGAACTTAGTTCAATTAAAAAAACTCTTTCTTTACGTGACCCTGTAACAAATATAAATGAGCAGAGAAAAGAATTAGTTTTTCTTACTGAAAAGTTAACAGCTTTAACTAATTCAGCATTAGATAGCAATAAATCTATAATTTCTGCATTAGCAGGAAAGCTTGATGCGTTAAGTCCTTTAAGTGTTATTTCAAGAGGCTATGCTCTTGTTGAAAAAGACAATAAGCCGGTTACAAAGGTAGAAGAATTGAAAAAGGACGATATTATTTCTGTTAAACTTTCAAACGGACAAGTTAAAGCAAATATAATTGGAGATTGACTATGGAACAGAACTATGAAAAATCATTAAAAAGATTAGAAGAAATAGTTGCAGTTTTAGAAGAGGGCGGACAACCTTTGGAAAAAACACTTGAGCTTTTCAGTGAGGGAACAGCTCTTCTTAATTCTTGCACAAAATATCTTGATAACGCAGAGCAAAAGATAGTTACTCTTATGAGTGGTGAGAAAAATGCAGAATAGAATTGAAGCTTTAAGCAAACTCTTTGAAGACAATCTTTATGAATATTTTAAAGAGTTTTTACCTCAGTATAAATTGATTTTTGAATCAATGGAATATAGTGTGAAAAACGGTGGTAAAAGAGTAAGACCTCTTCTTACCTTGCTTTTCTGTGATGCTTGCGGCGGTGATGTTAATTCTGCATTGCCATTTGCTCAGGCTGTTGAGTTTATTCACACGTATTCTTTAATCCATGATGATTTACCATGTATGGATAACGATGATTATCGCCGTGGTAAACCCTCAAATCATAAGGTTTACGGCGAGGCTTTTGCACTATTAGCAGGCGACGGTCTTCTTACTGCTGCATTTGAAAGAATTTCACAAGGCTGCTTTGAGGAGCTTTATGACAGTGAAACCGCTATAAGCGGTGTTTCAGTGCTTTCTTCACTTGCAGGTAGCAGGGGTATGATTGGCGGACAGGTTGTTGATTTGCTCAATGAAAATAACCCCAATGCAGATTTTGATACCTTGCAGTTAATGGATTCTTTGAAAACGGCTGCATTAATTGAAGCCGCTTGTGTTTTAGGGTGTATTGCTGCAGGCTCAGATGAAGAGAAAATCGAAGCTGCAAGAAGCTTTGCACAGAACATAGGACTTGCTTTCCAAATTAAAGACGATATTCTTGATGTTACAAGCTCTTTGGAAAAGCTTGGTAAGCTTACCGGTAGTGACACTCAGAACGGCAAATCAACCTATGTAACCCTTATGGGTGTTGAAAAATGTCAGACTCTTGTTGAGAAGCTGACTAAGGATGCTTTAAATTCACTTGAAGTCTTTGAAAATAATGAAGCACTAAAAACTTATGCAGAGTTTTTAGCACACAGAGAGAAATGATTTAATGAAACACGAATTACTTCCAAAAATTAAATCACCAAATGATTTGAAAAAATTGGACGAAAAACAGCTTCCTTTGCTTGCAGAGGAGGTTAGGGATACTATTATCTCAACTGTATCCAATAATGGAGGACATCTTGCGTCAAACTTAGGTGCAGTTGAGCTTACTATTGCACTTCATAGGGTTTTTAACTCACCCAATGATAAAATTATCTGGGATGTAGGTCACCAGGTTTATACTCACAAGCTTCTTACAGGAAGATATGATGAATTTTCAACTCTACGTCAAGCAGGTGGTATTTCCGGCTTTTCAAGACCTGATGAAAGTAAGCATGATATTGTTTTCAGCGGTCATAGCAGCGTTTCTGTTTCAACTGCCTTAGGTATTGCTTCTGCCAATAAAATTAACGGTAAAAAAGACTATGCAATCGCAGTTTTAGGTGATGGTGCACTTACGGGCGGTCTTATATATGAAGCTTTAAATAATGCAGGTCATATGAAAGACACAAGGCTTATAATTATTCTTAATGACAATGGTATGTCGATTTCAAAAAATGTGGGACATCTTGCTAAAAGACTTGCAGTTATGCGTTCTCGTTCCGGTTATTTTAAGTTAAAAGCTGTAACCGAAAGAGTGGTTTCCAAACTTCCTTTTGTGGGTCATACACTTGCAAACAAACTCTTTAAAATTAAAACCGATTTGAAGAATATGCTTTATGAAAGTAATTTCTTTGAGGATTTCGGTATCAGATATATGGGACCCATTGATGGCCATAACATCTCTCAGCTATGTAACGCTCTCGAGGGTGCAAAGCTTGTTAATGCACCTGTGCTTGTTCATATAAATACAATTAAAGGTAAGGGCTATAAGCCTGCTGAAGAAAGACCATCGGAATTCCACGGTGTTGCACCCTTTGATAGCGAAAGCGGAAAGCTTTCTGCTTCATCTGATAATTTTTCTGAGAAATTTGGTGAGTTTTTATATAATCAAGCACCGAAAGATAAGAGAATCTGTGCTATAACTGCAGCAATGTCCTTGGGAACCGGATTGAAAAAATTCTCTGATGAATACCCTGACAGAGTTTTTGATGTTGGTATTGCAGAGGAACACGCAGTTCCTTTTGCACTTGGCCTTTCTAAAAACGGAATGCTACCTGTTTTCGTTGTGTACTCAACCTTCTTGCAGCGTTGTTATGACCAGCTTATTCATGACTGTGCTTTGCAGAACAGCAAAATGGTAATTGCAGTTGATAGGGCGGGTATTGTCGGTGATGATGGTGAAACCCATAACGGTATTTATGATACTGCCTTTTTCAACGGTATACCTAACATCACTGTTTATTCTCCAAGCTATTATTGTGAGCTTAATAACGCTCTTGTTAATTCTCTTTACCATAGTAACGGACCTTGTGTAATCAGATATCCGAGAGGTGCTCAACCTCAGATGCCCGAAAATTATGAGTGTAGCGGCAATTCTTTTGATGTTTTCGGTGATGAGGATGCGGAGGTTGTTCTTGTTACTTATGGAAGAATTTTTGCTAATTGCTATGAAGCGTATAAGCGTCTTAAAAATGATGGCTTAAAGGTGAAGATTATCAAACTTAATATTATCGTTCCTGTACCATCTGAGAGTATCGAGAGCACAAAGAATGCAAAGAATATTTTCTTTTTTGAAGAGGGTGTGAAAAGCGGTGGTGTTGGCGAAAGCTTTGCAACCTTAATGCTTGAAAATGAGGTTAAGGCTGAATTTTCTCTTACCGCTTTCCCGGATTGCTTTGTAAAACAAGGTAAAACGGATAATATTTTAAATCAGTATTCTCTTGATAGTGATGGAATGTATAATATTATAAAAACGGAGTTAAATAAATGAGTGATAAAAAAAGGCTTGATTTAGCACTTTTTGAACAAGGCTTTGCAGAAAGTCGTGAAAAGGCAAAAGCGTTAATTATGTCGGGGATTGTTTATGTAAACGATCAAAAGGAAATTAAAGCGGGGCGTGATTTGAAGCCCGGTGACGTTATAGAGGTTCGTGGAAATACACTTAAATATGTCAGCCGTGGTGGTCTGAAGCTTGAAAAGGCGATGGAAAGCTTTCCTATCGATTTGAACGGAAAGCTGTGTATGGATATTGGAGCTTCTACGGGCGGATTTACCGATTGCATGCTTCAGAATGGTGCTGTTAAGGTTTATTCCATTGATGTTGGATATGGTCAGCTTGCTTGGAAATTGCGTAGCGATGAAAGAGTTGTAAACCTTGAAAGAACAAATTTCCGCTACGTTACTCATGAGCAAATACCCGAAGATATTGATTTTGCATCGGTAGATGTATCATTTATATCATTAAGACTTATTTTACCGGTTTTGTATAATCTTCTTAAAGAGAACGGTGAGGCTGTTTGTCTTATAAAGCCTCAATTTGAAGCGGGTCGAGAAAATGTTGGTAAAAAAGGTGTTGTCAGAGACCCTGCAGTTCATGAAAATGTAATTAAAACTATTGCTGAATTTGCAAATTCTCAAAGCTTTGAGGTTTTGGGACTTGAACATTCACCCGTCAAGGGACCTGAGGGAAATATTGAATATCTTATGTATATTAAGAAATGTAGTGAGCCTCAGAATTCGGAAGATGTTATATCAACTACATGTGAGCTTGTTGAACGTTCTCATAAAGCGTTAGATAAATAATTAAGGTGGTCTTATGAAGTTTTTTATAATTCCGAATATGACAAGAGAAAATGCATTTTCTGTTACAAACAATCTTATAAAAGAGCTTCTTGCACTTGATTGTGATATTTTGATGGATGAAAATCTTAAAGAACAGTTTTCTTGTTGCAGCAGTGTTAGTTTCGGGAAGCAAGATGTTATTTTGAAAAGCGCAGATATTGTTGTTTCTGTTGGTGGTGACGGTTCTTTTATTAATGCTGCTAAAATTGCAACAGATAATGATAAACCTGTTCTTTGCGTCAATGCAGGCAAGCTTGCCTATCTTGCTTGTCTTGAAAGCGATGAATTAGAGCTTCTTTCAAAAATTGTAAAAGGTGAATACATAACAGAAAAAAGAATGATGCTTTCCGTTTCAATTCTTGACAAAAACGATAGAATAATATATCATTCAAATTGCATAAATGATGCAGTTGTTTCAAGAAGCGGTGTTATTAGAATTATGAAGCTTTCCGTTTCTTGTAACGGAGCACCGCTTCTTGACTATATGGCGGATGGTGCTATTGTTTCAACCCCGACGGGTTCAACTGCTTATTCTCTTTCTGCGGGTGGTCCGGTTATTGACCCTTGTGTTGAAAGTATATTATTGACTCCAGTTTGCGCTCACAGCGTTTTTTCTCGTTCTGTTGTTTTAGGTGGTAATTCAGAGCTTGAAATTACCCACGATAATAGTGGTGAAGCGATACTTTCCTGCGACGGTCAAAGTGCTGTTGTGATACCTGAGGGTGCAGTGGTTAGTATTAAACGTTCTGAGAAGAATGCATCATTTATTAAAATAAAAAACGATACATTTATCGATATTCTGAATAAAAAAATATCGGGTTAGGATGGGGAAAATGAAAAAGAGAAGACATAAGCTTATACTTGATTTAATCGAGGAGTATGACATTGGTACTCAAGAGGAGCTTTTAGCACTTTTGAGAGATAAGGGTTATGATGTAACTCAAGCAACTGTTTCAAGAGATGTTAAGGAGTTGCGTCTTTTGAAAACACTCGGTGCAAACGGAGTGTATAAATATACAGTTGAGAATACAAAAAGCACAGGCTATTCCGGTATGTTTGACGCTCTTTTTCAGAGTGCTATGACAAAGGTTGACTATGCAGGCAATATCTGTGTAATTAAATGCTCGCCCGGTCTTGCAGGTGCTGCATGTGCCACTATTGATTCGATGAATGTTCATGATATTGTTGGAACAATAGCCGGTGACGATACTATATTTATGCTTTGCCGCACCGCTGAAGAAGCCAGGGGTGTTGCGGAAGCACTTAACAGAATGATTGGCAGGTAAAACTTTATGCTTTCCGTTTTGAAGATTGAAAACATAGCTATAATTGAAAGCGCCGAGATTGAATTTTCAAGGGGCTTTAATGTGTTGAGTGGTGAAACGGGAGCAGGTAAATCTATAATATTAGACTCTATTAACGCAGTGCTTGGTTTCAGAACCTCCCGGGAGCTTATAAGAACGGGAGCAAATGAAGCCAGAGTTACTGCGTTGTTTTCGTGTATAAGCAAAAATGTTGAAAATAAATTAGAAGAGCTTTCCTTGCCGTTAAGCTCTGATAAAACTTTGCTTGTTTCAAGGGTTATAAGCTCTGATAAAAATATTTGTAAGGTTAATAATTCTTTAACTAATGTTTCTGCTCTGCGTGAAATTGGTGCGGAGCTTATTTCAATTCACGGTCAGCAGGACAACAGAGAGCTTTTAAATAATGAAACTCATATTTCATATATTGACTCTATTGGTGATTTAACGGCTGTTGTAGAGGATTACAGAGCCTTTTACAATGACCTTGTTAGCTTGAAATCACAAATCAAAAAGCTTTCGGGCAATAAAGAAGAGAAGGCAAGAAGAATTGATATTCTCTCCTATCAGATTGATGAGCTTGAGAAAGCTGAAATAAATCCGGGTGAATGGGAAAGCTTGAAAAACAGAAGAACAGAGCTTCAGAATTTTGAAAGAATTCAAGAAAGCTTGTCATTAGCTTATGATGCACTCTCGGGTGGTGATTCCTATAAAGGTGCAGTTGAAATGGTTTCGGGTGCATTCAGAGAGCTTGCTTCAATTAGTAAATTTTCAAATGAAATACAAGTTATTTCTGAAAAAATAGGGGATTTATATTATGAGCTCTCTGATATTTCCGATACAGTCCGTGACAGTATTTCGGGTGATGGCTATAATCCTCTTGAGCTTGAAGAAATTGAAAATCGCCTTGATTTACTTTATAAATTAAGCAAAAAATATGGTGAAACAGAAGAGGCGATGCTTGATTATCTTGAAAATGCAAAAAAAGAATTAAGTGAAATTTCTCTTTCTGATGAGGTTCTTGATGAACTTAAAATTAAATATTCCGAAAAGCTTATTGAAACGGAAAAGCTGGCAAAAAATCTTTCTGAAAAAAGAAAGAAAGAAGCAGAGTTTTTTTGTGAAAAGGTTTGTGATGAGCTTCGTTTTCTTGATATGCCGAGTGTTCAGTTCCTTGTAGATTTCAAAGAGGTTGACCTTTGCGAAAACGGTATTGACAGTGCAGAATTTTTGATTTCAGCCAATGTGGGTGAAATTCCGAAACCTATTGCTAAAATTGCAAGTGGCGGTGAGCTTTCAAGAATTATGTTGGCGTTAAAAACGGTTCTTGCTCATAAAGATAAAATTTCAACAATGATTTTTGATGAAATTGATGCCGGTGTTAGCGGCAGGGCGGCATTAAAGGTTGCCTCAAAGCTGAAAGCTGTGTCAGATGGAAAGCAAGTTCTTTGTGTTACTCATCTTGCTCAGTTAATGTCTTATGCAGATAGCCATTATCTCATTGAGAAAGCAGTTCGTGACGGAAAAACCTATACAGGTGTTACTCTCCTCGATTTAGAAGGCAGAACAAAGGAGATTGCAAGAATTACAAGCGGTGGCGAAATTACTCAGATTCAGCTTGATAACGCTTTGGAAATGATAAATAGTGCAAAGGAATAAGGTGTTTTTATGAAGTTTGGTGTTTGCCGTGGTCTTGATGACTTTGATAGTATAAAAATTGCGTCCGAAATCGGCATCGATTATTATGAATGCGGTTTTGGAAGTCTTGCAAAATTTGATGATGAAAAATTCAGTAATTGTAAAGCTTTTTTAAGTGAAAATAACTTACCGTGCCTTGCGGCAAACGGATTTTTACCCGGTGAATTAAAGGTTGTGGGCAATAATGTTGACTATGGTGCATTAACCGAATATCTTGATAAAGGCTTTGAAAGAGCCAAAAGTCTCGGTGTTAAAAAGGTTGTTTTTGGTTCAGGTGCGGCAAGAAGCTTTCCCGAGGGTTATTCTTTGGAAAAAGCAAAGGAGCAGCTTGTGTTCTTCTTAAGCGAATATGCCTCACCTAAGGCTGAAAAAGCAGGCTGCGTAATTGTAATGGAGCCTTTAAGATTCTCGGAAACATCAATGGTTCATACAGTTCTTGACGGTATTGAAATTGCTCGTAGGAGTGAGAAGAATAATGTTGCGGGACTGGCAGACCTTTACCATGTTTACGGTAATAACGACAGCATTGACGGCATAGGTGAGTTTAAAGGGGAGCTTTTACATTCTCATATTGCAGAGCCCATAAAACGAGTTTACCCATCAACAAAAGATAGTGAAGAGATAATCGGTATTTATAAAAATTTCTTTGCGTCTCTTAATAAAGCAGGATGTGAAACCTGCTCCGTTGAAGCTCACACGGATGATTTTAAAACCGATATTGCAGATGCACTTGCATTTCTTAAAGCTTTGATATAAAATTAAGTTATAAAAATCGAAAGGATGTTAAAAATGGGAAGAATTATTGTAATGGACCATCCGCTTATTCAGCATAAGCTTTCAATTCTCAGAGATGTTAATACAGGCTCTAAGGAGTTTCGTGCGCTGATTTCTGAAATAGCAAACCTTATCTGCTATGAGGCTACAAGAGATTTGCCTCTTGAAGATGTTGAGGTTCAAACACCTATCTGCACTATGACGGGCAAAACCCTTGCGGGTAAAAAGGTTGCGATTGTTCCTATTTTGAGAGCCGGTCTTGGAATGGTTGACGGTATGCTTGCTCTCGTTCCGTCTGCAAAGGTTGGTCATATAGGACTTTACAGAGACCCCGAAACAGTTCAGCCGGTTGAATATTACTGTAAGCTTCCTGCAGATATTGAACAGAGAGATGTTTTCGTTGTTGATCCTATGCTTGCAACAGGCGGTTCTGCAATAGATGCAATCACTCAGATTAAAAAGCGTGGTGCAAAGCATATTAAATTCCTTGGAATTATCGGAGCACCCGAAGGACTTGATGCCCTTGCAAAAGCTCATCCTGATGTTGATATTTTCCTTGCTGCACTGGATGAAAAGCTTAATGACCATTGCTATATTGTTCCCGGTCTTGGTGACGCCGGTGATCGTATTTTTGGTACAAAATAAAATTATGTATATAAAAACACATTTGGAAAAGCTCCAAATGTGTTTTTTCTTATTCAACCTTGTCATCTATAATATCGTTTCTGGATTCAACCATTTCGTTTTCTCTGAAGAGAAGAGAAATGCACCAGATACCTGCAAGAGCAACAAGTACGTAAACAATTCTTGAAAGAATAGCCGCTTGACCACCGAAAAGCCACGCAACAAGGTCAAATTTAAAAAGACCAACGCTACCCCAGTTAAGTGCACCGATTGTTACAAGAATCAAAGCAATTCTGTCTAACATATATAAAACTCCTTTCTGCAATTGTTTCGTAAATATTGTTTGCAAAAAACGAGTTATTATAAAAAATATTTTTTGATTTTAAATTATTTGACAAAGTCCTATAAATTGTATTTGAAAATTTGCAATTTATGTCTGAAATATGTTATTATATAGAAAATAGATTATGGTGGTGAATTATGTTACATTTAATAAAGGGCAGGGCAGGAAGCGGTAAAACTGCTAAGATGCGTGAGATTATTTCAGATATGTCAAAAAATGGTGGAAGCAGACCTGTACTTCTTGTACCGGAGCAATTTTCTTTTGAAACCGAAAGAATAATGCTGGAGCTTCTCGGGCCTAAAAACTTAAAAAATATTGATATATTCAGCTTTCCTCGATTGGCATTTTCAGAATTGCAGAAGAAAGGTTTTGCAAATCTTAAAACTGCTGATAACGGTATTAAAGCCGCCATTATGAGTGAGGCTCTTATGCAGCTGGAGGGACGGCTTAACATTTTTTCTAATGTAAGGCATAATTCAACTGCTCTTTCACCACTTGTTGATTTTTGTAAGGAGCTTAAATATTGCTGTATTGATAGTGATAGCTTAACAGAAAAGCTTGAAAAATCAACCAATTTATTATTGAAAAATAAATTGACCGAATTGGATTTAATAAGAAATACTTATGAGGCACTTTTAACTCAAAGCTATTTTGATGATGCAGACGCTGTCAGCGTGTTTTCTGAAAGTGCGGCTGAAAGTGGTTTCTTTAGAAACAAAACCTTGTTTCTTGATGGATTCAGAGCTTTTTCTAAGCAGGAGTTGGAGTGTCTTAAAGTAGCTTTTTCTCAATGCGATGACGTATATATCAGCATCTGTGTTGATGAAAAGGTAAGAAGATTTTCCTCTCTTTATTATATGAAAGAGCTTGAAGATCTGCTTCGTGCAAATGCGGCTGAAACAAATACTGCGATTGATGAGATTTATTGCAAACAAAATGAAACTGCTTTTTCACCCGATATATCAAAGCTTGAAAAATGCCTCTTTGCAACAGATAAGGCTGTAAAATCAAATTATAATGGTGATATTGTAGTAGCAAAATGCTCCGATAGCGAAAATGAAGCACTTTTTGTTGCAACAACTATTAAAAAGCTTCTTAAATCAGGTGAATACAGATGCCGCGATATTGCGGTAATCGAGCGTACTAACGGCACATATAAAAAGAGCGTTATTGATGCGCTTAAAAGGCTTTCTATTCCTGTTTTTGACGATAGCAGACAGCCTCTCGCAACGGAAACTCTCTTTATAAATATATGCTCTGCTCTTGAATGTATTTCGAAAGGTGTAACAACCCAGACTCTTATGAGCTATCTTAAAACAGGGCTTACAGGACTTTCTGTTTCCGAAATTTCAAAGCTTGAAAAATATGCTCTTATATGGGATTTAAAGGCATCTGGTTGGCAGAAGGATTTCACAATGCACCCTGATGGCTTTGGTAAGGAATTGGATGAAAAAGCCAAAGTAAGATTGGATGAGCTTAATTCAATTCGTAAAAAGGCGATTTTACCTCTTTTAAAACTGAAAAAAGATTGTGAAGATGCAGACGGTAAAGCTATTGCCGCTGCAGTTTATGAGTTTATTATTAATTCAAAAATCAAAGAAAATCTTCTTAAATTAACAGTTGAACTGGATGATAACGGTTTTTCTGTTGAAGCAAATCGTCAAGAATATTCATGGAATGTTATGATGAATATTCTTGATACAATGGCACTTATAACCGATGGCAAATTTTATCCGTTAAAGCGTTGGTATGAGCTTTTTATGATTCTTGTTTCCAGCGGTGATATTGGCGAAATTCCTCAAGGACTTGATGAGGTTACTGTTGGCTGTGCCGATAGAATACGCCTTGAAAAAACTAAGGTCGTTTTTCTTGTTGGTGTTAATAAGGATGAATTCCCTCTTGTTAATGTTGGTGGGGGTATTCTTACCGATTCAGACAGGATTTTGTTAACTGACCTTGATATTAAGGTTCGTCCACCTTTTAAAGATACTGTTAATGAGGAGCGTTTTATTGCATATTGTGCAATTACAGCCGCTTCAGAAAAGCTTTATATGACTTATAAATGCAATGATAGCGAGGGTAACACTCTCTTTAAATCTGAAATTATCAATACTGTTGAGAAAATATTTGAGGATTTTAAGATTGCTGTTACTTCGGAACTCCCCGAAGCTTATTTTATTGAGAGTGAAGAAAGTGCATTCTCTGCATATTCCAGGAATTATCTTTATAATAATGAAATTAAATCTACTCTTAAGGCTTATTTTGAAAGCAATAAAGAGTATGAAGGTAAAATAAATGCCCTTGAAACCTTGAGTGGCAACAAGCCTTTAGGATTTAAAGAGAAAGATAACTCTAAAAGGCTTTTCGGCGAAGAGGTGTATATATCTGCAAGTAAGGTTGAAAGCTTTTATAACTGTCCCTTTGCTTATTTTATGCGTTATGGTCTTGGTGCTGAGCCGGTGAAAGAAGCAACTCTTGACCCTGCCCAAAGCGGGACAATAATTCATCTTGTTATGGAAGAAATTCTCAAGAAATACCCCAAGGCAGAATTCATTAATACGCCCGATGATGAATTAAGGGAAACGATTTCTTCGATTTTAAAGTCGTATCTTGAAGAAAAAATGGGTGGTGTTGAAGAGAAAAACGAAAGATTTATGAAGCTTTTCTACCGCCTTGTTGACGTGGCAATGACTGTTATTGAGCGACTTAAGGTTGAATTTGAAGTAGGCGAATTTGCTCCTTGTGATTTTGAATTGAGAATTGGCGGGGATAATATTCCTCCCTATGAATTACCCCTTGATGAAGGTAAGGTTCGTGTTACAGGTTCAATAGACCGTGTTGATTTAATGGAAAAAGACGGTATTAAATATGTTCGTGTTGTGGATTATAAAACGGGTCAAAAGGAGTTTAAATTATCAGAGCTCTTTGATGGCTTAAACATTCAAATGGTTCTTTATCTTATGGCACTTGAGAAAAACGGGAATAAATACTATGGTGATATTATACCCTCGGGTGTGCTTTATCTCCCATCGAGAATAGGATTGAAGGATTATCTCGGTGCAAGAAATCCTAATGAGGATACAATTAGAAACCAAAAGATAAAAAGCGGTAAATTATCGGGTATGATTTTAGATAGTCCTGTTGTTTTCAACGGAATGGGTGTTGATTCCAGACCTGAATATTTCCCTGCAGGCTATGCTGCAAAGGGAGGCGCAAAGGGGAACTACTATTCATTACCCCAGTTTCACTCTCTTTCGAGGGTTATTGATGAAAAAATTATTTCAATGGGTAATGCTCTCCATAGTGGCGAAATAGCCGCTATGCCCATTGCTGATGGTGATAAAAAAGAGGGCGAAATGTGTGAATATTGTTCTTATAGGTCAGCCTGTGCAAGAGAAGTCGGAGAACCTCTTAACCAAATTACCAAGCTTACCCACTTAAAAGCACTTGAAAGATTGGATGGTGAGAATGTTGAGTAGAGAGTGGACGGATAATCAGAAAAAGGCTATTGAAGCCCGTAATATGCAGATATTGGTTTCTGCTGCAGCAGGTTCCGGCAAGACTTCAGTTCTCACAGAAAGAGTTAAAAGAATACTTTGCGATACTGAAAATCCTTGTGCTGTTTCTGAGATTCTTGTAGTTACATTCACTCGTGCCGCTGCTAATGAAATGCGTGACAGAATTTATAAAGCCCTTGGTGATGAAATAGAAGGTTATAGCGAAAACAGTGAAGAAAGCGATTACCTTCGCCGTCAAATGACTCTTTTGCCAACTGCAGATATATGCACTATTGACTCTTTCTGTGCAAAGCTTGTGCGTGAAAATTTTCATCTTGCAGATGTTGGTGCGGATTTCAAGGTTCTTGATAATAAAGATGAAAAGGAATTAATGAAATATGCACTAAAAGAGGTTGTTGATTCTCTTTATGAAGAAGCGGACAAGGATTTTATTGCCTTGAGTGAAATGTTTCTTGATGAGCGAGATGATGTTAAGCTTGAAGAAATTATTGAAAATCTTTACACATTCTCCCGTTCAAATCCATCACCGTTTTTATGGCTTGATGAAATTTGTGAGAAATTTTCACCCGAAGCTGATCCTTTTTCTGTTGGTTGGATTGATGTTGTTTGCAAATATTTATCTATGTTTGCAGATTTCTATTATCACAGTTTGCTGAGGTGTGCTGTATTAGTTGAAGCGGATCCCGGCGATAAATCCAATTTCAAGGATCGTTTCAATTTGTCTGCAGAAAGACTTTTGGTTTTAAAAGAGCTTGCAGATAATCGTCAATGGGATTCGGTTGTTATGCACTTGAGAGACGGTCTTGTTGTTGCACCGAGAACTGTTGGTAAAAATCAGATTGATGAGGATTTAAGAGAGTTAACTGAAAAGTTTTTCAAAAGCTATAAGGACAAGGTGGATTCAATCCAGAAGCACACCTTACCCTTGCTCTCAGAGCATAAAGAGGATTGCGAAACTCTTTATCCGGTTGTTAAAAAGCTTTGTGAAGCTGTGAAAAGACTTACAATTACTCTTGATGAAATGAAAAAAGAACGCAATTCCTTTGGCTTTAACGATATTCTTCATAAAGCAATAGATTTGCTTGTGGATTTTTCCGAGGGTGAAATCAAAAAAACACCTTTAGCTGAAGAATTAACCGCTAAATATAAGGAAATTCTTATTGATGAATATCAAGATACAAATAAAGCACAGAATATTATTTTTGAAATTATTTCAAGAGATAAAACAAATATTTATACTGTTGGTGACGTAAAGCAAAGCATTTACGGCTTCCGTCTTGCAAGTCCCGATTTGTTTATGGGTTTAAAAGATTCGCTTTCTGATTATAATGATAAGGTAAATAAACCTTCGCAGATTATTCTTGAAAATAACTTCCGTAGCAGAGAGGGCATAACCCAATCTGTAAACGCAGTATTTTCAAATATAATGTCAAAGGAAATGGGCGAAATTGATTATAACGAAAAAGAATACCTTAACTATAGTGCAAAGTATTCTGAAAAAACGACTCCCGATATGGAGGTTGTTTGCGTTAATGCTGATAAAAAGGATGAAAATGCAATAACAGAGGCTGAAGCAGTTGCAAAATATATTAAAAGTATTGTTAACTCAAATGCAACAGTAAAAGATTCAAATGGTGAGAGAAAGGTTCGTTTCGGTGATTTTTGCATCCTTCTGAGAAGTGCAAAGGGGAAGATGGGCGTTTATGCAGACGAACTGAAAAAGCTTTCAATTCCTGTTACCGGCTCTGCTGATTGTGAAGCGGCGTTATCAAAGGAAATTCAATTTTTAACTTCTCTTGTTAAAGTAGTAAATAATCCTTTGATTGATATTCCGCTTATTTCTGTTCTTATTTCTCCTGTTTTCGGTTTTACACCGGATGAGCTTTCTGAAATCAGAATGCTTGACAGAAAAGCAGATTTTTATATCTGCCTTTTAAAATATGCAGAAGAAAACAAAAAAGCAAAAGCCTTCATAGATAAAATTCAATTATATCGCAATATTTCTGCATCATACCCAATAGATGAATTTGTACGCTTTTTGGTTAATGACACTTCGGTTTCGGATATTTATTATGCCGCAGGTGAAGGTGACGTAAGAAATGCCAATATCAAGGGCTTCCTTAAGCTTTCAGAGGATTTTTGCAATAGCGGAAGAAGCGGTCTTAGTGACTTTGTCCGGTATATTGATATTGCTGCTGAGAAGGATGGCTTAAAAAGCCTTGAAAGTGGTTTTTCTGACGATAACAGCGTTAAAATTATGTCTATTCACAAAAGTAAGGGACTTGAATTTCCTTATGTGATTATTGCAGATTGCTCTAAAGGCTTCAATCAGCAGGATGCCTACAAACAAATGGTGCTTTCCCGTGAAACCGGTGTCGGAATGAGAATCAGAGATGACGCTTTGTTTACTCGCTATCATTCTCTTTCATCAACCGCAACTGAAAATGCAATACTTTTTAGTACAGTTTCCGAAGAGCTTCGTGTTCTTTATGTTGCGATGACAAGAGCAAAAGAACATTTAACATTTTTTATTAATGTTTCAGATAATAAATTACCCGGTAGAATCAGACAGAACCATTTGTTGAAAAACGCATTGAGTGATAAATTGCACCCTTATGCAGTTTTTCGTGCAGGTTCAATGGCAGAGTGGATTTTGTCCTGCTTGTCAAATCATCCCGATGGTGCTATTATAAGAGATGTATTCGGTATTCCCTCGCATAGCTTTTTGGAAAATGCTGATTTCCGTTTTGATTGTTCCTATATACAAAGCTGTGAGGATGATTTTACTGTTGAAGAAGTCAAAACAACTGAAATTCCCGTAAATGAAGAATTGCTTTCTGAAATAAGGAATAATATTGAATATGTTTATCCTCTTGATTATTCGGGCATTCTTGCAAAAAGAACCGCTTCTTCAACGGAAACGACTCGCCAAAAACGTGAGTATTTCGGTACTGCGAAGCCGAGATTTCTCAACGAAAAATTCAGCGGTGCAGATAGGGGAACGGCAGTTCATAAATTTCTTGAGCTTTGCGATTTTAAGTCTGCTTTTAATGAGTTTAATAATGAGAAATTAAGGCTTAAAAGTGAAAATCGCATAACAGAAGAAGAGCTTCAGGTGCTTGATGAAAATGCAGTTAAATGCTTTTTTAATAGTGATGTTGGTAGCAGACTTTTGGCTTCGGATAAGGTTCTTAAAGAATATGAATTTGCAATCTTTAAAGAAGCAAGGGAGCTTTATGAAGATTTGGCCGAAGCTGTTAAATACGAAAAAATCGTTGTTCAAGGTAAGCTTGATTGTGCCTTTAAAGAAGCTGATGGCTTCGTTTTAATAGATTATAAGACCGATAACGTAACAGACGAAAATTATTTTGTTTCAGTTTATAAAAATCAGCTTGAAATTTATGCGGATGCTCTTTATCAATGCACAGATATACCCGTAAAGGAAATATACATTTATTCATTCAAACTAAGTAAATTCATTAAGGTTAATTAAACTTTAAAGAGGTGTTTTTATGAACAAAAAATATGGTTTAATAGCTATTGGAGTTGTTATTGTAATTCTTGTTATCGCTTTTATTGTGGCTGGTGTTACTAAAGACGATAATGAAAAAAAAGTCCCTGCACAAGTAGTCAGCGATGAAGCTGCTCTACAGGCTCAAGAGGGGAATTATACTCTTAAAATTACAAAGGTGTTAGAGGTTGCGCCCAATCCCAAGGAAGTGGATGCTCCCGAAGCAAAATCTGTTGCCATTGTTGTTTATGAATACACAAATGATGATATCGCCCATGGTCTTGTTATCGGCAACACGCATTTTAAAGCCTTTGACAGTAAGGGAAAAGAATTGGAGCAGTATCCTCAGAAAGACCTTTTTGAGCCAAGCGATGTCGGGGCTTCGGGAACGTTTACCGCAAGCGTTGCCTTTGCCCTTAATAATGATGACGATTATTTAAAAATCGAGTATTTTAAAGATATCTCTGCTAAAAAGCCCGATGTAGTTTTTGAACAAGAGTGGTAAAAAATTATGGAATGAATTAAATTTCGTTTGAAATTTAGTTCATTCCACTTTTCTTTTATTCTATAATTGCCTTAAACGCCGTATCAGTCGGATATTTACCTCTATGGTTTCTGTATTTTGTAGCACCGGATTCAAATATAATATATTGTCCTTTTTCGGTTTGAATGATACCCTCTGCCATAGGTGGAGCGATTATTGTTTCTTTCAATAAATCGGAGCTGCAGGCTAAAAGGTCGATTTCTGTTTCTTCAATTTTATAAGTACCTATTTTTTCTGTTAAAAGAACATCATCGTAAACATATATTTTTGAGTTGTTTTTTCTGCCGTAGCTTGTAGAAAAAATGATTTTACCGCTTGGAGTAAAGCTCATACCTTGAATTTGTTCCGGAATTGCTAAAAGGTAATCGGGAATATAGCCGTTGGTTTCAGAATTAATTCTCTTAATATCCGGAAGGCCATCTTTTAATATATAACCCTCACAGTAAGCATAGAAGGTTTCGCCACTGTTGAGAGTGGTGATTTTTCGGGAGCTTTCTCTGCCTTTTTCACTGCTTTCAATAAAATCACCCGTCCATAAAATTCCATCATTAAAACACGCAAATGAACCGAATGAATTTAATTTAAAATTGCTTTCAAACTGAAGTGCTTCACCATTTTCAAGTTCTTTCAAACTATCGATTTCACAAATATAGCAAGTGCTTTCACTTGTTATGTAGATGTAATCTTCGGATGCTGTAAGCCCGCCGGCATGGCCCGAATAATCCTTTCCGTCAACATTCTGAAGAGGGAAGGCTTTGGTAAAATTACCCGAATTTCTGTCAACAAGCATAAGCATTGATGGGAATAGACCATCCTCATAATAACCGCTTATGGCAAAAGCATCGAGCTCACCTATATAGCAAATACCCTGTGGAATTATGCCTTCAAACAGACCCGGTATTGTGAAGTCTGCTTTGAAATTTTTAAAAAAGCTTTTAAATTCTTCAATTTGAGTAATGTCGGATTTTGTTACAACGGAGGTCTGAGTTATTTTATTTGTTATTTCCTCTGTCCGTAATACCTTAACGTTACCGCAGGAGCATAAAAGCATAATGGCAATCAATAAAGCTGTAATTTTAATGATTTTATTTTTCATATCATCACCATGATAGAGTATAGCATAAAAGTATTTAAAAGGCAAATTAACATTATTTTACAAAATTAACGGAATTTCACTTTTTGGTCTTGATAGATTAATATTTCTGTGATATAATTCATTGGATTTAAAACAAAACTTATGTGTGATGGAGGTCATTGAAGTGAAAACAATCGGTGTACTTACAAGTGGCGGTGACGCACCCGGTATGAACGCTGCAATTCGTGCAGTAGTTAGAACTGCTTGCGAAAGCGGTATGAGAGTTATGGGTATTCGCCGTGGTTATAAAGGTCTTGTTGAGGGCGATATGTATGAAATGAATCTTCGTTCCGTTTCCGATATTATTCATCGTGGCGGTACAATGCTTTATTCTGCTCGTTGTCCCGAATTTGCAGATCCCGAGGTTCAAGATAAGGCGGTTGAGGTTTGTAAAGAATTTGGTCTTGAAGGTATTGTAACTATTGGTGGTGACGGTACATTCAAGGGAGCTCGTGCTCTTACTCTTAAAGGTATTCCTTGTATAGGTATTCCCGGTACAATCGACAATGATATTGCATCCTGCGATTATACTATTGGTTACGATACAGCACTCAATACTGTAATGGCAATGGTTGACCGCATCCGTGATACAACAGAGTCACATGACAGATGCTCAGTTGTTGAAGTAATGGGCAGAAACGCAGGTTACCTTGCTCTTAATGCAGGTCTTGCTATCGGAGCAACTTGCATTCTTATTCCTGAAGTTGATTATGATATTGATTCATATATTATCGAAAGAATGAAACGTACTCAAAAAACAGGTAAAGAACATTTCGTAATTGTTATTGCAGAAGGTGTTAAGGGTATTGACGCTCATTCTCTTGCAAAATATATTGAACAGAAAACAGGTGTTGAAAGCCGTGCAACAATTCTTGGTCATGTTCAGCGTGGTGGTTCTCCTTCCGTTCGTGACAGAGTTCTTGCAAGCCAGATGGGCAACTATGCCGTTCAGCTTCTTAAAAACGATATCGGTAACAGAGTTGTAGCTTCCTGTAAGGATAAGATTGTCGATTATGATATTATCGAAGCTCTTAATATGAAGAAAACAATCGACCTTGACCTTTACAGAATTGCTAACGAAATTTCTATCTGAATTTTATAAAATTTACCAATTTTGAGCAGCCTTGAAACATAAGGCTGCTTATTTTTTGTCAATAAATTTTCATTATATTCATCTTGTTTCTACACAAAGTAAAAAGTGAAATGAGGTGATTTTTTGAAAAAAAGAAAAGTCTTTTTGTCAATGCTTTCAATAATATTATCTGCAGTTTTAATGTTTTCGGTTTTTTCTTCGAAAATTTTTATAAATGATGCTGTAGCAGATGTTAAGCTTTATAATGTAAGCGGTAAATTATCAGAAATAAAAGATGATTTTCTTAACATATTTGATGATAACCAAGACGTAAATTTACGGAATAATGAGAATGCAAAGCCTTTACCGCAAGTATTTCTGGGTGGTTATCCCATTGGCTTAAAGCTTTATGCAGATGGTGTAGTTATAGTTGGTACAGAAGCAGTTGACACGGAAAAGGGATTAATTAATACCGCAGAAAAGGCCGGCCTAAAGCTTGGTGACATTATTAAAAAAGTAAACGAAACAGAAGTTAAAAGTAATTTACAAATCTCAGAAATTATTGAAAAAAGTGCAGGGCAAGAATTGCTTTTTGAGGCCGAACGAAACGGTGAATTATTTAAAGTTTCTTTTAGAGCTGAGTTTTCACAGAGTGAACAGAAATATAAAGCGGGTATTTGGATTAGAGATAGCTCTGCCGGTATCGGAACAGTGACCTTTTGTACTAAAAACGGTGGCTTTGCTTCGTTAGGTCACGCAGTTTGTGATATTGATACAAAATCAACAATTCCAATATCACAGGGTGAATGCACAGATGCCAAGCTGACGGGTTTTATAAAAGGGGGAAACGGTTCAGCGGGGGAGCTTTGCGGATATCTTGAGAGTAAAAGAACCGGAGTTATATATAGCAATGACAGCTTAGGGGTTTATGGCTGCTTTGATGCCCTGCCCGAAAATGATGCTTTATATGAAATAGCAAGAGCATCAGAAGTACAAATTGGTGAAGCAGAAATTATTACAACAATAGAAAACGGAATTATAGAAAGATATTCAATAGTTATCGAAAAAATTGATGAAAATTCAAGCGAAAACAAAAATCTTGTTATAAGAATAACTGATAGAGAATTGATTGAAAAAACAGGTGGAATTATTCAAGGAATGAGTGGCTCGCCTATAATTCAGAACGGGAAGCTCGTAGGTGCTGTAACTCATGTTTTTCTTAATGACGCGACAGGTGGCTTCGGTATATTTGCGGAAACTATGCTGTATAAATTGCAAAGTAATATGCAATAACTGTCAATATACACAAATCATTCGACAAATTCCGACAATTTGAAAACAATTAAAACTTTTTTCCATAATGGAAAAATACTGAAATTTGTTTAAACTAACGATATTAATCGAACCCTCTTGAATTACGGAGTTTTTAGGGATATAATTTACCCATGCTTTAGGAGGTGTTCAAATGGTTGGCAATATGCGAGTTTTGTTAACTGATGATAAGGATGAGGGGATTTCTCAGCTTGCTAACGCTTTGCGTAGCAGCAGAATGGACGTAAAATTATGTCAAAAAAACGGCGCGGAGCTTTTAACTTTAATTGAAGAAATGAATCCGGATGTTGTTATAATGGATGCTTTTTTACAGCATATTGATGCTGTAGGTGTTGTTTCGAGGCTTAATATGAAAGAGCCCGCAAAAAGACCTTTAATAATTGTTATGTCCGCAATAGATAACGCAAATTTTGAAAGAGAAATTTTAAGATGCGGAGTTGATTATTATTTTCTTAAACCCATTGACGCTTCAATGGTAGCTCAAAGAATTATTCAGCTCACAAGCTGGAAGGATGTTGGTGTTACAGGTAACTTTGAAGCACCACAGGATTTGAATGTTATTATTACAGATATTTTGCATCAGATTGGCGTTCCTGCTCATATTAAAGGCTACAGATATGTCCGTGAGGCAATAAAATTAACTGTAGAAAACCCCGAAATGCTTAATTCAGTTACCAAAATTCTTTATCCGACTGTTGCTAAGAATTTTAAAAGCACCTCTTCGAGAGTTGAAAGAGCCATTCGTCATGGTATTGAAACTGCTTGGGACCGAGGAGATGTTGATGTTCTTAATTCTTATTTCGGTTACACAATTCAAAGCCAGAGAGGTAAACCGACTAATTCTGAATTTATAGCAATGATTGCTGATGATATAAGATTAAAAAGAAGAGTTTCATAAGACAAAACTGCCGTCATTACGATGGCAGTTTTATTTTATATAATTTTAATTATATATATTTATATAATATAAATAAAAATAGATGTTATTTTTGAGCATTTACACACTTTACAAGGAAGTGGGTTTGTTGTAAAATAAAATGGTACAATTAGGAATAAAACGCAGTTTTGCGGTGAAAGGGGTTATTTTATGAAACCTGTTTATAACAGACTTTTATTAAAATTAAGCGGTGAGGTTCTTGCAGGTGAAGCAGGCCACGGTTTTGATTTTAATGTTATTGAAAATGTTTGTAAGGCTATTAAAGAAGTAACTGATAAAGGCGTTCAAGTTGGTATCGTTGTTGGTGGCGGTAATTTCTGGCGTGGACGTTCAAGCGGTGATATGGACAGAACAAGAGCAGATTCTATCGGTATGCTTGCAACTGTTATGAATTCTCTTGCTCTTCAGCAGGGCTTCCTTGATATCGGCGTTGAAGCACGGGTTCAGTCTGCAGTGCAGATTACAGGAGTTGTTGAAACCTTTATACGTGATGAAGCGGTAAGGCATCTTGAAAAAGGCAGAGTAGTTATTTTTGCAGGGGGAACTGGTAATCCCTTCTTCTCAACAGATTCCGGTGCAGCTTTAAGAGCTGCTCAGATTAACGCTGATGTTCTTCTTAAAGCAACCAATGTTGACGGTATTTACGATAAAGACCCCAACAAATTCAGCGATGCAGTTAAGTTTGATAAAATCACTCATAATGAGCTTCTTGAAAGACATCTTGCAGTTATGGATACTGCAGCGGCTGCAATTTGCCAGGAAAACAATATTCCGATTCTTGTTTTTAATCTTAACGACACATCTAACATTCTTAAAGCAGTTTGCGGTGAGAATGCAGGTACTGTTGTTACAAACGAATAAACGTTTAATTATTTAATTTACATATATTTTTGGAGGTATTCTTTATGGAATCAGTATTCAGTTTAGCAAATGAAAAAATGGAAAAATCAATCAACTCTCTCAAATATGAGTATAACTCAATCAGAGCAGGCAGAGCAAATGCAGCAGTTCTTGACAGAATTTCTGTTGATTATTATGGCTCACCCACACCCATCAATCAGATGGCTGCAATTTCCGTTCCCGAGCCCCGCATTCTTGCAATTCAGCCTTGGGATATGTCTGCATTAAGTCTTATCGAAAAAGCAATTCTCGCTTCAGATCTCGGTATCAATCCTTCAAACGACGGCAGAATCATCCGTCTTGTTTTCCCTGCTCTTACAGAGGAAAGAAGAAAACAGCTTGCTAAAGATGTTTCAAAATATGCTGAAGATACAAAGGTTGCTGTTCGTCAGATCAGACGTGATTGCATCGAGAAAATAAAAACAATGAAAAAGAATTCAGAGATTACTGAGGATGACCAGAAATACGGCGAAGAAAAGCTTCAGAAAATTACTGATGAATTCGTTAAGAAAATTGATGAAATTGCAGATGCAAAAACAAAAGAAATAATGGAAATCTAAAATTATGGAGAAAAATATTCCTCATTTTGATGTTTTGCCCCAGCATATCGGCTTTATTATGGATGGTAATGGCAGATGGGCAAAAATGCGTGGACTTGAAAGAAGTGCAGGTCATAAGGAGGGGGCTTTGACCTTCCGACGTATCGGTGAATATTGTGCCGATGTTGGTATTAAATATATGACCTTTTATGCTTTTTCAACTGAGAATTGGAACAGACCCAAATCCGAGGTTCTTGCTCTTATGAAGCTTTTTAAGGAATATCTTAAAGAGGGGGATGAGCGTATTGCCGAAAATGATATTCGCCAGATGCGTCTTAATTTTATCGGTGAGCGTGATAATCTCCCTAAAGACCTTTTAAAGCTTATTGAAAAGGCAGAAAGAGAGTCTGCGAAATATGACAAGGTTACTGTTAACATAGCTCTGAATTACGGTGGTAGGGCAGAAATTACCCATGCTGTAAAAGAGATTTCCGAAAAGGTGAAAGCAGGCAAGATTTCTGTTGATGAAATAACAGAAGAGCTTGTAGGTAATCATATTTATACCGCAGGTCAGCCCGACCCGGATATTATTGTAAGACCAAGCGGGGAATACAGGCTTTCAAACTTTATGACTTGGCAGTCTGCTTATTCTGAGTTTTGGTATTCTGATATTCTTTGGCCGGATTTCACTGAGGAAGATGTTAACAAAATACTTGAAGATTATCAGAAACGTAACCGCCGTTTCGGTGGCGTTTAATTAAAATTACTTGTGGTGCAAGGAGAAAATTGTGAAACAGAGAGTAATAACCGGTATTTTGTCCGGTATAATATTTATTGGTGCACTTTTGCTTATGAACACAGTTGTGTTCCCTATATTTGTTGCTTTACTCAGCGGTATGGCAGTATATGAAATTGAAAAAGCGGTTGGTCTTAAGAATAAAATGATTATGGCAGTGAGTCTCGTGCTTTCTGTTGCAATTCCGTTTATTGTTCATTTCGGGGTGAAAATGCCAATAGCTGCTTTTGGTGGCGTTTATGTTGTTCTTATTTTCATTTTTATGCTTCTGAAATTTGAAACAACTAAGTTTGAACAAGCGGTAACTGCGATATTTTCTTCTGTTTGTGTGCCGTTTTCGTTTTCCCTTATGATTGTTTTCCGAGATATTCATAAGTATTTTGAGGGCTATACAAAAACAGACGGAATTTATCTTCTGCTTTTTGCGTTCTTTGCAAGCTGGATGACAGATATTTTCGCTTATTTTGTTGGCAGTAAGCTTGGTAAACATAAGCTTTGTCCTAAAATCAGTCCTAAAAAATCTGTTGAGGGTGCCGTTGGCGGTGTTGTTGGTGCAGTTATTCTTAATCTGATTCTACTCTTTGTATTCAAGAGATTTTTCTTTGAGGGGGAATCAATTCTTTCTTACATAACTGTTGCAATATTGAGTGTTATTCTCTCTGTTATCAGTATGTTTGGCGACCTTGCCGCATCCACAATCAAACGCAATTTCGGAATCAAAGACTTCGGCAAGCTTCTTCCCGGTCACGGCGGTATTATGGACCGCTTTGACAGTGCGTTATTTGTAATGCCCGTTCTTTATTCCGCAATATATTTCATTAATGCATTTTAATTTATTTGATTATGAAAACTATTAATTTATTAGGTTCAACAGGTTCAATAGGTGTTCAGACATTAGACGTAGCAAGGGCCCACGGTTATAAAATCGAGGCTCTTGCCGCATTTTCTGATGTAGATGGCATTGAAAAGCAAATCAGAGAATTTAAACCCCAATATGCCGCACTTGTGGATGAAAAAGCCGCAAAGGACCTTAAAACAAGAGTTGCAGATTTAGATGTAACTGTTTTAAGCGGTATGGATGGTGTTAGCTTCTGCGGTGCAGAGGCTAAGGGTGAAATTACATTAAACTCCGTTGTTGGAATGGCAGGTCTTAAGCCAACTCTTGATGCAGTTAATGCAGGTAAAACAATCGCCCTTGCAAATAAAGAAACTCTTGTTGCAGGTGGTCACCTTGTGACAGAAGCCGCAAAGAAAAATAATGTTTCAATTTTGCCCGTTGACAGCGAGCATTCTGCAATATTCCAATGCCTTTTAGGCGCTCCTTCTAATAAAGCACTTAAGAGAATTATTCTTACTGCCTCGGGTGGTCCTTTCTTTGGTAAAACTAAAGAAGAATTGCAGAAAGTAACTCTTGCGGATGCTTTGAAGCATCCGAGCTGGAGTATGGGTCAGAAGATTACTATTGACAGTGCAACAATGTTCAATAAAGGTCTTGAGCTTATTGAAGCGGTGTGGCTTTTTGATGTAAGCCCCGATATGATTGATATTGTTGTTCACAGAGAAAGTATTGTTCATTCTCTTATAGAGTATGATGATAATTCCGTTATTGCTCAGTTAGGTCATCCTGATATGAGATTACCTATTCAGTTTGCAATAACCTATCCCGAGCGTTATGAATCACCCGAAAAACAGCTTGACTTATGGGAAGTGGGTAACTTATCTTTCTATAAACCCGACTATGAAAACTTCCCTTGTATGAATATTTGCAGAGATGCTATTACAAAGGGTGGGCTTTACCCCGCCGCTGTAAATTGTGCAAACGAAGAAGCAAATTTACTTTTCAGACAGGGTAAAATATCATTTAATGCTATACCTGAGCTTATTTCTCTCGCATCTGAATGTACTGCGAAAAAACAGAATTTTACCTTACAGGATGTTTTTGATACAGATATTTTGATGAGAGAAAGGGTAAGAGAATTAGCAAAAGTTTAAACTTTACTTAAATCTATCAAAGAGGTGTTAACCATAGAAAATTTTGATATCGGCGCACTATGGAGCAGTGTATGGCCCTTTTTACTTGCAATTTTCCTTTTTGGCGTAATTATTGCCATTCACGAATTTGGTCATTTTTCTTTTGCAAAGCTTTTTGATGTTCAAGTCAATGAGTTTTCTCTCGGTATGGGACCAAAGCTCATTAAAAAGAAAAAAGGCGAAACAACCTATGCCTTGCGTCTTTTGCCCATTGGTGGTTTTGTAAGTATGGAGGGTGAGGATGAGGATAGTGATAATCCGAGAGCATTCAATAATAAGCCCGCTTGGCAGAGATTTATAATTGTTGCAGCAGGTGCTATCCTTAATCTTATTTTAGGTGTTGTTGTAGTTGGTATATGTCTTTCCTGCGGTGACCTTGTGGGGACTCGTGAGATTCACAGCTTTATGGAGAATTCCGTAAGTGATAAAAGCGGTCTTAAAGCTGGGGACGAAATTATAAAAATTAATAACACCAATGTTTATTCTTCACAGGGTGTTTCCTTCAATATGGTTCGTGACACCGATAACAAGCTTGATATAACTGTAATACGTGATGGTGAAAGGGTACTTGTTGAAGATGTTGAATTCAAGCAGTTTGAGTTTGAAGGCAGAATGTATGTTCAGCAGGATTTTTATATTGTGGGCGAGGAACCAACAGCTTTTAATGTTATAAAAAATGCAGTTCTTGACTCTGCATCAATAGTACAGATGGTTCGTTTAAGCCTCGTTGATATGGTAACGGGAAAATACGGAATGAAGGATGTTTCGGGTCCTATCGGTACAATTTCTGCTATTGCAGAATCAACCGCAGAGCCTGTAGAATTTAAAGACAAAATTCTTACTGCTCTCAATTTCCTTTCAATGATAACAATAAATGTTGGTATGTTTAACCTTCTACCTTTACCTGCACTTGATGGCGGTAGATTGTTCTTCATTCTTATAGAAATGATCAGAAGAAAGCCGATTCCTGCCAAAAAAGAGGGTATAGTTCATACGGTTGGACTTGTGCTTTTGCTTATATTAATGGCAGTAATTTCAGTTAATGATGTTATAAAACAATTTTAGTGAGTTGAATTTTTATGATTAGACGAGTTTCAAGACAAGTTAATGTGGGCAATATCAAAATAGGTGGAGATGCACCTGTTGCTATTCAGTCGATGCTCAATGCTCTTGCAAGTGATTTTGAGGGCAATTTAAAACAGCTTAAGTCCCTTGAAGAAGCAGGCTGTGAAATAGTTCGTATGGCTGTGCCAGATATGGAAGCAGTAAAAGTGCTGGGTAAGCTTAAAGAGCAAAGCAATATTCCTCTTGTTGCTGATATTCATTTTGATTATAAGCTTGCCCTTGAATCTCTTAATGCAGGGGTTGATAAAATCCGAATTAACCCCGGTAATATTGGTTCAGCAGAAAAAGTTTTTGCAGTTGCAGACGCTTGCCAGCTCAAAAATGTTCCTATAAGAATCGGTGTTAACTCAGGCTCTGTTGAAAAGGACTTGCTTGAAAAATTTGGCGGTGCAACTCCCGAAGCAATGGTTGAAAGTGCTTTCCGTCACGTTAAGCTTTTAGAGGATTGCGATTTCTATAATACAGTTATCTCAATTAAATCATCCGATGTGGGAAATATGGTTGAGGCTTATTCTCTTGTTGCTGAAAGATGCGATTATCCGTTACACCTTGGCGTTACCGAGGCAGGAACAGAAAGAAGCTCTCTCATAAAATCCTCAATCGGTATTGGTTCACTTCTTCTTAAAGGTATTGGTGACACAGTAAGAGTTTCCATTACAGATGATCCTGTTAAAGAAATTTATGCTGCAAAAGACATACTTAAAGCGGTTAATGTGAGAGTTGAAACACCTCAGATAGTTTCTTGTCCCACTTGCGGGCGAACAAAAATTGACCTTGTTTCCCTTGCAAATCAAGTTGAAAATGCGGTCAGAAATATTAAAAAGCCTATTAAAATTGCCGTTATGGGCTGCGTTGTTAACGGACCCGGTGAGGCAAAGGAAGCCGATATCGGCATTGCAGGAGGGGACGGCTGTGCTGTTCTCTTCAAAAAAGGCGAAATTCTCAGAAAGGTTTCAGAAGAAAATGTCCTCAAGGAATTGCTTGAGGAAATTGATAAAATATGATGAATAATTTTTTAGAAATATTCGGTGAATATATTGCTACCCCAAAATATCGTGATATGCTGAGTAACACAAGCTTCACCGATTTAGAGATAAATAAAGACACTATGTCAATGAAAGCATTGCTTCATGTTGATGCTTTTTCTAACATAATGTGTCTTAAAGCTGTTGCTAATGAAATAAAAGCAGCATTAAGATTTAAATCCGTTGAGTTTGAATATGTTTTACCACCCGAGGCATTGACAGAAGGCTGTTTCCCTATGCTTTTAAAGGTTATGAAGGTAAATGTGCCTCAGACCAACGGTTTTCTTGATAATATTGATACAAATTTTACAGGTGATACCTTTACTGTTAACTTTCTTAAAAGCGGTAGAGATATTTGTGCTAATGCAGGAGCAGATAAATTCCTTGAAGATTACATAAAAGCTCATTTCAACAAGGATATTACTGTTGAATTTATCGGTCAGGACTCAAATGAAGAGGAGTTTTTAAGGAAACAACAGGAAATTGACTCTTCAAATAAAACACTTCGTCCTCAGGCACAGTACGAGAATTTTCCCGATGTACCTCTTGATTTTAACACTGTTAAGACTGTTATTGGAAATTTTAAATATCAGAAGCCGAAACCAATGGAAGAGGTTACCTATGAAGACGGGCAAGTTTTCGTATGGGGCGATATTTTCAAATACGAAAAAAGAGAAACAAAGGACGGAAAGAGATATATTATTGAGTTTAATATAACCGATAATACAGGCTCCTTTGGTTGCAAATTCTTTGATACTAAAGAGCAGCTTGAATACCTTGATTCTCAGCTTAAGGATGGTGTAACAGTTCTTGTTCGCGGTGTTTTAGGCTATGATGATTATAAAAAGGATTTTATTATCAAGCCTAACTGCGTTGCAACAATTTCTAAGCTTGATTTTGTTGACGAAGCTGAAGAAAAGCGTGTTGAGCTTCATCTTCATACAAATATGTCTGCAATGGATGCAATGAGCAGTGCAAAATCCATTGTTAAAAGAGCTATGAAATGGGGGCATAAGGCAGTTGCCATAACTGACCACGGTTGCGTTCAGGCATTCCCCGAAGCCTGTAATACTGCAAGGGGAAGCGACTTTAAAATCATTTACGGTTGCGAATGTTATCTTGTAAATGACTATAATTCTGATGGCACAAAGAAAACCCTCGAAGAAATAAAAGCGGACAAGTATTACCATTGTATTCTTCTTGTTAAGAATAAAACCGGACTTAAGAATCTTTATAAGCTTGTTTCTGCTTCAAATATTGATTATTTCCATAAAAAGCCAAGAATGCCCAAAAGTCTTATTGAAGAAAGGCGAGAAGGTCTTATTATTGGTAGTGCTTGTGAGGCGGGTGAGCTTTACCGAGCAATTTTAGCAGGGGAAAGCAAGGAAAAGCTTCTTGAAATTGCCGATTTCTATGATTATCTTGAAATTCAACCTACGGGTAACAATGAATTTATGATAACAAAGAACGAGGGCGAGTACGAAAAAATCAATTCGTACGCTGATATTGAAAATATTAACAGAATGATTATAAGCCTCGGTGACGAGCTTGGCAAGAAAACTGTTGCTACAGGTGACGTTCATTTCCTTGATAAGAATGATGCTAAATACAGAGCAATTCTCCAGGCCGGTCAAGGCTTTTCGGATGCAGATAATCAAGCACCCCTATATTTTAAAACAACCAACGAAATGCTGGAGGATTTTGCCTACTTGGGTGAGGATACTGCAAAAGAGGTTGTTATTACAAATACAAATTATATTGCAGATATGATTGAACCCGGTATATTGCCCATTCCCGATGGTACTTTCAACCCTGTTATTCCCGGTGCGGAAGAGGATTTAACAAAGCATTGTTGGGACAGAGCAAAGGAATGGTATGGTGACCCTGTTCCCAAGGTTGTTGCAGACCGCCTTGAAAAAGAGCTTAAATCCATTATTGAAAACGGGTTTGCAGGTCTTTATATGATTGCTCGTCTTCTTGTTAAGCATTCCGAAGAATGTGGCTATTATGTAGGCTCTCGAGGTTCGGTTGGTTCTTCGTTTGTTGCTATTATGGCGGGTATTTCCGAGGTTAACCCCTTACAGCCTCATTACCGCTGCACTAATTGTAAATATTCCGAATTTTTCTTGCATAATGAGGTTGGCTCGGGCTTTGACTTGCCCGAAAAGAATTGTCCCGAATGTGGCACCCCTTTGTTCCGAGACGGTCACGAAATCCCCTTTGAAACCTTCCTCGGCTTCTTTGGTGATAAATCTCCTGATATCGACCTTAACTTTGCCGGTGAGTATCAGAGCCAGTCACACAGATACACAGAAGAGCTCTTCGGTAAAGCATACGTTTTCAAAGCAGGTACAATTTCAGGTGTTGCGGAAAAAACTGCTTACGGCTTTGTTAAAAAATATGTTGAAGAACGCGGTCTTAATGTAACAAAAGCGGAAATTGACCGCCTTACTTTAGGGTGTACAGGCGTTAAAAGAACAACCGGTCAGCATCCCGGTGGTATGGTTGTTGTTCCCAATACCTACGAGGTTGAGGATTTCACTCCTGTTCAGAGACCTGCAGATGATGCAACCAAAGATATTATCACAACTCACTTTGACTTTAACTCAATGCACGATACATTGCTGAAGCTTGACGAGCTGGGCCATGATGTTCCCACTATTTACAAGCATTTAACAGATTTAACAGGCATTGATGTTCTTGATATTGATATCAGTGACAGAAAGCTTTATGAGCTTTGCACTTCACCCGAACCTCTCGGTGTTACCGCAGAGGAATTAGGTTGGCCTACAGGTACACTTTCCATTCCTGAAATGGGAACTGATTTCACAAAGGGAATGCTTCTTGAAGCTAAACCCCAGACCTTTGCAGACCTTATTCAGATTGCAGGTCTTTCCCACGGTACTGCCGTATGGCTTGGTAATGCGCAGGATTTAATCCGTGACGGTATTTGTACCATTTCCGAGGTTATCGGTACTCGTGACAGTATTATGGTTTATCTTCTCCATAAAGGTCTTGAGCCAAAGCAGGCTTTCGATATTATGGAAGATGTACGTAAAAAGAATAAACAGCTTAAGCCCGAGCAAGAAGCTCTTATGAGGGAGCACGATGTTCCCGAATGGTATATTGATTCTTGTAAGAAGATTCAGTATATGTTCCCCAAGGCTCACGCAGCAGCATATATTATTGCTTCTCTTCGCCTTGCATGGTTCAAGGTTTATAAGCCTCTTGAATATTACTGCGCTTACCTTACTGTTCGTGGCGGTGATGTTGATGCAGAGGCGATGTCAAAGGGTAAGGAAGCGGTTAAAACTCTTCTTCAAATGATAAGAAACAAAGGTAAAGAAGCTTCCAATGCTGAAAAAGATAAAGAAACAATTATGATGATTGTTTATGAAGCTATGGTTCGTGGCATTGAGTTCTTGCCCATTGATATTTATAAATCAACAGCCCATTCCTATGAGCCTGAGGACGGCAAAATCAGAATGCCTTTCTCAGCTCTTGCAGGTGTTGGAGCAAAAGCGGAACTGCTTGAAGCAGCAAAGGATAAAAATGAAGGTCGTCCTTTCAGTTCGATTGAAGATTTTGAGGCTTGTGCCGGTGTTGGCAGTTCCATAACCTCAGTTCTCAAGGCTTGCGGTGCTTTTGGTGATTTACCGGATAGCGACCAGATATCATTATTTGAGTTTTAGGAGATAATGTTATGAAAAAAACAAAAATTATTAAAACAGGCTTAGGCGTTGCCGCTTTGGCAGGTGTTGGGGTTAGTATGGTTCGTGCCGCAACGACCTATAAAGCAAAGCCTATTGAAAAAGCAAATATTGGTGAAGAGGAAAAGGTTGATGTTGATAGATTTATAAAAAATCTTTCTGATGCAATTAAAATCCCCACAATTGCAAATAGAGACGAAAGCCTTGTGGATTGGACACCCTTTGACGAGTTCCACGCGATGCTTGAAAAGGCATATCCTCTTATGCACGAAAAGCTTGAAAAGCAGATAATTTCAACTCGCAGCCTTTTGTATCATTGGAAGAGTGAGCATCCCGAAAAAGAGCCTATTGCTCTTCTTTCTCATCAAGATGTTGTGCCTGTTACTCCCGGTACAGAGGGTGACTGGAAATACCCTGCATACAGCGGCGAGGTTGCCGAAGGCTTCCTTTGGGGCAGAGGTGCGATTGATATGAAAAATCACCTTATCGGTGTTTGTGAAGCAGTTGAAACTCTTTTGGAAGAGGGTTACGTTCCCGAAAGAGACGTTTATCTTTGCTTCGGGCATAATGAAGAGGTTATGGCTGAGGGTGAAATTTGCGGTGCAGATTGTATGATGCGATGGTTTAAGGAAAGAGGCATCAAGCTCGACAGCGTTCTCGACGAGGGTGGCGCAATACTTGAAGCTAAGGTTGATAAGGTTATTGACGGTCACCTTGCAGGCGTTGGTATTGCAGAAAAAGGTCATGTTGACTTTGAAATATCTGTTAATGCAAAGGGCGGTCACTCTTCACAGCCACCCAAGCACAGTGCATTGGGTGAGCTTTCAAGAATTGTTTGTAAATTAGAAAACAATCAGTTTAAAGCAGAGCTTACTCCTCAGCTTTATTCACTTTTCAATGAAATCGGTAAAAACACAACTTACCCCGTAAGATGTGTTATGAGCAATCTTCCCATTCTTAAACCCCTTGTAACAAAGATTTGCTCTGAAATTCCGCCCGTTGCATCAATGATGAGAACAACAACAGCGGTTACTATGGCAAACGGTAGCCCTGCACCAAATGTTCTTCCTCAGAAAGCAACAGTTAATGTGAATTTCCGCATTATGCCCGGTCAGTCTATTGAGGATGTTGAAAAGCATATCAGAAAATATGCAGGTCCAAAGGCAGAGGTCAGAATGGTCAGCGGTAAAAATCCCTCAAAGATTTCTCCCACAGATTCAAGAGCGTTTAACGCTATAAGAGAAATCTGCAAAGAAATGGATCCCAAGGCTATTGTTGCACCGTATCTTGTTATGGGCGGTACTGATGCCCGAAATTATGAAGATGTCTGCGATAATATCTATCGTTATTCACCATTCCTTATGGATACTGCACTTCTTCTTACAACCCATGGAACAAACGAGAGAATTCCTCTTACATCACTTAAAGACGGTGTTGTATTCTTCAAAAAGTACATAAAAGCTCTTACAAATGACTGATAAATAAAGAAATCACCATAGACTCGATTTTGAGTTTATGGTGATTATTATTTAAAATGATTTTATATTCTTTTCATATTCTGTGAAGAAATTTTCGAGGATTTCCCGGTCTTTTTCATTACCACGAAGGCAGATTGAAACGCTTAAATCTCCATTGATGCTAAGAGCTGTCATAACCGCGCAGGGCTTGTTCTTTGCCGCACCTGCCACAAATGCAGAAAAAGGCTTATTGTTTGCAAGGGAGAAAGCAACTGTATCAATTTTACCAACATTGCTCACAGAAAGAGTGGGGTTGCGATAAAAGAACTTAACAATTGGCTCTGCCTGAATATAAAACATTGATTTATATGCAAAATTCAAAAGGGGAATGCCGTGCAATCCCATAAATTCATCGGCTTTCAGTTCTTTGGTTTTATTGCTTACAATTGAAAGGGTTTCTTTTAAATTATTACCCATTCTCTCAACTGCACAATGGCTGAAAGAAACGTGGTTAGTGTAGCCGATTGAAGACAAATCTTTAATGTGTCGCCTTAAATCCGTTGCACAAGAAACGCTTATGCTTTCCTCGTTCTTGAAATTTGCAATCTTTTTAAGAGCATCAATATATGAAGCCACAAGCAAATCGTTAACTGTTCCACCCTGAGCTTTTGTGAAAGCAACCGCCTTATCAAAATGTTCTTTAGAGATTTTTCTTGAAACTATAACAACATCTTTTTCGATATTATCGTTTTCAAAGGGAAAACGGTGCTTGTCACGAGGTGAAACATTAGCTAATTGTTTCTTTGCTTTCTTTTTGAAAGAGTTCTCCATATCTTTATAAACCTCTGTGTACTTTCTTGAGCCAACAGAGAAGCAAAGAGGGGAGTTACCTTTTAAAACGTAATCGGAGTAGGCTTTGCAAAAGTCGCTCCAGAACGCCTTAAAACCGCCGCCATCCATACACATATGGTTCCATATAAAAAGTATGTAGGTTTTGCCTTGGTGGTAGAAAAGACCAATATTAAACTGAATATTGCTTTTAAGCGGGATTTCCCGGGAAAAGAATTCCTTTTTAGCTTTTTCTAAATCCTCAACCTCTTTTGCGAAAACAAATTCATTAACATTATAATCCGCAACGCGCCAATAAGGAGTGATAGGGTTCATAATAACCTGAGAATGTAAAAATGGTGCACTTTCAAGGGCACAGACTGCAACATTTTTGAAGGCTTCTTCATCAACCAAAAAGTCATAGTCAACCTCAAAACGCGCCATTCTGTCCATATATTTTCGGCACATAAGATTGATTTTATCATACATTTCGCAGGGAAGAGCCTTTTTTAATAAATGAGGATTCTGTTCCTTGAATGCTATTAAATCCTTAATAACCTTTTCATCAGTAAGTCCTTTTCTTTTAAGAGAAAGGGCTTCTGTTTCGTAGTTTAATTTCATAATTAATCCTTCGCAATATGGTCAAAGAAGAAATCTCTCTTCTCATCTGTATCAATAACTTTAATAGGTTTAACCTGGTTAAGATTTGCACCGCGTTTTCTTAAAACCTCACGGTAATCGTCATAGGTACCTTTTTTAAGGAAAAGAACCTCCGGATGACCTAAAGCACCGCTTTTTATAAGGGGCTCAACAGAAACATTACCCTTACAAAGCTTTTCTTCGAAAAGGGCATTATAAGTTGCTTTCTTTTCGTCAGAAATGTCTTCAGCCAGTTCAATAAATAACTTGTAATGACCGGGTGAGGTGCTTCTGTCGGCATAAATGCTGTAGCCGATGTATAAATCACCTGATTCTTCGGACATGTTTGCAACAATTTCATCAAATGCCATTGAGCTTACCTTTTCACCGCTGATGTTTGCAATTTGGTTAAGTCGATAGCAGAATGTGATTTTAGGTGATTGGTTATAATAGCCTGTAACCTTAACAACATCTTCGATTCTGTAACGATAAAATCCGCTCATATTAGTGAGAATAATTTCATATTCCTTGCCAACCTCAAGGTCTTTGATTGTAAGAAGATTGTCGTAGCCTTCCTGGTCGATTGGGCGGAATTCATAAAAACCGTTCTGGGGAAGAATAACATATTCAAAGGAGTTGAATTCAAGGGGAACTGCCATAAATGCCTCTGTTGCGGTATAGCCGAGGTAGTGCATGGGAATATCTTCACCAAGATATCTTCTCAATTTCTTTTGATAGAAGCTCAATGAACCTGTTCCCATACCATACATCCAACCGACATTGGGCCAGATACGAGGAATAATGGGAGATTCGTCGAAGCCTTTTCTGAATTCTCTTCTTAATTCCTCTGCTCTTTTTGGGTTGGGCTTAAGCTTTTTATTATATTTTTGTCTGATTTCTTCGGGAACATTAACCTTATCGTTAATGATACCTTTTTCAATATCATCGCAAAGCATTTCCCAGTTTTCTTCCATGTAGAAAAACATTGATTCAAGAGTTGTGATGAAAATTGTACCGAGATAGCTTACCTTTTTGCTTGGAAGAGCGAAACGCAGCTTCATATAGTGCATGTCCATATCAACACCGGGCTCAGGGAAAAGCACCTCTTTAGGTGAAGTTGTAAAGCAGCTTACAATGGGTTTAACATTTAAAAGGGGGATTGAAGAAAGGCAACTGATAGTACCGCCTTTAACCTTTCTGCAGCCTGTTTCCGCAGTTAAAAGACCTTTTTGTGCAGGTAAGGTCTTACCGTGCTGTGCAAACCATTTGACAGCACAACCAACGGGCGCACTGAAGCTGAAGCATTGGCAAACCCATTCTGCCCAGTATGAAAGAGGAACAAGCTTTTGTTTTCCGGTACTGCCCGAGCTTTCTGTGAAACGGCGTACGTACATATTTGTAATAAGTCCTTTTTCACCGTTAGCCATTCTCCATACATAATCATCATAGTCTGCATAAACAGAAAGAGGAACGATTTTCTGATAATCCTCAATGGATTTAACATCTTTAAAGTTATGTAACTTACCATATTCAGTGGTTTTATTTTTTCTCATAAGTCTTTTAACGCAGGTTTCCTGCATTTTAAAAGCTCTTTTGGAGTATATGAAAATCTTGATATGCTCACACATACCAACTAAACCGCCCCAACCGGAAAGGAATTTGTCTAACATAAAAACACCTCAAAAGTTATATTTAAATCAAAATCATCTCATATAAAGATGAGAAAGGAATTTGAATAATTTGTTGTTGTGGGGATTATATCTTACAGGAAAATCAAACCAGGTAACCTTTTTATGAATGCTCTTTTCGTGAGAGAATGCATCAAAACCTGCTTTTCCGTGATATGTACCCATACCACTTTCTCCAACGCCACCGAAACCAAAGCTGTTTATGGCTATCTGCATAATTGTATCATTTACGCAACCGCCACCAAATGAGCATCTTTCGATTGTTTGGTTAATTCTCTTTTTATCTTCCGAGAAGATATATAAAGCAAGTGGTTTTGGCTTGTTTGCAAATAATGAATATAATTCCTCGTATGTATCAAATGTAAGAACGGGAAGAACAGGACCGAAAATTTCTTCCTGCATAACTGTATCTTCCCAATTAATATTGTCCATAACAGTTGGAGCAATTTTTAAGCTTTTTGAATTTTTTTCGCCACCAAAAACAACTTTGTTTTCATCAATCAGATTGCAAATTCTGTTGAAATGCTTTTCGTTGACAATTTTGCCCCATTCATCATTGTTGAGTATATCGTCGCCGAATTGCTTATTAATCTGCTTTTGGACCTCTTCAATAAACTTATCTTTTATACTGCTGTGGCAAATAACGTAATCGGGTGCAACGCAGGTCTGACCGCAGTTAAGGAATTTACCGAAAACAATTCTCTTTGCAGCTAATTTGATTTTAGCGCTTGAATCAACAATGCAAGGATTTTTGCCACCAAGCTCAAGCACAACAGGAGTAAGATTATCTGCGGCTTTATGAAGGATTTCTTTACCGACTGCCTGACTGCCTGTAAAGAAAATCATATCAAACTTATGATTTAAAAGCTCTTTGTTTTCTTCTCTGCCACCTGTAACAACCGCAACGTATTCAGGGTCAAAACATTCTTCAATAATCTTTTGAATAATCTCGCTTGTAGCAGGGGAATATGCGCTTGGCTTGACTATAATTGTGTTACCTGCTGCAATAGCATCGGAAATGGGCGTCATTGTTAAAAGAAACGGATAGTTCCAAGGGCTCATTATCAGAACATTACCATAGGGTGAAGCCTTTTTATAGCCGCTGCCGATACATTGACCGATAGGAGTATAAACTCTGTGCTTTTTGGCGTAAAGGGCAGTATAACGAATCATATAATTGAGCTCCATAAGAACAAGTCCTGTTTCGCACATAAAGCCGTCAAATTCACACTTCCCTAAATCTTTTTTGAGAGCCTCATTGATTTCATTTTCATATTTCTGAATGCACTTATATAGCTTTAAAAGCATCTTAATTCGGAATTTTACGGACAAAGTTTTACCACTTTGATAAAATTCCTTTTGACTTTTTAATACTTCTTCAATGTTCAAAACATCACATCCGATTGATTGTTCTTCAATTATCGTACCTTTTTTCACAATTACACAAATTATACTATAAACAGATATAAGTTGCAATATTAAATTCAGATTTATGAATAAAGTTGTTGCATGTCAAACCTCTTTTCGAAAAGAGGGGGACCAATCAACAACTATTTTGTTTCAAATAAACCTGTTGACTGCAGTAGAATAATATGATATAATCATTATATTAACAACAAGGAGTTTTTTTAATGAAAAAAGTTGTAATTAGAACTTTATCGACTATTCTCATTTTTATACTACTTTTTCAAACCGCTTTTGCTTCCGATAAGGAAACAACGAAAGAATATGCCGCAGAAACTATCGGCGGAGTGCCAAAACAGTTTCAAAGAATGGTTAACGGCAACTGGGCGATAGCAAGTGGGGAGTTTTCGGAAGACGGTTATTATCATTTTAATGCTGATGATGGTAAAGTTCAGATTGATAAATATAATATCTATGGCAAAAAGCAATATACAACTGAATATGATTATAAATATGCAGGAAAGGATAAAAATGGTACTTTTGATTTGTTAAATTTTAGATACCATAATGCCTCTGTAAAACTTATAAATGATAATGGTGATACATTTGTTAGTTCACGAGTTTTACGCTCAATACCACTTTTAAGAATTGATTTATCATCTAAACATAATTTGGTTAAAATCGATTCTAATGGTAATGTTTTATGGGAACGTAATTTTAAGCGTGGCGAAGTTTATTTAATAAGAGGTATGGTCGAGGCTGAAGATGGAAGCTTGATTTTAGGCGTAACTAATAAAACTAAATGGGTTTGTGCTGATGGTATTAGTGATTATAAGGTTACTCTAATGAAGCTTTCTGCTGATGGTGAGTTAATTAAAAAGGTTGACTTGGGAGATGGGATAACCATGATTGATAACTTAGCCTATATAGATGGTAAAGGTTTTATGGGAACGACAACTAAAACAGCGATTATTGGTGAAAATGATTTTGAGAATAAAAGATTTCTGAACGCATTTGACAATGATCTTAATCTTTTGTGGGAGTATGAAATAGATAGTACTTTTTATCCTTGGAATAAAGATAACGCTTCTGAAAATGGTTATCCTATAAGAGCAAAGAAAAATGTAGATACACCATTGTATGAAACAAAAGAAGATACTATTGTCAGACTTGATTTTGATAAAAAAGTTGTTTCGAAAAAGACATTTAAAACCAATAATGAAAAAGAATATATCAACAATATCTTTATTTTGAATAATGATGAGTACGTTGCTGAATACAAAACTAATAGTGATTTTTCAAAACAGGGTCAATCTCGTTGGGTTCGGTTTTCAAAAGGTTTCCGAAATCTTGGTGAAATTGAATTAACAGGCTATGCTCTTCATCAGATTATCGAAACGAAAAATGAAAGAGTTTTCTGTTGCTGGAATGCTCTCTCCTATGATGATAATGGTAATGTTGAAGACAGAGAAAATGTCTACATTGCTTTTGATAAGGATTGGAATTTACTCTGGCAAAAGGGTGTAGCAGAAAAATAGATACATAAAATTAACCCTTGATGCATTTTATTGCATCAAGGGTTTTTGTAAATTATTTCATAAGTCCGTTTGCTACGCACCAATCGTGGAACGATTTAAGAGAGCGAAGTCTTGCGCCGTCAAGGTGGTGAGAACCTCTTGTAAACCAGTTGAAGTTCTTAACACCTTGAAGTCTGATAAGCTCTTTTGCACTTGCGCAGAAGCCGTTATCAATAGCATTGTCAAGAAGAATGATTTCGTTGTAGCGCTGCTCTGCAAGAGCCATATCACCGCTTACAAATGCTTCGTGGAATCTCTGGAAGAATGCACCACCGCAGGATGTGGGAGTCGCCATAACGCCTCTTGCACCTGCAACATAGGAGTCAAAGAGGAATGGCATATTTGCCTGAATGATTGTTGAATCACCTTTGTTATCAATCTTGGATTTAATACCTTCCATTGTGCAGGTTGTGTCCTTAATACCCCAGATAAGACCGTCTTTTGTAAGCTCACCGTAAGCCTTACCGCTCATTTTATGAGGCTGGAAGCCGGGGAACTCATAAAGGAAAACGGGGAGAGTTGTGCTCTCTGCAAGCTCTCTGATATATTCAACGAGCTTATCATCGTCATTGCCCATACCCTTTGTTGTAAGAACGATACCGTCAACACCTGTCTGCTCCATTTTCTTGATTTCTTCAAGATTACCTTCTTTAGTGGGTTCAATGTTAGCAGTTGCAACAACTGTTGTGTTGCCTTTGTGCTTAACTGTGAGAGCTGCAAGTTTAAGTCTTTCTTCGAGAGTAAGCTCTTTCATTTCGGAGCTACCGCAAACTGCAAAAAGGTGGTCAACACCCTGTGAAACCTGCCAATCTGCATATTCTTCGTATGTATCATAGTCAATGCTTCTGTCCTCAAAGAAGGGAGTAAGCATAAGGGAATAAATACCGTCTTTATTTTCTCTTGTAAGCTTTGCCATTTAAAACGACTTCTTTCTTATAGTATTTTTTACAAGTTTTATATAAAGTTTTTAAGGGCTATGCCGTAGCATAACCCTTATTTAATGTTAAATTACTGAACGTTTTTCTTAAGAGTTGCAAGTTCTTCTGCAAGAACAGCGGGAATCTTGTCGCCGAATTTAGCGTAGAATTCTTCGATACCCTTTGCATCTTCCTGCCAGAGTTCTTTTTCAACTTCAAGGATGCTTTCGAGAGATTCAAGAGTTACTTCACCCTCAAGACCTTCAATATTGATGTCTTTTGCATAGGGGATGTAACCGATTTCTGTATCTTTAGCATCTACCTTGCCTTCGCAACGGTCGATAATCCATTCGAGAACACGAAGGTTATCACCGAAACCGGGCCACATGAAGTTGCCTTCGTCGTCTTTACGGAACCAGTTAACGTTGAAGATTTTGGGAGCTTTATCGGGATCAAGAGTTGCACCGATATCGATCCAATGCTGCCAATAATCAGCCATATTGTAACCGCAGAAGGGAAGCATTGCCATGGGGTCACGACGAACAACGCCAACTGCACCTGCAGCTGCAGCAGTTGTTTCAGAAGCCATGATTGAACCAACGAATACACCGTGATTCCAGTCACGTGACTGGTAAACGAGGGGAGCGAGCTTTGCACGTCTGCCACCGAATACGATTGCGGAAATCGGAACACCGTTGGGGTTCTCAAATTCGGAGCTGAGGCAAGGACAGTTAACTGCGGGAGCTGTGAAACGGCTGTTGGGATGTGCGCCTTTTTCTTCGCTTTCCTGACCGTTCCAGGGGTTGCCTTTCCATTCAACTGCATTTGCAGGAGGATTCTTGTCAAGACCTTCCCACCAAACTGTGTTATCGTCAAGATTGTGAGCAACGTTTGTGAAAATTGTGCCCTTCTTTGTTGAAGCGAGAGCATTGGGGTTGGATTTTACGTTAGTACCGGGAGCAACGCCGAAGAAACCGTTTTCGGGGTTAATAGCGTAAAGTCTTCCGTCGGGACCTTTACGAATCCAGGAGATATCGTCACCAACGCACCATACTTTATAGCCTTTTTCTTTGTAAAGCTCCGGAGGAATAAGCATAGCAAGGTTTGTTTTACCGCAAGCTGAGGGGAAAGCAGCGCAGATATACTTAACTTCGCCCTGGGGATTTTCGATACCAAGGATAAGCATATGCTCTGCCTGCCAGCCTTCTTTCCAACCCTGGTAAGAAGCGATACGGAGTGCGAAGCATTTTTTACCGAGAAGAACGTTTCCGCCGTAACCGGAGTTAACGGAGATAATTGTGTTGTCCTGAGGGAACTGACAGATATATCTCTTTTCTTCGTCGATATCGCAACGGCAGTGAAGACCGCGAACCCAATCATCGCTGTCGCCAAGTACATCGAGAACATCTTTACCTACTCTTGTCATAATAACCATGTTGAGAACAACATAGATAGAGTCTGTAAGCTCAATACCAACCTTAGCAAAGGGAGAACCAACGGGACCCATTGAATAGGGGATTACATACATTGTTCTGCCTTTATAGCTGTCACGAGCAATATCGTAAAGCATTTCATAAGCTTCGGAAGGTTCCATCCAGTTATTAGTGGGGCCTGCTTCCTCTTTTGTTGCTGCACAGATAAAGGTTCTGCCTTCAACACGGGCAACGTCATTAACTGCAGTTCTGTGAAGATAGCAGTCGGGGAGAAGTTCCTGGTTAAGCTTGATGAGCTCGCCTGTTGAGCAAGCTGTTGCTCTGAGCTCCTCAATCTGTTCTTTAGAGCCGTCAATCCAAACAATTTTGTCGGGCTTTACAAGATCAACCTTTTCGTCAATCCAAGCAAGGACGCTCTTGTTGTTTGTTAATGCTGACATATTACGACCTCCTGAAAATTAGTCCAAAATTACCTATTTTGTCATCTTGCTAATGATACAACATTTTGCGAATAATTTCAACATAAAATACTAAATATTCCCAATTATTTAACAATTTTACGTTTTTTACAATGTTTTGCCTAACTATTATATGATTTTTTATATAAAAAAACTCCCCGAAAAAACGGGGAGTAAAAATATTTTTTATTTTACAAATTTTTCAACAAAGTTAAATACAGAATTCCAATATAAATCCGGATGAACAAGATGCGCTTCTGCATGCTCAGCATCGGGAATTGAAACTTTTTCCTTTTCACAAGCGGCTGCATTGTAGTTTAAATCAAGCATTCTGTAAGGAACAAATAAATCCTTTTCACCATGTAGGAAAATTGTTGGTGTTTTTGATTTTTTTAACTGCTCAACGCATGAAGCCTTTTTGAAATCAAAGCCTGAAACAATATTTGTAACTGCCTGTGCCGCATAAAGAACGGGGAAAGCAGGAACGTGGTATGTTTCTTTCATCTCGTTTTTAAATTCATCCCAAACGGAAGAATAACCGCAGTCTGCAACGGCACATTTAACATTGAAGGGCAAATCTTCGCCCGTTGTCATCATAACGGTTGCTGCACCCATTGAAACACCGTGGAGAACAATCTGAGGATTGTTATAGGTTTTTGACAAATATTGAATCCAGTCAATAATATCAAGTCTGTCAAGCCACCCCATTGTGATTGAACGATGCTCACTTATATCGTGACCACGAAGACAGGGAAGAAGAACATTGTAGCCTCTCTTGTGGTAATGGAGTGCGTAACTGCCCATACCCTTCGGAGAGCTTGTATAACCGTGAATGCAGATAAGCCATTTATCGCTTTCTTCATCAGCTTTGACAGTAAGAGCGTGAATAGGTTCGTTTTTGCGGTTTTTTATAACGATATGGTCGTATTCTTTTGAATCAACCCAAGCATCACCCTCGGCTCTTAAAATTTCTTTAGGAGTGGTTAAATCTGTGGGATTTTTCTTTTCTTCCAGTTCACCCTTTTTATCGCTGATTATTTTGGATGCTCTTGTAAGAACAAAGGTGTTCATAGCAAGCCCCGAGCCAAAGAAAACGGCACCTGCACCTAATAATGCTTTAGCAGATTTTTTCATTCATTTCACAACCTTTCGGCTTTTTTTTACATTATACAACATATAAAAGGAAAAATAAATATAAATTTTTGTTGTTTTATATATTTTATTCTGTTATAATTACAACAAATATATGTTGTTGGAGTAATTTTTATGTCAAAAGACTTAATGTTCAGAACATCCGCTTTCGGCGGTTTCAAAAAAGAAGAGGTTATGGACTTCATTGAAAAGGTTCTCACCGAAAAAAGTGCTCTCGAAAGGCAGCTTGCAATCAATACCGCTAAAACAACACAGCTTAACGGTGAAATTGCTTCTTTGCAGAGTGAAATTGCGGATATAGGTAAGCTTCGTTCCGATATTGCAGAGCTTTCTGCAAAAATCAATGATTATGAGATTGCTGTTGACGATAAAGATACTCTCATTAATGAGCTTACAGTGAAGCTTTCCGAAGCTCAGGCAAAGGCTGTTGATGAAAGCGAAATTAATGCTCTTAAATTAGAAAACGAAAGACTTCAAGCAGAGCTTAATAAAAAAGGTGATTTAGAGCGCCAGGTTGGTGCGGCTATGCTTGATGCAAGGGTTCATTCTGAGGAGCTTGTTGAACAGGCTAAAGAAAGAGCAAATTCTGTTACAAAGGCTGTTTATGCTGCTATTGGTGATACCGCAGTTAAGATTGATGACCTTTCTGCAGGTATTGGCGAAATAGCCCGTAATTTCACAAAATCTGTTGAAGAGGTTGAGCTTCGCATAAAAGCTCTTACAGGTGATATGAGCAAAACAGCTCAAGCGCTTATTTCTGAAAATGTTTTAACTGAAGAGGTTGTAACAGAAACAGTTGAGTCTGCAAAGGAATATGACTTTTCCGCTCCTGTCGTTGATGAAGAGATCTCATTCGACAGCAAAATCGGTGATGAGGATTATTAATGAGCGAATATTATTTAAACACCGAGAATATTAATGAATGGGTGGAAAATCTCGTTGCAGGTGACAGGGTGCTTTTATCCGGAACTGTCTATACCGCACGAGATGCTGCCCACAAGAGATTAAAAGAGTTAATTGATACTGATAAAACATTGCCATTTAATCTTAATAATTCAGTTGTTTATTTTGCAGGACCAACGCCCGCAAAAGATAGCCTTGCAATCGGCAGCATAGGACCTACAACATCTTCAAGAATGGACTCTTTTTCACCGTTGATGATTTCATTGGGACAAAAGGCTATGATTGGCAAGGGCAACAGAAGTGATGATGTTATAAATGCTATGAAGAAATATGGTGCAGTATATTTTGCCGCAATAGGTGGTGCAGGCGCACTTTATTCAAAATGTGTTGAGGAATGTAAAGTTATTGCATTTGACGATTTAGGCTGCGAGTCTGTAAAAGAACTCAAAATCAAAGATTTCCCGCTGTTAGTGGCAATAGATTCAAAAGGTTGTACATTATATAAATAATGTAGGGAACGGATTTATCCGTTCCGCAACTAACCAATTGAATTAACCTGCGGTACGCATTAATGCGTACCCTACAATAAAAGGTTTTAAAGGAGCGTATTTGAAAAAATCCTATGATTATTTCAAGACGTTGAAAATATTATCGGAATTGATTTCCGTAATTTACGAAAAAATACTTTTAAAACAAGATTTTTCTTCAGAAAGAATACAGTTTTTTGCAGAAAAATCAGAGCTTTTAAATAATCTTAAAAACGAATTTATTACTCCGCTTGAACGGGGTGATATTTTCTTGTTAGAAGAAAGTATTACTGAAGAACTATACTCGATTTTTACTTTAAATGATTATTCAGAATTAATTATTTGTAAGAATTTTGAAGAGTTAAAAAGCATAGAAAATACTTTAAAAAAACAAAATGCAATTTTTTCTCAGTTAAATCATTTTAAAAGTAATTTAAAGCTTTTTGAACAATGCTCAGATGAAATAAAAAAGCTTAATTCTGATAGAAAGAGCATTGAAAAACAAATTGTTGAAGCTCTTAAATGTAAAGGTGAGCAACCCCTCATAAGATATGTAATATATTCCGCTTTCCTTGATTTTAACGGAAAGATTTATAAAACGATTTTACAAATTGAAAGAATTTTAATAGATAACAGTTAGGTGAATTATGGATTTTTATACATTAAGAAGAAGGTTAATTGAAAAAGAATTTTCAAGAATGAATGATATGCAGAAAAGCGCCGTTTTTAATGTAAACGGTGCAGTTCTTATTTTGGCAGGTGCAGGAAGCGGCAAAACAACTGTCCTTGTTAACAGAATTGCATATCTTATTAAGTACGGAAACGCTTATCATTCGGATTTTTCATACAGAGTTCCAACAGAAGAAGATGCAGCTTTACTTCAAGATTACATAGAAAATGGCGGCACTCTTCCCGACGGAGTACAAGCTCTTTTAAGCGTGGATGCACCTCAGCCTTGGCAGATTCTTGCAATTACTTTCACTAATAAAGCTGCAAATGAGCTTAAAAGCCGTCTTGAAGCTATGCTCGGTGAAAAGGGTAATGATGTCTGGGCAAGCACTTTCCATTCCTGCTGTGTGCGTATTCTTCGCCGTGACAGTGAAAGAATCGGTTTTTCAAAGCATTTCACTATTTATGACACCGATGACTCAAAGCGAGTTATGAAAGAGGTACTTCGTGTACTTGATATTGATGAGAAGCGTTTACCTGTTAAATACGTTCTTAATGAAATAGGAAGAGCAAAGGATTCGTTGATGACTCCTGCGGATTATACCGCAAGTGCAGGGTATGACACAAATAAAAAGCTTATCGGACAAGCTTTCGAAAAGTATGAAGAAATGCTCAAAAAAGCCGATGCTATGGACTTTGACGATATTATTGTCAATACAGTTAAGCTTTTAAAAGAGAATCCCGATGTACTTGAATATTATCAGCGTCGTTTCAGATATGTTATGGTGGACGAGTACCAAGATACTAACCATGCTCAGTATATTCTCACCTCATTACTTGCAAACGGCTATAGAAATATTTGTGTTGTTGGTGATGACGACCAGAGTATTTATAAATTCCGTGGTGCAACAATAGAAAATATTCTTTCCTTTGAAAATCAATATGATGATACAGCAGTAATCCGCCTTGAACAAAACTATCGTTCAACATCTGTTATACTTGATGCAGCTAATGCGGTTATTAAAAATAATAAGGGAAGAAAAGGTAAAACCCTCTGGACTGAAAAAGAGGGTGGCGATAAAATCAAGGTTAAAATTCTTACTGATGAGCGTGATGAGGGGCGTTTTGTTGCAGATGAAATTCTCAATGCCGTTGCTCTCGGAAGAAAATTCTCTGATTTTGCAATTCTTTACAGAACCAATGCTCAGTCAAGCAGTATTGAACGAGCTTTGGTATATAACGCAGTACCATACAAGGTTATTGGTGGCCACAGATTCTATGACCGTAAGGAAGTTAAGGATATTCTTGCTTATCTTTCTGTTATTGCCAACCCCTCTGATACAGTTCGTTTAAGAAGAATTATTAATGAACCCAAAAGGGGAATCGGCGAAACAACAATTAATAACGCAGCTTCTATTGCAGATGGATTAGGAACAACCTTCTATAATGTTATTCAAAACGCTAATGATTACCCGATGCTTTCCCGTGCAGCTGGAAAATTAGTTGATTTCACAAATCTTTTGAATTCTCTTGCTCTTTCTCTTGAAGAAAAATCTATTCAAGATTTCTTTGATGATGTAATAACTAAAACAGGTTATTATGCATCGCTTGATTTGGACAAGGAAACTGCAGAAGAACGTAAGGCAAACGTTATGGAGGTTCTTGCAAACCTTGTTCGCTATATGGAAGATAACGAGGGTGGCACTCTTACAGGCTTTCTTGAAGAAGTTGCTTTAATGACTGACCTTGATAACTATAACACGGAAGCAGAGTCAACTGTTATGATGACTCTTCACTCTGCAAAGGGTCTTGAGTTTCCCGTTGTTTTCATAGTGGGAATGGAAGAGGGACTTTTCCCGGGAAATCAAGTAATGTATGACCCGACGGAGCTTGAAGAGGAACGAAGACTTTGTTATGTTGGCATTACCCGAGCAAAAGAAAAGCTTTATATAACAAATGCCCGTTCAAGAATGCTCTTTGGTAATACAAGCTTTACAAGACCCTCACGCTTCCTTGCAGAAATACCCGAGGAGCTTACCGACTTTGAGCGTAACGCACCTCAGCAGACCTTCTACGGCGGTTATTCGGGTTCTTCTTATGGCGGTTCTTCCTATAGTGGCGGAACAAAGATGTTTTCCCGGGAAAACTCCTATTCAAAGGCATCATCAACTACAACACCTAAAAACAAGGCAAGCGGCTTTGCGAACGGTGGCTTTAGTTCCGCACCAAAGAAAACAACAACTGACAATGTTACACTTGATTTTAAAGTCGGAGATACAGTTGAACATAAAACCTTTGGTAAGGGTATGATTGTCAGTGCAAAGGCAATGGGCGGGGATATGCTACTTGAAATTGCATTCGATAACTGCGGAACGAAAAAAGTTATGGCAAAAATGGCGAAGCTTACAAAATGCTGAGTGCAAAACGCAAAGTGAAAATGGATTCAAGACATTCGTTGTCCTGAATCCATTTTTGGTTTTTGATTTATTATTAAAATAGCTGTGCACAAGTACCCGAAACTTTGCACTTTGCACTTTGCACTTTGCGTTTTGCATTGTTTTAATATTCCGAAAACGGCGATGCAATTCTTGAAAGTCTGAAATTAACCGTTTCTCTTGAACGGTTATATCTGTAAATACTGAACACAAGACCGATACCGATATAGAGGCAAAGGGTACTTGTGCCACCTGCACTGAAGAAGGGGAGCGTAATACCGATAACAGGAAGCACCATTAGAACCATGCCGGCGTTAATTGCAACCTGTGCCGCAATCATTGAAGCAATTCCGTAACAAGCAAGTTGAGCGGAAAAATCTTTTGCCTCTTTGCCTATCTTAATCATTTTCAAGCAAATTAAGAAGAGTAACAAAAGTGCAATAAGGCAACCAAAAAAGCCTGTTTCTTCACCAATAGCAGTGAGAATAAAGTCGTTTTCTCTTTCGGGAACAAGACCTGCTTGGGTATATGTGCCTTTTAGATAGCCTTGGCCGAAGAAACCACCCGAACCCAGAGCGTTAAGACCTAATCTTTGCTGAAAGCTTTCGTCGGAAAATTCTTCGGGACGGAATAAGGCTAAAAATCTGTTGCGCTGATAATCATCAAAAACATACATCCAGATAAGAGGCGAGGCGGCAATACCTAAAATACCACCTGCACCGAAAAAGCCTATATGAAGTCCTGCGAAAAAAAGCATGGCAATGGTCATAAAAATAAAAACAAGAGCAGAACCCATATCACCTGTAAGAACAACAAGTCCAATCGGAATAACTGCGTGAATACCTAATAATAGAATGGATTTAAAAGAATTTATATTGTCCTTGCAAAGCTCAAGGTGCATTGCAAAAGTGATAACAAAACCGATTTTAACTAGCTCCGAGGACTGAAAGTAAATAGAACCGAACTGAAGCCAGCATTTTGAGTCGGGTCGGGATTCGGGGGCAGCACCGAAAATAAGAGTTATAATCATCAACCCAACACAAAAAAGACCTATTATAGGCCATATTTTCATTATTAATTCATAGTCTATTGCCGAAATTATTAGAGTTATAACAATACCTGCAACTGCTGCGATAATCATAACTATTGCATCACGATAAATTGTTTCACCTTCACCTAAACGAAATCTTGTTGCACTATGAACCATCATAACGCCGAAGGTTGAAGCTGCGGCAATTAGCAAAAGAAGAAGTTTATCTGTTTCTGCGATAAATCTTCTTGTTAAAGAAAAATATTTTTTCAAGTCCTGCACCTCTTGATTTTATCTTACAATATTGTTATTATACATATATTAATTGTTATTTTCAATATATTTTGAGGTATTTATGGTTGAAGTGTTTTCTTGTTCACCGAATGAAACCGAGCTTTTCGGTGAAAAATTAGGTGCAGCTTTAAAAGGTGGCGAGGTTGTTGCCTATTTTGGCGGTCTCGGTATGGGTAAAACCCGTTTTACCGCAGGTCTTGCAAGGGGAATGGGTATAAATGCTGATGTTTCAAGCCCTACCTTTGCCCTTGTTCACGAATATGGCGGTGAAATACCTCTTTGCCATTTTGATATGTATAGAATAAATACCTTTGAGGATTTATGCACAACGGGCTTTTTCGATTATCTTGATAACGGGTGCGTTCTTGCAGTTGAATGGAGCGAGAATATTGAAAATGCATTACCTGAGGAAAAGCTGATTAAGATTGAATTTTCTCGTGGTGAAAATGATGATAGCAGAATTTTAAGAATGAGTGGTGAGAGTAATTATGAGAATTCTTGGCGTTGACAGTACCGCAACTGCCGCTTCTGCTGCAGTATTTGCAGATGGTAAGCTTTTAGCAGTTGATTTTTCAAATACCGGTTTAACTCATAGTCAGACACTTTTACCGATGATTGATAACGTGCTTAAAACTGCCCGTCTTTCTGTTAGTGATATTGATTATTTTGCAGTTTCAAACGGGCCAGGTTCATTTACTGGTGTGCGTATCGGTGTTTCTGCAGTGAAAGGACTTGCACAACCGCTTAATAAAAAATGCCTTGGTCTTTCAACTCTTGAGGTTATTGCTAAACCTCTTGAAAATACAGGCGTTTATGCGGTTGCAGTTATGGATGCTCGTTGTAATCAGGTTTATACAGCTCAGTTCGATTGCAAAGACGGTTTAGAGAGAAAAACACCCGATGATGCAATTTCTATTGCAGATTTGACAGAACAATTAAAAACCGTTGACGGCAGAATAATGCTGATTGGTGACGGAGCTCTTCTTTGCTATAAAAAAATGAAGGAAGAATTGCCTGATATAGAAATTGCACCTTTGAATATCAGGTATCAGAGTGCTTCTTCCGTTTGTATTATTGCATCGGAATTGCTTGAAAAAGACGAAAATATGTCGATTTCTCCCGATGGACTCTTACCTTGCTATTTAAGACTTTCTCAAGCTGAGAGAGAATTAAAAAACAAAAGTAAATAAAATCCAACAAAATCAAATTAACCGAAAGGATGTTAAATATGATAGCTATTGCTTCAGACCACGCAGGTTACCCTCTTAAAGAGGAAATTAAAAAATATCTGACCGAAAAAGGTGTTGAATTTATTGATTGCGGTGCGGATTCAACTGAGTCCGTAGATTATGCCGCATTTGCTCAGAAAGCATGCTTAAAGGTTACAAGCGGTGAATGTGACAAAGCTGTTCTTTGTTGCGGAACAGGTATCGGCATTTCAATGGCGGCAAACAAGGTTAAAGGCATTCGTGCCGCTTGCTGTTCTGATTATTTCAGTGCAAAGTTTACAAGACTTCACAACGATGCTAATGTTATCTGTATGGGTGCAAGAGTTATCGGTGGCGGTCTTGCCTGCGAGCTTGTTGATGTTTTCCTTAATACTGAGTTTGAGGGTGGAAGGCATCAGCGTAGAGTTGACCAGATTCACGCTATTGAAAACGGCGAAATACTTTAATGAATAAAATAAAACCTTTTATAAAAAATAATCCAAAGATAATTAAAAGAGCGTTGGGTGTTATGCTGACGCTCTTTGTTGCATTTTCCATTGTAACGGTGTGGGGTAACATCACCTTATCGGTTGAGAAAATTGATATCGAAACAGAAAAAATAAATATTCAAAACGGATATAAAATTGCCCATATTTCTGATTATCACAATACTAAAAACAGCTTTCTCAATGAAGCGGTGCTTTCCTCTTTAAAGAAAGAAAAACCCGATATTATTGTTTTAACGGGGGATTTGGTGGACTGCCGAAAAACCGACATTAAAAAAGGAATTGATTTTGTTTCGGAAATCATAGAAATTGCTCCCGTTTATTATGTTACAGGAAATCACGAATGTAACATCAGTATTGGCAATCAATCTGCTTTTGATAATATGATTTCCGACTTGAAAACTTTGGGAGCTACGGTTTTAAGAAATGAACAAACTCAAATCAAACTGTCGAACGGCGAGAAATTAAATATCTTTGGCATTGATGACCCGTATTTTCATTGTGAATATGCAAGTCAAGTAAAGTCCGCAACCGATTCCTTGTGTTCATCACTTGATATCGAAAAGAAAGACTTTAATATTCTTCTTGCCCACCATCCCGAACAGCTTGATATATATTCTCAATATGGATTCGATTTAGTTTATTCAGGCCACGCTCACGGCGGTCAGGGTAGATTGTTCGGTATCGGTTTAATCGCTCCCGACCAAGGCTTTTTCCCGAAATATACAAGCGGTGTTTATGAAGAAAATGAAACAAATCTTATAGTCAGCAGGGGAATAGGCAACAGCATCGCACCTATAAGATTTTTCGACCGTCCGCATCTGATATATACAACAATTAAATAAAGTAAATCCGTTCAGCAATTTAAACTGTTGAACGGATTTTTCTTATTTATTTCATTTTAAGTGTGGCAATATTTGATTTTGTTTTACATCCGTATTTATCTTTAATCACGCAATAAACCTGGCGACCTTTTGATTTTGAAGTCATTTTAGTTGAATATGTTGAAGATGTAACGGAAGATTTTGAGAAGCTCTTTGAACCTGAATTTTTATAATACCAGGTATATTTAAGACCATCACCGTTGGCCTTTACGGTAACTTTTGCAGTCTTATTTTTAGCAACTGTAACTGACTTGGGTTGAGTTGTGATTTTAAGTGGTGTTCCCATATAAAGAATACCGACATCAGATATCATAGTATTGCCGTAAGAGTCGGTAATGATACAGTAAACCTTGCGTCCGTCACGATCAGAATTCATTTTTACAGAATATGAGCTACCGGTAAATGAACTTGTATAAGTGTAGCTGCTGTCACCCTTATTTTTATAATACCATTTGTATTTATTACCTTTACCTTTTGCTGTAACATATACCTTTGCGGTTTTTCCTAAAAGGTTAACACCTATTGCAGGCTCTTTATCGATATCAACAAATTCTCTTTCCAGATGCCATTCAGCTTTTTTCAGATAAGTGTTATCCTCTCTCAGGTCAATTATATTTTTATCAAGCTTGTCACCAGCATACCAGACATCTGCCAGTTTACTGCAACCGTCAAATGCACAGTCATAAATCTCTAAAACTGTATGGTACATATATAAATCAGTTAAATTTTTGCAGTTCTGAAAAGCTGCAAATTCAATTCTTCTGACACCGAAGCTTATATATACTTTTTTTAGATTACTGCAGTTTGCAAAAGCATATTCTTCTATCACATCAACACTCTGAGGTATTGTTATAGATGTTATTCCATCACAGTCGTAAAATGCAAAACTATGGATTTTTGTAATACTGAACGGAAGCTTGACAGTTTTAAGTGCTGTGCATTTATAAAATGCAGAATCATTGATAGTTGTTATACCTTCGGGAATATTAACAGTTGTCAGAACAGGACATTCTGAAAATGCATTCTCACTTATAACCTTAATATTTTTACTTAATGTTACTTTTTTTAATGCCTGGCAACCGCTAAATGCGTATTCACCAATCGTTTTAACTGTGTCGGGAATAACTACTGATGTGATACTGTAACAGTTGGCAAAAGCCATATCTGCGATGGCAGTTACGGATTTACCGCCAATTTTAGAAGGAATAGTTAAAGCACCTTCATAGTTTTCGGGGCATTTGGTAATTGTTACTTTACCATTTATTGTGGTGTATTGGAGTCCGTTTTCGGTAGTAGCGGCATTAACCTTTAATTCGAAAGGAATAAATTGCATCAATAAAATTATAGCCAGAAACAATGCTGATATTTGTGTTAATTTTTTCATAAAGCATACTCCTTTGTTGTTAATAGAAATTACAAACCTACGCAACATCAAATAAGTAAGAAACAAGATAACAATCATCAGCTTCTTCAACTATTGCAGTATTTCCGTTAATTGTTGCATATTTGAGATTCCATTCTCCGTCATTTGACGGTATAACTTCAACTGTTACCTTATAGGTATGACCTGCAATAAAAGCATCATCATTGTCAATGTTGCTATCTATAGTTAAGTCATACCAAGTGATGCCGTTATAAATATAACCGAAATCTTCATCATATATCTGATATCTAGAATCATCAAGTGTTGCTTCATAAGAAGGTAAC
>JAZQJD010000010.1:0-42472 GCA_045541435.1 Acutalibacteraceae bacterium
ATGTTATCGTAAGTTGTTCTTGCTTTTTGTTCGGCAGCAAGGTCCTCATGAAGATCTGTGATTACATCACCTTTAGATTGGAACTGAGCAGCCGTATAGGGATAACCGCTTGCAGCAACAGGATAAATGCCTGTTGTATGGTCAACGAAGTAAGTGTCAAAACCGCTTTTCTTAATTTCTTCAAGAGTCAAATTTCGTGTTAACTGATAAACAATCGCACCAATCATTTCAAGATGCCCAAGTTCCTCTGTACCCACATCTGTAAGGAGTCCCTTTAATTCGGGGTAGGGCATAGCGAAGCGTTGGGAAAGGTAACGGAGTGAAGCGCCGAGCTCACCGTCGGGACCGCCGTATTGAGTAATAATGATTTGAGCAAGCTTTGGGTTAGGGTTTTTAATATTTACAGGATACTGTAATTTCTTTTCATACATAAACATAATCAGTCACAACTCCCTTGATTTTCCCATGGCCATGGGTCGCAAAGCCAATCTGCTTCGTTTGAGCTTGTCACGGTAAGAGGACCGAATCTTTCTTCAAACTCTTTTTTGAGCATTTTGGCTTCGTTTGTGTATTTTCGGAACATTTCGTTTGCAGCCTTGTCACAAGGGTGTGTGTCAAGATATAAATGCAATTCCCAGGCGGCGAACTTAGCTGCCTGAAGCTTGCGGAGAAGTTTATTTCTTTCAGCCATTCATAACACTTCTTCCGCAAAATGGTTTGTTAAGCACGGGGAAGAGGGTGCCTTCGCACAAAGCCATCTCCGCAGAATAACTTGTTTTGTCGAGTTGAAAAGGCACATAAGCCATAGCAACAACAGTGTCTTTCGGAAATTCTGTTGTTACACAGTTGCAGGGGCAGTCTGCACTTTTATTTCGCATTGCCGATTCAACCATATAAATGTTGTTGTATTTATCCATTATGATTCTCCTTTTAAGGTGAATAGAGCGTATTTACGCTCGCTATATTATATGGACAAAGCGGAAATATGTGAAAAATTAGTGAGAGGCTTTGGATATCAGTGTGGTATGTTGTGTTTTTGAATTGAGCCTAAATCAAGAATTTACGTCCCTTGTATTGCTATTCACAAAACAAGGGACGTTTCTCTTTATTCTTCAATTTCTTTTATTATTTCATCGTATGTAATCACGTTGCCGTATTTGGTGAAATCAACATTTTTACCGAGAATACGGATTTTATCAACCATCGGTTTATTGTTTGTATAAATGGGTTTACCGGGAGTTATGGGGTAGATACCAAGGCAACTGAAGATATACCAGGCAGCAGTTGAACCGTTGTCCTCGTCGCCGGGGAAGCCGTCATCCTTCCAGGAGAACCCTTCTGCACAAATCTTTTTAAGCCAATACTCAGCTTTTTCAGGTTGACCGAGATATGTGTAGATAAATGGAATATGGAAGCTGGGCTGATTTGATATTGCACATTGCCCCCAATCACAAGCAGCCATTTCTGTCATTTCATGGATTTCATAGTTATATCCGCCAACTCTGTAATCTGCAGGCTCAGCGAAGAATTCGTCAAGCTTTTTAATAAGCCCGTCCTTACCGCCATAAAGCTCTGCAAGACCTTCAATATCATGCTGAACCGCAAAGCTTGTTTGCCAGGCGGCTGCTTCTGTGTAGTGCTTACCCCATGAAATCGGGTCAAAATCGGGGTCAAAGTTGCCATTAGTATCTCTGGGCCTCATAAAGCCTGTTTCTTTATCAAAGATGTTTTTGTAATTCTTGGCTCGTTTAAGATATTTTTCTTTCTTATCGTTATAACCGAGAATACCAGCAACAGTTGCAATGCAATCATCAAAATATGCCGCATCAAGTGTAAGGTTAACACTTTCGCTGTATTTGTCATAAGGTACGTAACCGAGCTTAAGATAATCTTCACAACCCTCTCTGCCGTAGGCAGGTACTGTTGATGATTTATTAGCGTGATGCTCCATACCTTCGAAAGCAGTCTGGAGTAAATCCTTTGAAATTAAGTTTTTTGTGGCAACATCTGCGATAACCGCATCAATAGCTGTACTTGGCATACAGTTCTGTGCGTCACCTGCAGTCCAACGGGGAAGCCAGCCACCATCTTTATAATCTTGAATATAACCTTCAACAATTTCAGGAAGAATGTCCTTTGCAATTATAGCGTAGAAAGGATAGTTCGTGCGGTAAGTGTCCCAGAAGCCGTTATCTGTGTATCTGACACCGGGCAGAACCTTATCAGCACTTGGTGAATAGTGAATGGGATTACCGTTTTCATCGGGCTCATAAGCCTTGTGAGGATAAAGGAATGTACGATACATACAACTGTAGAAGGTTTTCATTGTATCTTCATCTGCATCAATCTCAATCTTGCTGAGATAATCATTCCAGATACGTCCATTTTCGTCTTTGAGCTCATCAAAGCTACCGTAAACAGCATCGTGCTGAAGGTTTCTCAAAGCCTGTTCATAGCTTATGAAAGAGGTTGCAACTGTAAATGTAACATCCTTTTTCTTTAGAGCGATATGAATACCTGTACCTTCACCGGCAATATGTAAGCTGTGTTCTGTATCACAAGTATTTCTGTTACCTGTTAGTATCTTATCTGCATCAACAGAATCTGCATCGAACTGAAAAACATAATAACCTTTAAGAGTGCCTTTGTCATGGCTGTTTCTGCTACGATTGCAGTCAGTCCAACAGTAAAGACGGTTGTTTTCCTTGTCATACTCATATTCGCAGTTATATTTAACGGGCAAAACTGAAATATAGCGGTCAAAATCCTTCTTGAAGCTGAGTCTTACACAAGCTCCGTATTCGGTAGGGGTAAGCTCAAAGTCACAGAAAGGTCTTTTGAGATAGCATTTAAGATAATGTGGCTGTAAAATTGCTTTTTCGGGGTCGTAGCCCGACCAGCAATCCTCAAAATCAACATAGGGCTTTTCTATCTGAGGCATTATTGTGAATGCGCTGTGGTCGCTGATCCAGGGGCTTGGTTGACGGGTAAGACGAATACCCTCAACAGAACGGTCACCGGGATGATAATACCAGCTACCTCTTGAGGTTTCTGTCTGTAAGCTGAATGCAGCAAAACCAAAAGGTCTTTGAATAAGAGGTAAAGTATTCCCTTGAGAGAAACGATGCAGAGATTGAGTACCCTGCTTGATATTGACGTATTTGAGATAATTCATAAGAATACCTACTTTCCTAATGTTGAACCTATGATATCATATATTCATAATTGTTTCAATAATTACCATTAATGAAAAAAGACATAATTGAATCAAGCAATCACAATGGAGGGGATGTTTTCGGTTATTTATCAAGTATGGCGTATGTATTTCTTGGGGTGAGAATCAGCGTTTTAAATAAAAATATCATTGTTGATTGCTGATTATTGTGAATGTTGCAACAGTTTCTCTTGCATTCGGGTGGGTGATTGTGATAAAATACTTAGTAATAGAGAATATAGGTTTGGAGATGATGAAGTGTTCAAAAAGAAAACTGCTCCTGCAACTGCGATACCCCAAGGGGCACTCAATCACAATGCGGGCAAATATATTACAAAATTTGAATATGTTTGTATTATGCTTGCAAGAATTGGCGGTCAGTTCGGCACAACTCTTACAGGTACTCTTGCAGCGGCATTCCTGCATGAGCTTTATTTTGGGCCTGCCGGTGTAAGCTCGGACGAAATTGCAGAAATTCTTGCAGTGCAATCTACTCTTACAACTGTTTTAGGTATCGTAATCGGTGCTGTTTCGGGTATTATTGTTCAGAAATGGAAATCCCGTTGGGGCAGATACCGTCAATGGTACATAATCTGCCTTGCCCCGATATTCTTCCTTACAGTTTTCTATTTCTATGTTCCTAAAGGATGGACTGTTCAGCAGATGACGCTTTTTCGTTACGGTATAGCTTGCTGTCAGACCATATTCAATACCTTCAATAACTATGGTCAGAACGTTGTTCAAGTTATTTCTCCTAACCATAAGGAAAAGAAAACTGTTGCAACAATATGGCAGTTATCATATTACCTTGGTTACGGCGGAGCATATATTGCAACATTCGTTTACGGACTTTTCAGCGACGACAAGAATGCTATGTATATGACCTTGGCTATCGTTGCTGCAGCTGTAACTGCGTTCGGTAATCTTATGTGCGGACTTTTCTGCAAGGAAAGAATTGAACTACCAAAGAAAGAAAAAGTGAAAATTTCAAAGGCATTGTTCTCTCTTTTCAAATATAAAAATTACCGTGCTTACCACGCAATGCAATGGGTAAATGCTTTTGCATGGCTCGGAAGAATGTCAACTTACCTTGCTGCAATTACAGTTGGTTCATCAAAGAATCTTCTTCTTACTCTTCCAACAGCAGTCGGTACTGTTGTCGGTAATGTTATTGCCACTAAGCTTTCAAAGAAATACGAGCCTACAAAGCTTCTCAAATTTTGCGGCCCGTACTCTCTTATATCGGCAGGTGTGCTTTTTGCAATCTGTTTTGTAGAAGCCCAATTCGGCATTATGTTCTTCTCCGGTTGGAATAGTATTTTCTTCTATGTATTCTATTTCGTTTTTGGTATAGGTATTGGTATTCAAGAGCTCTCAAACTCTCATTTCAATGTTGAATTTCTTGATTATCTTGAATGGCAGTGCGGTGAAAGAATGGAAGCTATTCAAGGCATTGTTCCCGGTTGGATTAACTCAGCTTGTAACTACCTTAAGGAGCTTGCAATTCCGTTTATGATTGCCTGGGCAGGCTATATGTCCTCTGCAGAGGGTGATCTTGTTGCAACAATGCAGGCTCAGCCTGATTACCTTGATACTTGCCTTAAAATTCTTGCCTTCCTTCTCTTTGGGTATACTCTTGCTAATGTTCTAAAGGCGATTATTCTTAAAACTTCTTATGACATCGAAGGCGAAAAGAAAGAGCAGATGTATCGTGAGCTTGAAGTGATTCGTGCTGAACGCCACAAGGAAAACGAAGAATTATCAGCAAAATAACAAGGGAGTGATATTAATGAGCTATGACGGATATAAATGGTATGCGGGCGTACCCCATTGCCATACAGTTGCTTCTGATGGTGGTTTAACCTTAGAGCAGGTTATCAGAAAAGCAAAAAAAAATAAGCTCGATTTCCTAATGATTACCGACCACAATGTTAATTGTAAAGAGTTTCCAAAGGTTGAGGGATTGACTCTCATTTACGGTGCGGAGCTTACAAAGCATGGCGGTCACTGTAATATGTGGGGAGTAAAGGATGTTATTGACCAAGAGGACTATGACACCTGCGAAACCTACGAGGATTTTCTAAGAGTTAAAGCTAAGGCGGAAGAGCGTGGCGCAGTAATTTGTATGAACCATCCTCATTGCAAGCAATGTCCTTGGAGATGGGAAAAGAATGCTGCAGATGTGGATGTTCTTGAGGTCTGGAATGCTCCTACTCATTTTGATAACCTTGAATGCACTGAGTGGTGGCATGAGCAATTAAGAAACGGTCATAAATTACCCGTTGTCGGCGGTAGCGATTACCACAAGGATTATGTTATAACAAATATGCTTTGTTGGCCTGTTACCTATGTTTATGCAAAATCAAATACTCCTGCCGATATTCTTGATGCCATTGTTAAGGGGCACACAACAATATGCTTTGATGTAGGAACAACATTTATTGATATAACCTGCGGTGATGCGGTTTTAGGCGATACTGTAAAGCTTACCGAAGACGCAACAGTCACGATAAATGTTAAAAAGCTGCTCAGAAAGCATAAATTAGTTGTTTTTGACAAGGACGGCGAATGCTTCTCATATACTGCTAAAACTACTAAGGATTATTCCGTAACGCTTCCCGTTAAAAAAGACGGGTTTATGTGTGCTCACGTGTTATTTGAGCCCGACTTCTTATACGGGAAAATCCACGATTTTGCAATCGCATCAAGAATTCCTGAGCAAAAGGGTATGAATTTACCACCATTGATTTTTGCTCAAAGCGGTGCGATTTATTTTGAAAAATAACTAATACGGAAGTTAAAAGTTGAAATTCAAGAGGCTGTAAAAAAACGCGAGTTTTTTTACAGCCTCTTTTCAGGGGATAGGAAAAAAAGATGCAGAGGCGTACAAAGGTACGTCGAGTGGCGAAGTTTGTTCGTAGTATAAAACATAATTTTTTTCATAAATTTTATGTTTTTTATATTTTTTAAGGGGTTCTACAGGCTTTATACACCTGCAGAACCCCTTGCTATAGCTGGTTTTATACGGCCTGCGCTTTTTTACATCCTCTTATTTAATGGCGTAAAACAATAATTATTTTACCAAAGACCATTTTTGTTGCATTATAAGTGCAGGTACATAGTCATTTTCTCTTGTGTAGAATGCAGTAATTAAATCTCCGTTGGGGAGCTCGATTGTAGAGGGATAGCCTAAATCATCGGTGTCGTTTCCGTAGTATAAAACATTTTCATCACTCCATGTTTCACCGTTATCTTCGCTGAAAATTGCCCATATTCCGTAAGGTCTGCTTCTGTGAGAGAAGGTTGAAATCAATGTGCCCGATGAATGCATAAAAAGATGTCCGGGAGCACCACTGTCATCTCTGGCTATCTGACGGGGCTTACTCCAGGTTACACCATTGTCGAGAGAAACTGTCTGATAAAGAGTAAAGATAGTTTCTTCTGCATTTTCTGCACGTAAGTGACATATTATTTTACCGTTCTCAAGCTGAATTGCATGAGGTTCATAAAAATAAAGCTCTTTAAACTCTTCGTATTTATATATACCTAATTCGCCTCTGAGTGTCATTTCTCCTGTTTCGGTGTTGATGGTGTGGGCTTCGATATGATTGTGTATTCCTTGTATTCTGCCAACCCATAAGATTGTGCCGTCATTAAGCACGGTAGGTCCGTGAGGTGATGAGATTGGAGATTTATATATATTGCTCCAGGTTTCACCACAGTCCTTGCTTATTCTGAAATTAACACCAAGAGCCTCTGCTTCATCCTCTGCAGAAACAGAGTTTATGTAATCAAAACACTCTTGTGTTTGAGGCATATTTTCTCTTTGAAACTCGAGTGTGTTATTAAAAGAGGTGGCAATAAGACCGCTTTCGCCGAAAACACAAAGTCCCACATCTCTGTCATCAAGAACAGTGTCGAAAACAGGTACGGGCTTGCCGTATGTTTCACCATTATCATCACTAAAGGCTAAAACGCCTTTGCCGAAAGGGCAAATATGCTCAACTCTGTAGCCTGAAGCACCAACGCAGATTCTGCCGTTCTGAAGCTTTGCAATAGTAGGCCATGCAAAATAAGCGTGGTGACTTTCAGTATTTGTCATAACAACCTTTGGTGAGCCGATTAATTTAATATTCAAAAAAATTCCACCTTTTAATATTAAAAATTGTGCTGCTTTGTATTTATAAAACCGCACCGTTTTCCTTAAGCTTTTGTTGAAGTGCTTTGATATCAACATTATGTGCGTTTGAGCTTGTTTTATGGGCTATGGCAACTGCGGTGCCTGCAGCTTCACCAAGGCAACAGCATATAGGCAGTATTCTTACGGATGCCTGAGCCTCGTGGGTAGCAGAAAGGCAACGCCCTGCAACAAGAAGATTATCATATTCTTTAGGCAAAAGTGAGCGGTAGGGTATTGTGTAAAATTCACCGTCATTGAAAAATCTGTGACTTGTTCCCGTGCCTGAAGGATTGTGAATATCAATATCGTAATTACCAAGAGCAATTGAATCGTCGAATCGGGTGCAGGCGATTATTTCATCACCCGTTAAAATATGCACACCCTTTAGCTTTCTGCTCTCCCTGATACCGATATCAATAGCAATGGAAATCAAAGCACTTTCATGGAATGCGTTTGAGTTTTCCTTTAAGAAAGCTATAAGTTCGTGAATTTGCTTTCGGGCGATAACCTCGGCTTTGCTGACATCAAATGGGTTGGTTGGGTCAAGCTTTACTACACGGGTGGAGTTGAAGTGTAAAACATCTTCACCAACGCCGAAGAAAACAAGAATATTTTCTCTCGGATTTGTGATGTCACCCTTTGCCTGCTTTTCTTTATAAAGCTCTTATAAGCGTGGCCTTTCCTCTGTGAAAAGGTCAAGGTCAACTCCACTCATACGAAAGCAGGTGGTCATAGGTTGGCAAAGATTATCACTTTCCCGACCTAACTGAAAATCACAACCTGCAAGGTAGAATAATTCACCATCACCGGTGGCATCAATAAAGAAATCAGCCTCGGCTGTGATTTTCTGTCCTTTAGCGGTAATATCAATCTGTGTTATTTTTCTGTTCTCTGTTTTAACATTATAAACTACACCGTGAAAAAGAACATCAACTCCCGCTTCAGTAGTCATATCATCAAGAACTATCTTAAAGTATTCGGAGTTGAATTCGTGGTCCTTGCAGTCATCAACATATTCATCGTGGCGCTCTTTCATTTCCTTGAAAATACCTTGTGAAAGATAATTCCTTTCAACATTTTTGTCCCAATATGGCTTAGTCCAATAGGGCATAAAAGGGTAGACAAGGTTATTTGCAATTGCTCCGCCGAGGCAACCCGATTTTTCCACAAGTAAAACCTTAAGACCTTCTCGGGCGGCACTTACAGCCGCTGCAACACCGCTGAGCCCTCCGCCTGCAACCACAAGATTATATTTCATAAAATTCACGACCTTTTATATGCTGTTCATAAGACTGATTATACCACCGCTTAGGTTTAAAAACAATAGATTTAAATTGTAACATACTCTTGTAAGATTTTGGAGAATATGTTACAATTTATTTTGTATGATATTTACTATGAATGAAAGAAGTGAATAATATGGTAAAAAACTATGATGCAGTTGTTATCGGTGCAGGTAACGGCGGTCTTGTAGCAGCTGCACGTCTTGCAAAAGAGGGCAAAAAAACATTGCTTATTGAACGTCATAATTTGCCCGGCGGTTTTGCAACAAGCTTCGTGAGGGGCAGATTTGAATTCGAAGCATCACTTCACGAGCTCTGCGGTGTTGGCTCTATTACAGGTAAATCACCCTTGCAGAAAATTTTCCAAGAGGTTGGTGCGGCAGATAAAATTGAGTGGGTTTCACTTGATGAAGCTTTCAGAGTGATTACTTTGGATGAAAACGAAAAGTGCGACTATTCAATGCCTTTGGGTAAAGAAGCTTTCATATCAAAGCTTGAGGAATATGATCCGGGTTCATCGGCTGTTGTTACAAAGATTTTTGATCTTATTGAGAGCATTGAAAAAACCTTGGATTTTGTAAGCGATATCCAGGACTTCAAGCCCTCAATGATAAAAGAAATTTTCTCCGAGCATACAGATTTTCTTAAGGTTGCAAACTACTCTGTTGATGAGGTGCTTGAATCATTAGGTGCAAGTCAGAAAACAAGAGACATCATTAATGCATATTGGTGCTATCTCGGTCAGCCGACAGATGAGCTTAATGTTATTCACTATTTCACAATGCTTCACGCATATATCATTGACGGTGCTGTTATTCCAAGAGGCAGAAGTCATCAGATAAGCACTGCATTACTTGAAGCATTCACCGAAAATGGCGGCGATGCTTGGTTTAATACAAGCGTTAAGAAAATAATTGTTAAAAATGGCATTGCATCAGGTGTTGTGCTTGACGATGGCACACAGATAAATGCCAAGGCAGTTATTTGTAACGCTTCACCATATAATGCTTTCACAAAGCTTATAGATGAAAAGGAAATTCCCGAAAAGCTTAAAAAAGAGGTTAATGCTAAGACATTAAGTGCAAAAGGCTTTGCAGTATTTTTAGGTCTTAACCGTTCTGCAGATGAATTGGGTCTTAATAACCACACCTATTTCATTTATCCCACCAATGATAACAGAAAGTGCTATGAGCTCAGCAAAAAGTTAGAGACTAATGATGTTCAGGCAACTGTTTGCCTTAACAGAGCCTTTGATGATTGCTCACCCGAGGGCACAAGCATTCTCTATATGACATCTATTTTTGCAGGGGATGAATGGAGTAAGGTTTCTGTCGCAGATTACTATAAAACAAAAATTTCATTTGCAGAAAAAATGATAGATAATTTTGAAAAAGCAACAGGAGTTAAAATCAGAGATTACATAGAAGAAATTGAAATTTCAACACCTATGACCTATGCCCGTTATACAGATGCTCCTGCAGGTACAATTTACGGATATGAAGCCTCCAAGGAAGACGGCATAGTTAAAAGAATTGTTTTTGATATGATAGATAAAGGCATTCAAGGTCTTTACTTTGCCGGTGGTTACACTACAAGGCATATGGGCTATTCACCCAGCTATACAACCGGTGATATGGCAGCAAAGGCTGCAATACTCGCTATGGAAAAGGAGGCAAAGTAAATGAGTAAGAAAAAATTCTCCGTAAACGGCACCTTTAAGGATAGCGTTAATACAGTAAAGTTTTTAACAGAAAGAAAGCAGTTTATTAACAGTGCCGAGGCAGTTATACCAACCCGTACCGATGATTTTGGCGTAAACAAGGTTGCAAAAAGCATTCACCCTAAAGAGCAGAATCTTGTTATCAGCAGAATTGAAGAGCATGGAGATATTGCAAAAAGCTATTACTTTAAAAGCGAAACAGCTCCTCTTGCATATTTTAAAGCAGGTCAGTATCTTACCTTTAAGCTTGAAATAGGTAATTCAGTTGTTACCCGTTCATATTCAATCGCTTCTTCACCTGCAAATGCATTAAACGGTGAATATCAGATTACTGTTAAACGCATTAGTGACGGCTTTGTTTCAGATTATATTCTTGATAACTGGAGCGTAGGTGATAAGGTTATAGCTTATGCACCGGAAGGTAACCTTATATATAACCCGTTAAGAGATGCTAAAAATATTGTTGGTATTGCAGGCGGTAGTGGTATCACTCCTTTCCTTTCGCTTGCAAGAGCAATCGACCAGGGAGATGAGGCTTGCACCCTTACCTTGCTCTATGGTTGCAGAACATCTGACGAAATTCTTTTCAAGGCTGAGCTTGATATGCTTTCTGAGAAAAATGAGAAAATCAATGTGGTTTATGTGCTTAGTCACAGTGAAGAGGAAGGCTATGAAAAGGGCTTTGTTGGTGCAGATATTATAAGGAAATATGCTCCCGAAGATAATTACAGCATTTTCGTTTGCGGTCCGGGCGGTTTATATAAATTCCTTGACACAGAGCTTCCTAAGCTCCAGAAAGAAAAGAAATATATTCGCTTTGAAGTATTCTCTTCCGGTAAGAAGGCTGAGGAAAAACCCAAGGAATATAGCATCAAAGTTATTAACCGTGGTAATGAAACAGTAATTAAAGCAAGCAGCAGTGAAACAGTGCTTTGTGCTTTTGAAAGAGCAGGTATTGTTGTTCCCGCAAGATGCCACACAGGTGAATGTGGTTTCTGCAGAAGTAAGCTTGTAAGCGGTAAGGTTTATATTCCCGAGGGTGAAGATAAACGCCGTATTGCAGATATGCAGTTTAATTTCATACATCCTTGTTGCTGCTATCCCGAAAGCGACCTTGTTATAAGAATTAATTGATTACGGCAGAGTGAAATAATACCGAACACCTTTTATTTTGGGGTGTTCGGTATTTTTATATGTATTGAATTTTATTTCACAGTAATCTTAAATAATCTTGCTCCGTGAGAATTAACCTTTGCTGAAAATTCACCATCGGTTACTGCGTATTCTTCGTGCTCCCACATATCCCAAACGCTGTATTTAACACCACCGATTGAAATATCGGTAATATCGAAGCTGATTTCTCGTTCTTTATCATCTGTGTTAAAGAGCGCAACATATTTGCAGCTTTCGCCTGTAGATGTCCAGATAATTTCACCCTTGCCGTCAGTTTCTTCACGCTTAAACTGTCTTGCACCGCTTGAGTTTTTAAGCATATCAATAAGCTCTCTGTTCTGAAGAAGTGAAAGGGTGAATTCATCATTATCACGCATTTCGCCACCCATCATAAGAGGGGAACGGAAAATACTCCAAAGGGTCATCATTGTAATTTGTTCATCGTGGGTAAAGCGTGTGTAGCGGTTTCTGTATTCGGGCTTTTCTTCAGTAATCTGAATTCTGCCGAGCGGAAGCATATCGCAATCGGGCCAAGCACCGGGCTGAACATATTCCTGCCAAGCGTAGCAACGCTCAAACATAGCGTGGAGCTTGCTCCATTCATCCCAGAAATCCCCTGTCATGCGCCACATGTTTGCATTAGCAGCAAGGTGCTCATGCTCCCAGACAGGAGCAGGACCGGGTGAAAGGCTGAGGACCATATTTCTGCCACATTTATCAATAGCTTTCCTGAGCATTTCGATTTCTTTTCTTGCAGAATAGGGGTTGTCGGGGTACATTTCTGTGTTGGCAATATCGTCGCACTTAATGTAGTCAACACCCCATGAAGCATAAAGCTCGAATATTGAATCGTAATATTCCTGAGAACCTTTGTTGTCGGGGTAAAGACCGTACATATCGGGGTTCCACTTGCAAATGGAAGTAGGGTTTGCAATGTCTTTTGCAGTAACACCATCACATTTGATTTTAGAGTTCTGATGTGCCGCCTGTCTCGGAATACCTCTCATAATATGAATACCGAATTTAAGACCAAGGGAATGTATATAATCGGCAATAGGCTTAAAACCTTTACCGCCTGCAGAAGAGGGAAAGCGTTCAACCGAGGGAATAAGGCGTGAATATTCATCCATACAAAGCGGTGCAAAATAGTTGTAATAAAAGCTGTTTGCAGTAGGCTCAGACCATTGAATATCGCAAACAACATATTCCCAACCGTAGTCTTTAAGGTGCTTTGCCATATAATCCGCATTTGCAAGAAGCTGTTCTTCGTTTACAGCCGCACCGTAGCAATCCCAGGAGTTCCAGCCCATAGGTGGAGTAGGGGCCAATTTTTTATGCATATAAATCTACCTCTTTTTAGTTCTTATTTGTTACTGTCATTGTACCACTCGAAGAAGCTGAAAACAAGAAAATATTATTATATCTACATTCTTTTTTATATTTTATAGATTACTTTGGTAAAATAAAGCGAATTAATACCGCCTTAGCCCTTGAATTTATGAGGACGGGGCGGTATCTTTTTGCTTGTTGCAATTTTCGACAAATGAGGTTTTTCTATTTAGTTCCTTTTATGGTGTTTATTGCACTTTTTTCAAGCCTTGAAACCTGAGCTTGAGAAATTCCTATTTCTTCTGCAACCTCTGTTTGAGTCATACCTCTCATAAAACGCATGGAAAGAATTTTCTTTTCTCTTTGTGGCAGGTTTTTTATTGCCTCTTTCATTGATATTTCGTCAATCCAGTCGCCATCACTTTCATCAGAGCCTAATTGGTCCATCAGAAAAATTGTGTCGCCGCCATTTGAAAAAACAGGCTCATAAAATGAAACAGGGTCAACTATTGCTTCAAGAGCAATAACAACCTCACTTTTTTCTTTGCCAAGCTCTTTTGCAATCTCTTCAACAGTGGGTTCCCGGTCAAGCTCGTTACTTAATTTTTCTCTTGCCTGCATAGCATGGTAGGCGGTATCTCTCATTGATCGACTTACTCGGACCGGGTTATTGTCACGCAGGTAACGCCTTACTTCGCCGATGATCATGGGTACAGCATAGGTTGAAAAGCGGACTTCATGGCTTGTATCAAAGTGGTCTATGGCTTTTAAAAGCCCGATGCAACCTACTTGAAAAAGGTCGTCAAGATTTTCTCCACGATTTGCAAAGCGTTGAATAACGCTTAAAACAAGGCGAAGATTACCTGTGACGAGTTTTTCTCGGGCAAGCTTGTCGCCGTGTTTGGCTTTTTCCAATAATATATTTTTCTCCTTTTCTGGTATAACCTTTAATGTTGAGGTATCTATTCCGCAAATTTCCACTTTGTTAAAATACATTTCGACACTCCTTTAGTTTATATGTAGAAAGATAAAAAGTGGTAGGAATTTCTATAAAAAGAGTATTGCCGAAAATGCAGTTGGTAATCACTGTTTTGTTTACCAATTTTTAATAATTGTTGACGCCCTTCCCCTTGACAATCTTGTTTACTGTGGTATAATTAAATCAACTTAATTTAAAGTAATTGGAGGATTTTTAATATGAAAAAAGTTTTAAAAATCGTTGGCGTTATTGCAGCAATCGCAGCAGCTGCCGCAGCAGTTTATGTTATCATCGAAAAAATCAAAGCTAAAAACGCTCCTCACGGCTATGATGAAGATAACTACGTTTCCTGCTCCTGCCTTGATGAAGATTTCGTTAGCGAAACAGTTGCAGAATAAATTTTCAGAATATTATGGACCTTATCATTTAGCTTGAAGCTAAATGATAAGGTCCGTTTTTGTATATTATGAAACAATTTACAAAAGATAAAAACGCAATTTATCTTTTGAGGTGCGTTTTATGATGTTTTTAAAAGCCTTTGTGGTTGGTGGTCTGATATGTGTTGTAGGTCAGCTTCTTATTGATAAAACCAAATTAACAGCCGGGCGAATTCTTGTAGGCTTTGTGGTGGCAGGTGTGGTAATCGGTGCTTTAGGATGGTTTGAACCATTACAGGAATTTGCAGGTGCAGGTGCCACTGTTCCGCTTTTAGGCTTTGGTGGGGCACTTGCTGAGGGCACAAAGGAAGTAATAGATAAAGATGGTTGGATTGGTATTTTAACAGGTCCGTTGACTTCGGGTGCAGGTGGAATTATGGCAGCAGTTCTTGCAGGTCTTATTATGTCCTGTATTACAAAACCTAAGGCGAAATAAGGTGTAAAATGAACAGTATTGATTATCTTAAAGAAGCAAAAGGTATTAAAAATGAAATTATTGAAAGCCAAAGATATTTACATCAGAATGCAGAGGTAGGTTTTGAGCTTCCCAAAACAACAGACTATGTAAAAAGCAAGCTGGAGGAGATTGGATGTGAAGCGATACCTTGCGGTAAAAACGGTATTGTTTCATTTATAGGTAACGGTGAGGGTAAAACCCTCCTTTTAAGAGCAGATATGGATGCATTGCCTGTTGAAGAGGAAGCTGATGTTGATTTTGCTTGCAAAACAGGTAATATGCACGCCTGCGGTCACGATTTTCATACAGCTATACTTTTGGGTACAGCAAAGCTTCTAAAAAATCACGAAAACGAAATAAACGGCACAGTTAAACTAATGTTTCAACCTGCGGAAGAGATTCTTTCGGGTGCCAAAAATATGATTGAAAACGGTGTTCTTGAAAATCCCAAAGTTGATGCCGCTTTAATGCTTCACGTAATGGCTGGCTTACCTTTAAAAACAGGGACAGTTGTTGTTGCCGATGGTATAAGTGCACCTGCGGCAGACTATTTTACAATTAATGTTCAAGGGAAGGGGTGCCACGGCTCAACACCACAGCAAGGTATTGATGCTCTTACCATCGGAGCACATATTCTTATAGCTTTGCAGGAGATAAATGCCAGGGAATTGGGAGTTTCCGATGAAGCAACCTTAACAATAGGAAAATTGAGTGGAGGAACAACAGGGAATGTTATTGCAGATAAAGCTGTTCTGGAGGGTACATTACGTGCCTATGATGAAGAGGTACGAGGGCACATTAAGAAGCGTATTTCTGAAATCACGCAGGGGATTGCGAATAGTTTTCGCGGAAAAGGCACTGCCGATTTTGGCAACGGCTGTCCTCCGCTTAAAAACAATGGAGAGCTTTCCGGGGAAATTGAAAGATATTTAACTGATGCTTTCGGTGAAGAATGGGTTATTAATACCGAAAAAATGGGCGGAAGAACAAATAAAAGTGGCGGCAGCGAGGATTTTTCTTATATAAGCCAAGAGGTGCCGTCCTTGATGTTGGCTTTGGCAGCGGGAAATTCTGATGAGGGGTATATTTATCCGCAACACCACCCTAAAGTCAGATTTGATGAAAAGGTGCTTCCTATTGGTAGTGCCGTTTTGGCACAAGGTGCATTTTCCTGGCTTGCAAATCATTAAAACAGATGATAAAATATAAACTGCAGGGTACGGATTTATCCGTACCCCACAGTACATAAAATCAAAGTTCGGAGGAGTATCTATGCCTTATATTAATCTTAAAACAACAAAAACAGTAGCACCCGAAAAAAGCGAAGCTCTTAAAACCGCTTTCGGCAAAGCCATTGAAAGCTTTCCCGGTAAAACAGAAGCATGGCTTATGGTAGGAATTGAGGATGGTGCAAAGCTTTGGTTCAAAGGCGATGCTTCAAGCGACTCAGCAATAGTTGACGTGGATTTGCTCGGTCAGGTTAATTCCGAGGCAAGTGAAAAAATGACGAAAGTAGTTTGTGATATTTTAGAAAATGAACTGGGTATTTCACCCGACAGAATTTATGTTAAATATACCGGTTATAAAGACTGGGGCTGGAACGGACAAAACTTTTAAACATAAAAACGCCCTTGACTTTTGAACTTAAAAAGTCAAGGGCGTTTAATATTTTAATTATTTCTCTTCTTTCTTCTTGTGGAAGAGAATCTTATCAACAGGGAAATAAAGGAAGAACTGAAGTGCGGAGCAAATCATTGTTGCAATGTTTTTTGCTGCAGTTTCGTTGCACCATTCAAAGCCGAGGAAAACATCCTTAAGAGTAGGGTTAAGCCAAGCTGAGAAAAGGATGAGACCGATTGTGAAAACTATGTAGATGGGAAGTGCGATAGCAATATTTGCACCGGAATTGAAGGTCTTTTCTTTGTTTACGAAGAAAGCAACAATCTGAGCGATGATGTTTGCAACGTTGCTAACAATAAAGTAACCTAAACCGCCAACTGCAACGGGGTAAACGAAAACCCACCAGCTGAAAGGCTCTGTGTAAAGCTCCTGAATTGCAGGGATGAGCTGAAGAGTGTTGAGAAGAACGAACTGAACAATCATTGCAAGAAGGCTTACAACGATGAATTTAACAAACTGCCAGATTGTAACGAGAATTGAACCCTTGGATTCAGCAGCCTTGTCAATGTCTTTTAATTTTGCCATAACATTTTATCTCCTTTTATTGAGTTTGAAAAAATAGTATCACATTTAAGATGATAAGTCAATAAATTAAGTTTTTTAATTGTCAAAAATAACAAAAAGGTTTGGTAAAATTTTAACAAATTATTCATTGACAAAGGATTTTTATTGCTTTATAGTATAATCAATTCCCTCTGGGAAATATTACTGACAGAAAAACAGAAAGGGTGGTTTAAATGGAACTTAAGGGTTCAAAAACCGAAATGAATCTTCGCGCAGCATTTTCAGGCGAAAGTGAAGCAAGAAACAAATACACATATTTTGCATCTGTTGCTAAAAAAGAAGGTTATCAGCAGATAGCTGCAATTTTTGAAGAAACCGCTAATAACGAAAAGGAACACGCTAAAATGTGGTTTAAGGAGCTTAAAGCTCTCGGTAATACTGCAGAGAATCTTCTTGCCGCTGCAGAAGGTGAAAACTACGAATGGACAGATATGTACGCCACATTTGCGGATGAAGCTGAGGAAGAGGGCTTCACAGAGCTTGCAGCAAAATTTCGTGCAGTAGCCAAAATCGAAAAATCTCACGAGGAAAGATACAGAAAGCTTCTTTCAAATGTTGAAATGCAGCAGGTGTTTGAAAAGGCAGAGGAAACAATGTGGGAATGCCGTAACTGTGGTCATCTCGTAATGGGTAAAAAAGCTCCCGAGGTTTGTCCCGTATGCGCTCATCCTCAGAGCTACTTTGAAGTAAGAAAAGAAAATTATTAATTTTTTAAGTTAAGACTGTTGAGTTAAGCAAAATGCTTGATTCAACAGTCTTTTTTTGTGTTTTTATACAATTTCTTGCCTCTCTATTTAGTAAGTAATTTCGTTGACTTTATAATATATAATTTGTTACAATATATATGTATATTTATAACTCGAAATCTTAATCCCAAAGGAGTGTTTTAAATGGGTGTTAATGAATTTGCAGCTAAAGCCGTTCGTGTTATCGGCAAAAGAAGCTCAAAAAAGCTTGTAAGAAAAGGTGTTAAGGCAGAGGCTCTTCCTCGTCCTATGCCAACAGTTATCAAGGGCGATAGCTATGTTTGCGGTTATGCTTCAAGAGTTGTTATGCCTAAAGATATTCATGCGAAAAAATATTGGATTGCAGGTCACGGTATGGGCCACGTAATCGAAAAGGTACACGATAATATCACAGTAAGTGCAATGTGGATTGGTGCGGATGATAACGGCGGTTATATTCACATCAGTGCAGATATTATCGGTCTCACAAATTTCGAACTCAACCTTGTTCGTGCAAATCTTAAAGATTTAATGGAAGAAAGCAAATGCGCAGGAGTTTTCGTTTCCTGCACTCATACCCATGCAGGCTTTGATACTGTTGGTTATTGGGGACAGCTTTATAAGCTCCAAAGCGGTAAAGACCCTGAATATATGGATTTGCTTTTGAAAGCTCTTGAAGAGGTTGCAAGAGAAGCTTATCAGAAGCGTAAAGCAGGTAAACTCTATGTTGGTACTGTGAAAGTTCCCGAAGCACAGTTCTGCAAACGTGAACCCAATGCAATGCACGATGTTCTCACAAGAATCCGCTTCGTTCCCGATAACGGTAGTACAGAGATGTGGTTCTTGAATTATGCTGCTCATCCCAATACACTTGGCGGAGATAACAGAGAATGTAGTGCAGACTACCCATATTGGCTCAGAAAAACAATCAAAGACCAAAAACGAGTTCACGTGCTTTATGGCGTAGGTGCTATCGGTGCGGTTGACCCCGGTGATTTCTGTGAGGATAAGCCCGAAAGAACTCGTATTCAGGGTGAAACTCTCGGTAAAGCAGCTCTCGGCATCGATAACGAAAAAGAAATGCCTGTTGAAATCAGCGTTCTTCAGCATAAATATTATTCACCCGTTGATAACGGACTTCTTGCTCTTATGGCATCAATTAAGGCTTGTTCTTCACAGCGTTACCCCTGCGAAAAGGGCGACCTCGGTCTTGCACTTTTAACAGAAATGGTTTACATAAAGCTCGGCACACAGCAAATTCTTATGCTTCCGGGTGAACCATTCCCTGAGGTTGTTTATGGCGGTGCTGCCCCGGCAGAAACTTCTGCAACAGGTAAGGGAACAGATATTAACCCCACACCTCTTATTGACATTGTTGGTGATAAAGACCTTCTTGTTTTCTGCGTTACCAACGATATGACTGGTTACTGCGTAACTCCTAATGACTATATTCTTCATAAAACTCAACCCTATATTGAGCAAGGTAAGGATGTATTTGATAGAAGACATTACCACGAAACAAACTCTCTCGGCTATTTAACAAACGAAACAATGGCAGAAAATGTTGCTGACATTATGAAGAGAGTGAAATAACTGAATTAAGAAAGGGAAAGGGAGATTTTTTATCTCCCTTTTCGGTGATTTATATGGAAAAAGAAAAACAAGTTGAATTGCTTCACAAAACCATAAACGGTATATTAAAAGGCTTTGCAAATTCAATTAAAGATGGTAGCGATTTTATTCCTGTTAATTCTTATGTACCGGAGAATTTTTATAAAGGAACAGAAAAATTTCTCAAAAATCCTTCTAAAAACGGTAAATGGAGTTTAGGTTATGCCAATGTTAGTTTAACTCCTGTTGACTATGCAAAAAGAGCATATTATATGGGTGGTTATATTGCTCCCGAAAATAAATTCAAAAACCTTATTGAAGAGGTTGTTGACGATATGCAGGGTAGAGCAATCGCTCTTGATGACGGTTCGGGCAGAGGTGTTTCCGTTTTCTGTACTATAGACTGTATTGGTACAACCAACGGAGATATCAGAGTTATCAGAAAAATGTTCAAAGATAAATTCGAAAAGCTTTTTCCGGAAAAGAAAATTGCATCAATAAATATTTTTTCAACTCACGCTCACAGTTGCGTTGATACAGAGGGACTTTGGACAGATTTTCCCGGTAAGCTTTTGAGAAACCTTAAAAGAAAATACACAGGTAAGGGTGTTCTTGAACGAGGTGCAGATGAGCAATATATGAGATTTTTGTGTGACGGTGTCAGCGATGCCCTCATAAGAGCCGTTGCAGATATGTGCGAGGGCGAATTAACAATTGCTCAGAAGGATATTACAGAAGATTATTTCAAAAATAAAAACAGACCCTCTGCACCAAGCGTTGTTACAGATATTACAAGGCTTACCTTTACTCCCGATGATAATAGTAAAACTCCCACAATTATTGTGAATTTACCTGCCCATCCCGATGTTGCGGGTCTTCCTGTTAAGGATGAAGAGGGTTCGGGTCGTCGCCTCTGCGGTGAATATGTTCACTATATGGGCGAAATAATAAATAAAGCAGGCTATAACTTTATGTTTTTTAACGGTGCAATCTGTGCTATTTATATGGCTTGCGGAGTTACAAATGACGGAGTTAAGCTTAACCACAGATATGAAATGTCTGTTCGTTTTGGCAGAGAAATCGGCAGAATTACACTTGCTCTTACCAAAACTCTTGATGAAATAAAAAAAGATAAGCTTCTTTACGATGAAAAAGAAATTGCGGAAGAATCTGCAATTTCTGCTCAGAACGGCGGAGAATATACCCTGTGGTGCAAGGATTGGGAGCCTGTCCCGGAGAAAAAGGTTAAACCCCTTCTCAATATAAGACTTAAAGAAGTTAAAATTCCAATAAAAAATGCACTTATGGCGGCAGCAGGTAAGCTTAAGCTTGCAAATTTCAAGGTGCTTGTTGAGGGTAAGCAGGAATATGCGGTTTATTCCGAAATCGGATACCTTGAACTCGGCAAAGAACTTAGAATCTGTATGGTGCCCGGTGAATTCTGTTGCGATTTATTAACAGGCGGTGCATCTCTTTATGCAGACGGATCTGTTACTCACACAGATTTCGGAATTCCCTCACTTCGTGAGATTTTCGGCGAAGATACAATGGTTTTCGGACTCGCTAATGATGCAATCGGCTATATTGTTCCCGATAATGACTATACAATGGGTGACCCTATGAACCATTATCACGAGCTTATTTCGCTCGGCTGCAAAACAGGTTCATCCGTTATGAACGGCTTTGTTGAAATGGCAAAGGAATTAGGCTTTAGAGAATAGAAACAAAGGAGGTTTTCTTGTGAAATATTATCTTGGTATTGACGGTGGCGGAACCCGTACTACTGCGGCAGTTTCCGATGAAAATGGAAATGTTATTTTCAAAGCCGTTGGTAAAAGTATAAATTTCTATTCAATAGGAATGGAAAAAGCACGGGAAAACCTCAAAAGTGTTATAAATGATATTTATAAAAATATCGGTGAAATTGAATTCGAAAGTACTTTTATCGGTTGCTCTGCTTTAGATAATGAAGCATCCAAAGAAACAATTTCTTCTCTTTGTGACGGTATTATCAATTCAAAGAAAATCGGTATGAACAGCGACGTTTTCGTGGCTCTTGCTTCCTCGGGTGAGGACCAATGCCGTGTTGTTGCAATTTGCGGAACGGGTTCAATCGTTACGGGAATTGACGAAAACGGTAATGTAAGAACCAAAGGGGGTTGGGGTCATATCTTCGGAGACGAGGGTTCTGCCTATTCGATTGCTGTTAATGCTCTTAAAGCAACTGCTATGCTTTGCGATGAGGGTAAAAGAACCGCTTTGGTTAAAAAAGCGGAAGAATTTTTCGGGGTGGAGGATTTCAGAGATGCAATAGAAGTAATCTATTCTCCCGAAACAACAAAAGATGTTCTTGCAGGATTTTCTGCTAAAGTAGGCGAGATTGCCGAAGAAGATTTCGTTGCCCAAACAGTTATTGTTAATGAAGCCCATTTTTTCTCGAAAACTGTTCTTGCTCTTCTTAATGAGATGAAAAATTGCACTTTGCTTTCTCTTTATGGGGGCGTTTTTCAGAACAATGAGCTTTTCAGAAATTTATTTATTGAAGATATCAAAGAATTTCATTCGGAGTTGAGAATCGAAATGCTCACCTTACCGCCCGAGGAGAGTGCTTTGAAAATTGCGAGGAAAATGCAATGAAAAAGTATCTTGAATATATAGAAAACAATCAAAAAATCATTGAGAAAATTGCAACAGAGGGTGCAGAAAATATTGAAAAAACTGCACAACTTTTCAGCGATGCTCTTATAAATAACAGAAAAATATTTTTATTTGGTACAGGACATTCCCATATGCTCTCGGAAGAGCTTTTCTACAGAGCAGGAGGACTTGTTAAAATTCAACCGATTTTAGACCCGCCCTTGATGCTTCATATTTCTGCCTCGGAAAGTACGGTTGCAGAGAGGATGGAGGGAGCTGCTCAGAATCTTTTTAATGAATATGGAATTAGAGAAAATGATGTAATTGTTATTATTTCCAATTCGGGTAGGAATGGTGTAATTGTAGATATGGCACTTCTTTGTAAAGCAAAGGGTGTTAAAACAGTTGCACTTACAAATCTTAAGCATACATATTCGGGTGAATCACGTCACAAAAGCGGTAAAAGACTTTGTGAAATCGCAGATGTTGTTTTAGATAACTTTGGTTGTGTTGGTGATGCCTGTGTTGAGGTTGATGGGGTCGACGGAAAAATCTGCCCAACATCAACGGTAAGCGGTGCTCTCATTTTAAACGCAGTTGTTGCCGAAGCGGTTGATATATGTGCAAAGAGAGGCTTTTTGCCCGAGCATTTTGCCAGCTCAAATGTTGACGGCGGTGATGCAATTAATAACAAATTTGTTCAGAAATATAAAGAGGAGATAAAGCATTTATGATTTACCCCGTACCTCAGAAAAATAACCTTAATGGTGATAAAATAAATATAAAATCTGTTTCTGTCAGTGGTGATTTTAAAGATTTGGCAGAAAAGATTTTTGCTTCATATAACATAGAAACAAATAATGGTTTTAATGTAGAAATTAAAGCAGTTGACAGTAAAAGAACTACATATATTGACTCTCTTTCCCGCCTTACAAAAGAAAAATACTTTATAACTGTTTCAAAAGAAAAAGTAGTTTTAGAAGTATCTTCAAAGCGTGGTGTATTCAGAGCAGTTAATACTCTTTGTAAGTTAATTGAAAATGAAGAGCTCAAAACAGGTGAATTAGAAGATTACCCGCTTTTTGAAACCCGCGGTTATATTGAAGGCTTCTATGGTAAAACATGGAGTAATGAAAAGCGTCTTTCTGTTATGCGCCTTATGGCGAAATACGGAATGAATACTTTCTACTATGCTCCCAAAGACGATATTTACCATCGTGAAAAATGGCGTGATTTATACCCCGAAAATGAACTCAACTCATTGAAAAAGCTTTATGATTTTGCAACAGAAAATCAGCTCAGCTTTGCATGGTGTATAGGACCGGGGCTTACATATAAATATACCTCTGAAGAGGATTTCAATTTACTTATTGAAAAAATCAAGAGCATTTATAACATTGGTGTTAAAACCTTTGGTCTTCTTCTTGACGATATTCCTTGGGAGTTTCAGTATAATGAAGATAAAGAGAGATTTGACGGCATAGTTGATGCCCATATCTATCTCATAAATAAAACCTATAAGGCACTTAAAGAAATTGATAATGAAATTAATCTCACAGTTTGTCCCACTCAATATAGCGGTGACGAAAAAGGCTATTATATTTCAAAATTCGGACAGGGTATTCCCACAGATGTTAAAATGTTCTGGACGGGTGCGGAAATCTGTTCAAGAGTTTTAACTGTAAGGGAATCTGACGAGCTTTTCCGTTCAACCAATCATAAACCGCTTTTTTGGGACAATTTCCCTGTTAATGACTGCGAAATGTTCCAGGAAATGCATTTAGGTGCAATAATTGGCAGGGATAGAGAGCTTTATAAAGCTTGTGAAGGCCTTATTTCCAACGTTATGGAATATGCCGAGTGTTCAAAAATTCCTCTTATGACAATAGCAGATTATCTTTGGAATCCTGTTTGCTATAATCCTGATGAAGCTCTCAAAAATGCTCATAAAGAGCTTTTGGGCGAAAAGGCAGATTTGTTTAAATACTTCGCAGACCATTTAGGTGTTTCCTGCCTTTCAAAATATAGTTCAGCCTTAATGAGTGATACTCTCGCACATATTAATTTCCTTCTTTCAAGCGGAGATAAAGAGGGTGCTCTTAAAGAATTTAAGGAATATAACACCAATATGAGAAAATGCCTTGAAATGCTCGAAGACACAAGTGTTGAGCTTTTTAAGGAAATGGCAAAATGGGTAAAGAAATTCTCAATGTGTTGCGATTTGCTTGATGCTATTTATAATGCTTGGGAAAACCCCACAGAAGAAAATTACAGCACACTCAAAGACCTAACAGAAAAATACAATTCCGACGGAACGATTCTCACAGGCTTCTGCTTAAGAGAGGCTGCGGAGAAAACCTTGAATTTGTATTAAGAATTCGGAATTCGAAATTCGGAATTAAGCTTCGCAAAGAGTAAAGATGCTGCGAAGCTCTATCCCTCTTTTTTCGTGAAACGAAAAAGGAGGGGGGACCGCGATAGCGGTGGGTGGTACAAAATTCGGAATTCAGAATGATGCCGTATGCCAGAAAGCTTCGCAGGGAGTAAAGATAGTAGAATAAAATTGATGTATGTGGTACCTCTCTTCGAAGAGAGGGGGACCATCTTGAATATATAAATCAATTTGTTGTTAGTATCAAGCGAGCTAAATGTAAATTCTTTAAATGAAGTTAAGCGGAATGGTGGAGAGTTCTTGATGCGAACCCTTGAGTGTCATTGAAGCGTAAGCTTCAATTGCCATATCCTTCTGTTTGGTTTTCATCAATTTGGTGAGATAAGGTAGTTTCACCTTGCGGTAAAATGTTGCTACGCAACAAAGAACCTTCCGTCACGAAAAATCAAGATTTTCCGTGCCACCTTCCTTTGAAGGAAGGCACAAGATGCCGCAATTTTATTCTTCTACGGCGCATTTTTGCGCCCCGAAACTTGCCACTTGCCACTTGCCATTTGCCACTTGCTACTTAAATCACCATTATATTATTGACACATTTACTCCAAAGGTTTATTATTGTATAAATAATAAATTTTTGGAGTTTTGTTATGTATATCAACGAAAAAACATTTACAACCCACCCCGAAACCACACAGACAGAAAAGGAAATGCAGAGCTATCTTTTTCTTGAGGAAAACGGAGTGGAATATATAAGAGCCGAGCATGATGAGGCAGCAACAATCGAACTTTGCGAGGGTGTTGAGAAGATTATAGATGCAAAAATCTGTAAAAATCTTCTTCTTTGCAACCGTCAGCAGACAAAGTTTTATTTGCTTCTTATTCCCGGTGATATGCCCTTTAAGACAAAATATCTTTCGGCTCAGATAAATTCTTCCCGCCTTTCATTCGGAAGCGGGGAAAAAATGGAAGAGCTTCTCAATGTTTCACCGGGCTCTTTAACAGTTCTTTCTTTAATGTTTGATAAAGAAGAAAATGTTGAGCTTCTTATTGAGAAAAATGTTTTTAAGGACGAATATTTCGCTTGTCATCCTTGTGTTAATACCGCAACTGTTAAATTCTCAACAGCAGATTTAAAAGAAAAGGTTTTACCTGCTCTTAACAGAACATATACAGTTGTTGATTTGGAGTGTCCTAAGGATGAAGTTTAATTCAGTTGTTTTTGACCTTGACGGAACGCTTCTTGATACATTAGGGGATTTGAGAGATAGTGTGAATTATGCACTCGAAAAAAATAATTTACCAAAACGCTCAACGGAACAAATCCGTTCTTTTGTTGGTAACGGAATCCGTCTTTTGATTGAGCGTTCTGTTCCCGATAATACGCCAACAGGAATTACCGATAGATGCTTTTCTGATTTTAAGGCGTATTATAAAGACCATTCTGCAATTTTAACCAAAGCTTATGATGGTATTATAGACTTACTCGCTACCTTAAAGGAAAAAGGGGTTAAAATAGCAGTTGTTTCCAATAAAGCAGATTTTGCTGTTAAAACTCTTATGGAAGATTATTTCAAGGGGCTTTATGACTGCGCCTATGGTGAAAGGACAGGGGTAGAAAGAAAGCCTGCACCCGATGGCGTTTTCGGTGCAATTTCCGAAATAGGTGCAGAAATTGAAAGCACTGTTTACGTAGGCGATTCCGAGGTTGATATTGAAACCTCGAAAAATGCAAAGCTCCCATGCATAGCGGTAACCTGGGGCTTTCGTGATAAAGAGGTTTTAGAAAGCCTTTGTCCCGAATATATTGTAGATAGTCCAAGTGATATTTTAAAAATAATTGAAAGAGGTATTTAAATGAAAGTTTTACTTGTTAATGGTGGACCGCACGAAAAGGGTTGTACCTATACCGCACTTTGTGAAATTGAAAAAGAGCTTAATGAACAAGGTGTCGATACAGAAATCTTCTGGCTCGGTAACAAGCCCGTAAGAGGTTGTATCGGTTGCGGCGGTTGTGCAAAAAATGATGGTCACTGTGTATTTAACGACGATATTGCCAATACTTTAATTGATAAGGCAGCAGAAGCAGACGGAATTGTTTTTGGTTCTCCCGTTCACTATGCTGCACCCTCGGGAACAATTTGTGCAGTTCTTGACAGAGCTTTCTATGCAGGTGGCAGAAAGTTTAAATATAAACCCGCTGCCGCAGTTTTAAGCTGTCGCCGTGCAGGTTCTACTGCTGCATTTGATGTTCTGAATAAATATTTCACCATTAACAATATGCCTATTGTTTCTTCGGGCTATTGGAATATGGTTCATGGCTCAAAGCCCGAGGATGTTTTGCAGGATTTAGAGGGCTTGCAGATTATGAGAACTCTCGGTAAAAATATGTCTTGGCTTCTCAAATGCATTGACCTTGGTAAACAGAATGGTGTTGACCGTCCTGCAGGAGAACAGAAAATCCGTACCAATTTTATCAGATAATTGATTTTGTAAAAGTTTAGTGATATACTTAAAAGGTAAATGAATTTTAATTAAGGAGAGATTCCGATGAATGATATAAATGCTCTTTATGCCCTTTGGAAAGAAAAAGCTGTTCTTGATAAGGATTTGCAGGATGAACTCAAAGCTATTGAGGGCGACGAGGAAGCTATACTTGACCGCTTCTATAAAAACCTTGAATTCGGCACAGGCGGACTTCGTGGGGTTATCGGTGCAGGTACAAACAGAATGAATGTTTATACAGTTGCTCAAGCAACTCAAGGCCTTGCGGATTATCTTAACGAAGAGTTCGATGAGCCAAGCGTTGCAATCGCTTATGATTCCCGTATTAAATCTGATGTTTTTGCAGAGTGTGCAGCAGGAGTTCTTGCAGCAAACGGTATTAAAGTATATATCTACCCCGAGCTTATGCCAACACCAATGCTTTCTTTTGCTGTAAGAAGACTTGGTTGCTCTTCGGGTATTGTGCTTACTGCAAGCCATAATCCTTCAAAATATAATGGTTATAAATGCTATGATCCCAGAGGCTTCCAGATTACCGATGAGGGTGCTGCAAAAACCTATGACTATATGAAAAAGGTTGATATGTTTGACGGTGTTAAGCGTATGGACTTTGAAGATGCCCTTGCAGAAGATATGGTTGATTATATCGAGGATTGGCTTAAGGATGAATTTATTGAGCAGGTCCTTAATTGCTCAATAAATTCCGATGTCGTTAAAAAATCGGGTCTTAAGGTTCTTTATACACCCCTTAACGGTACAGGTAATAAGCCTGTTCGCCGTGTTCTCAAAAAATTAGGCGTTGAGGATTTGAGAGTTGTTAAGGTTCAAGAGAAGCCCGACGGCAATTTCCCAACTTGTCCTTACCCCAACCCCGAAATTCGTCAAGTATTTGAAGAGGGTCTTAAAATGACAGAGGAGTTTCCTGCAGACCTTATGCTTGCAACTGACCCCGACTGTGACCGTGTTGGTATTGCGGTTCGTGATAATGGCGAATATAAGCTTATGACAGGTAATGAAGTTGGCGCAATGCTTTGCGAATACCTTCTTTCTCAGCTTAAAGAAAAGGGTAAGCTTCCCGAGAAACCCGTTGTTGTTAAAACTATTGTTACAACTCCTCTTATTTCCGCAATCTGTAAAGAATACGGTGCAGAAATGGCGGACCTTCTCACAGGCTTCAAATATATCGGTGAGCTTGTTACAGAGCTTGACGAAAAAGGCGAGGCAGACCGTTATGTGCTTGGTCTTGAAGAAAGCTATGGCTACCTTACAGGTGCTCATGCTCGTGATAAGGATGGCGTTAATGCTGCAATGATTATCTGCGAAATGGCAGCATTTTATAAAGCTCAGGGTATTACTCTTTGGCAGTTTATGAATAGTGTTTACGAGAAATACGGTTATTTCTTCAATCAGCTTGATAACTATGCTTTTGAGGGTGCTGCAGGTATGCAGAAAATGGCAGATATGATGGACGCTCTTCGCAATGACCCACCAAGAGAAATCAACGGCAGTAAGGTTATCTGGGTTGGCGACTATAAAACCGGTATCACTACAGATGGTGAAACGGGTCTTCCCAAATCCAATGTTCTTTCCTACAGAATGGAAAGTGGCGATACAGTAATTGTAAGACCCTCAGGTACAGAGCCTAAAATCAAAATTTATATTACTGCTAAAGCATCTTCAAGAGAGGAAGCAGAGAATAAGCTTTCAGTTATTTCCGAAAGCGTTAAAGCTCTCCTTGGTATTGAATAATGTTTTCAGATAAAATGAAAAGAGCAATCTGCTTTGTTATGGCAGGCTTAATGCTGCTTGGTGTTGTTTCAGTAATATTTAGTGTTGTTTTTTAAAATAATTGCAAAACTCCCCACCGCTATAGCGATGGGGAGTCTGCTTTTTAAGAATAATTAGCAGCAACCGCAGTTGTTATTGCAACCGCAATCATTACCGCAACCGTTGTTGTAAGAACCGCAACCGTAACCGTTACCGTTACCGCAGAACAAAACGAGGATTATAAGGATGATAATCCAGGAGCAGTTATTACCGTTGTTGAAAAGGCAACCCATTCTCTTAACCCCCTTTCAATGCATAATATGATATTAAGATTTTTTTGTTACAAAGAGAATATATATTTATTAAAAGAACAGAATAAAAGCGAAATATCTTTGAAAGGTGGCGTGAAAATGAGCTACAGTTTTGATTATGATAAGTATAAAAAGCACAGACCATCCGATATAAGAGATTTGATTTCGGATGAATATGATTATGATTTTGCCGATGAATTTGATTATATTTTTGGCGATTACGATGAATTAGATGACGATAACGAATTTTAAATGTTGAATTGTTAAAGTTTTTGTCGTATAATAAAGTTGAAATACTCTTGATTTCAGAGGTGAGTTCTATGCTTTGTCAGCATTGTAATAAAAATGAAGCAAATATGCATATGAAGCGTATTATAAACGGAAGAGCAGCAGAGGTGCATCTTTGCTCGGATTGTGCTCGTTCTTTAGGCTATGGTGAAGCTTTTTCAGGCTTCGGTTTGGGCTTTTCTGATTTTTTGAGCGATTTCCTTTTAAAAGGCGAGCATTCCTCTAACTCTACCCGTTGCACTTTTTGCAACAAAAGCTTTGAAGAAATTGCAAAAGACGGCAAAATGGGTTGTGCAGAATGTTATACAACTTTTTACGATAAACTTCTCCCGTCCTTACAGCGTATTCACGGCAAAGGTACTCATATGGGTAAAAAACCCAACGGCAGTATTAATTTGCAGGATAAATTGGGTATGTTAAAAGAACAGTTGGAAAATGCTGTTCGCAAACAGGATTTTGAATCCGCTGTTAAAATTCGTGATGAAATCAATTCAATATTAATGGCAGGAGGGGAGCAACAATGAGTGCGAAATGGTATTTGGGTACAGGTGCCCAGAATGATGTTGTTATCAGCACAAGTATCCACCTTGCCCGTAATATAAAGCAGTTCCCTTTTCCTGCGAGCCTTTCAATGCAGGATAAATTAAAAGTTAATTCTGTCATAAAAAATGCTGCTGACGAATTAAATGATTATTCCTTTAATTATTATGAAATGAAAACTCTTTCTCAAGCGGAGGTTGTTTCCTTAGCAGAAAGGCATCTTGTCAGCCCTGAGTTTGCTTCTTCCCGTGACGGCAGAGCACTTCTTTTAACAGAGGATGAAGCGGTAAGTGTTATGCTCAATGAAGAAGATCATATTCGTCTTCAGGTTATGTATGCAGGCTTTGCTCTTGATGAAGCCTACAGAACCGCAGATAAAATTGATAGCCAGTTAAGCGAAGTGCTTCAGTTTGCTTTTGATGACAGATTGGGTTATCTTACCCAAGACCCAACTGCTTTGGGGACAGGGATGAAAGCCTCCGTTGTTCTTCATCTTCCTGCTTTGGTTTCATCTTCTCAGATTACAAAGCTTATAACAACCGTTTCTAAATTGGGCCTTTCTCTTCGTGGCTCTTACGGAGAGGGTGCAGCGGCAAAAGGAGATTTATTCCGCTTAAGTAATACCATTACTCTCGGAATTTCCGAAAAAGCCGCCATAGAAAACCTTAAATCAATCGCTTTGCAGATTGCGGCACAGGAAAGAGTCGCAAGAGAAGAAATTTTTAAAGCACCTGTTACTGAAGACAGAATTTTCAGAGCTTATGGTGTTCTCAAATATGCAAGAATGATTGATACAAGTGAATTTATGGAGCTTATTTCTCTTGTTCGTCTTGGTGCGGTTAAGGGTATAATTAATATGGATTGTGCTCAGATTGAAGCACTTATGATTCATATGCAGCCTGCAACAATTTCTCTTTCTGTTGACAGACCTTTAGATAGAATTGAAAGAGATAAATTACGGGCAAAACTTGTCCGTCAGAATTTAGGTTAATAATTTTAAAATAACTGCCGAAAATATTTCTGTTCGGCAGTTTATTTATTTGTTGAATTATATAAATTTATGTGATATTATATCATTCGTTATTATATATTTTCAGAGGTTTTTATGTCGGAAAAAGTCACTAAATCCAAAGCTTTGGTTTCCTCATTGCTTTTAACTGTTGCGGCATTCATCTGGGGTACTGCTTTTGTTGCCCAAAGTAAAGGGCTTGAAGAAATCGGCAATTTCACATTTTTGTGCTTAAGGTCTTGTCTTGCGGTGGTTGTTCTCACCCCTGTTTCATTGGCAATAATGAAACGAAACAAAAAAACAATCGGTAACGGACCTCATAATGAGAACAAAACATTTTTCTCAAAAAGGCTTATTGTAGGCGGTTTTCTTTGCGGTGGTTCGGTTTGTCTTGCGTCATTGGTTCAGCAGTACGGAATAATGTATTCAAGTGTGGGCAAAGCAGGCTTTTTAACAACATTGTATATACTCATTGTTCCTCTTCTCGGATTGCTTTTTAAAAGAAAGGTTAAACCGATTCTTTGGGCTTGCATAGTTATTGCAACCTGCGGTATGTATTTCCTTTGTGTCACCGAGGCAGGTGGAATAAGCGGTGGAGATTTGCTCTTGATTCTTTGTGCATTTCTTTTTGCCGTTCAGATTATGATAGTTGACCATTATGTTCAATCAGTTGATGGTGTTCGACTTTCGTTAGTTCAGTTTTTTGTTTCAGCAGTTATTTCCGCAATAGGTATGTTTATTTTTGAACATCCTGACCCGGAAGCAATTTCAAGAGCCTGGTTTGCAATTTTCTATGCCGGTGTTATGTCTTCCGGTATAGCATTTACTCTTCAAATTGTGGCACAGAAAAATCTCAACCCGACTGTTGCTAGTCTATTAATGAGTCTTGAATCTGTTTTTGCCGCATTGGCAGGTGCAGTTTTTGGGGAAAGACTCACGGGAAATGAAATTTTCGGTTGTGCTCTTGTTTTTGTTGCAATTATCCTTGCTCAATTACCTGTTGAAAAATTGATAAAAACTAAGCAAACTCCGAGGAATATCTGATATTCTTCGGAGTTAATTGTTAAACTTTTGGTTAACAAAAGTTTAACATTGTTATTGTACAATAAAACGTAGATTACATTCTCTTTGTGGAGGTGAAAAAATGGTTTGCATTTTACTTGTGGAAGATGATGTTCAGTTTAACAGAATTGTTTGCTCATATCTTACCGATAGTGGCTATAAAGTTGTCGGTTGTCACAGTGTAGCTCAAGCATTTGAACAAATGGAAAAAATGTCATTTGATATGATTGTTTCTGATATTATGATGAAGGATATCAATGGTTTTGAATTTGCTGAGCAGGTTCGTGTTACTAATAAAGATATCCCGTTTTTATTTTTGACTGCAAGGGATGATTTGCAATCAAAAGAAATAGGTTATAGAATCGGAATTGATGATTATATAGTGAAGCCTGTTGAAATGAAAGAGTTGATTTTCAGAATTGAAGCAATTTTAAGAAGAGCAAGAATTGCTAATAAAAAGAAAATTGTTATTGGTGGTTTGGAATTGGATTCAGTTGAAAATGCAGCTTATTATAATGGAGAAAATTTAGGACTCTCAGTTAAAGAGTTTAACATTCTTTTCAAGTTTTTATCATATCCCAAAAGAACCTTTACAAGAACCCAGCTTATGAATGAATTCTGGGGTTTTGATAGTGAAAGTGCACCTCGAACTGTGGATGTTTGCATAACAAAACTCAGAGGTAAAATTTCTGAATGTAAAGATATAGAAATTGTAACGGTTCACGGTCTTGGGTACAAGGCGGTGATTCTTGTATGAAAATAAACACAAAAGAAAAAGATTTTGCCAGCAGGCTTCGTAACTTTATTGTTGAGTTTTTTGCGGTTTTCTTTATTGTTGCCTTAAACGGAACATTTTTGGTTTTGATTCTTACAACAGCAATAAATAAAGGTGTTAGGACATCTTCTCTGGCTTTAATAGGAATACTGTACCTTTTATTGGGTTGCACGATTTCGGCTTGCTTAATATATTTCGTGAAAGGCAGAGTGTATTATAACAAAATTAAAGCAGTATGCGAGGCGGCAAACAAAGTTGCTAAAGGTGATTTTAATGTAAGAGTTCCTGTATTTTTTGATAAGCCAAAAAGCGAAATGGATTATCTTGCAGTGAATTTCAATAAGATGCTTACGGAAATATCATCACTTGAAAATATGCGTAATAATTTCGTTGCAGATGTCTCTCACGAAATAAAAACTCCTTTGAGTGTTATTCAGGGATATGCAGATTTGTTGCAAAATCAGGATTTGTCTGTTGAAAAAAGACGTGAATACACTTTTTTGCTTTCGGAAGCTATAACCTCTCTGACCAACCTTGTAACAAATATTCTTAAGCTTAATAAAATTGAAAATCAAGGAATAATAAAAAAAGAAAAGTTTTCTTTAGATGAACAAATAAGATACTGCATTCTGTCTTTTGAAGAAAAAATTGAAGAGAAGAATATTGAATTAAATGTAGATTTGGATGAGGTAACGGTAAAAAGTGATAAAGCATTGCTGGAAATCGTCTGGAATAATCTCATTTTTAATGCTATTAAATATACTTCTTACGGCGGTACGATTAGTATTGATTTAAAAAAAGACAAGAATGATATCATTGTTCGTGTGAAAGACAATGGTTGCGGAATGAGTCGTGAAGTGCAAAAGCATATTTTTGATAAGTTTTATCAAGGTGACACTTCTCATTCTCAAGAGGGTAATGGTTTGGGACTTGCGTTAGTTAAGCAAGTAATTAATATGCTCGATTATAAAATAGACGTTGAAAGCGTTTTAAACAAAGGTTCTGAATTTACAGTTGTTATTTAACATATTCTTAACAATGATAATTTAAAATGCAAAAGTTATTAGTGCTTTTGGTGGTGAGTAGAATAAAGAAGAAAAATAATTCAAGCTCGGCAGGTAACAAAAAAGTATTGTTTGTTTTAATAGCTGCTATGCTGTTAACAGCTGTCTTGATTGTCTGCATATTAGCTATAAACAATAAAGAAAATTTAAAATATGGTACTCAAAATAATACAGAAGGAACTATCATTTATAAAGAAGGTTTGACTTTCGCTCCAACTAAAGAGGATAAGAGTAACGAAAATGCTGATAGCCAAACAGAGCAAAATAAAAATGAAAACGGCAATAATATTGATACTCCTGCAGTAAGCATTGAAAATACCCAAGGTAATGTTCTTGATAATCCATCCGGGTGGACAAAGGCTCAGATTATTTCAAAAGCAGCAGATGCGGTTAACAAAACCAAAGCGTATACCGGTAATTTAACAGTGGCTCATTCGGAAGGCTTTACAGCGGATGTTACTGAATGTACAGGTGGAGAAATAGTTAAGTCTGTGGTTAACCTTATGATAGGTTGGGTTGTAAAACCTGTTGATGAAACACTGGTTTATCAAAATGGTAAAGCTGTTAATTCGGAAGGTGAAACCGTTCCTATTATTCTTCCTAAACGCAACGGATTTTCCTTGAATGAAAGTGGTGTTGAATCTGCCTCGGTTCAGCGTATGGGAAATGAATATGTTATAAAAATTAAGCTTGTTGAAGAAAGTGTGGGAATGTATGATGTTCCCACTCACAATGCAGGGTCTGTTGGTTACCTTGATGTTGCAAGCTTTGACATCAGCTTTATGGATATTGATGCGGCAGATATTGTATATAAGGGTTCAAGCATAGAACTGAGAATCAATGCAGAAGGTTTCGTAACCTATGCTAATTATAAAATACCGCTTCATATTGATGGTGCAGCTCATAAAGGTTCTATAAGCGGTTCTGCTGTTTTTGAAGGTGAGCAAACTGAAGAATGGAGATTGGATTGGTAAGGAAGGAATATAAAAATGTCTTATAAACAAAAAGTAATTGCATTTATAATTAAGGAAGCAATCAAATATGTAAGAAAGGATTATGACAAAAATCTTTTCAAGCTTATTGATTTTGGCGATAAGTTAGTAAAAGAAGAAATTCACCATAAAGTGCTTCGGGGTCTTAAAGAAAGGCTTTCAAGACCCGGCAACGAATGGGCAACTCTTATTAAAAGAATTGTAATGGACACAGATCCGGATGTTATTCAGAAGCTTATTCCGCCGTTTATTAACAGCGTTGTTAAAAGTTATGATAGAAGAAAAGCGGCTATGCTTGAGCATGGTTGTAATATTCCTTGGGCAATTCTTATTGACGTTACAACTGCGTGCAATCTTAAATGCACAGGTTGTTGGGCTGCTCAGTATGGCAATCATCTTCAGATGACTTATGACGATATCAATAAAGTTATCAAAGAGGGTAAAGAGCTTGGTACATACGTTTATCTTTATACAGGCGGTGAACCTCTTGTTCGCAAGAATGACCTTATTCGTATTTGCAAGGAAAACCCCGATTGTCTTTTCATAACCTTCACAAACGGTACTCTCTGCGATGATGCTTTTGCAGATGAACTTAAGAAAGTCGGTAATATGTTCCTTACAATTTCAATCGAAGGTAATGAGGAAACTACTGACGCACGCCGTGGAAAAGGTACATATAAAGCGGTTATTTCTGCTATGGAACGCCTTAAAAAGCGTGGTGTTCCTTTTGGTTCTTCACTTTGCTATACAAAAGCCAATGCGGATGTAATAGCTTCTGATGAATATGCGGATTTCCTTATCTCCCAAGGCGTTCTTTTTGCATGGTATTTTACTTTTGTTCCCGTTGGTTGCGGTTCAACTCCCGAGCTTATGGCAACTGCAGAGCAACGTGAAAAAATGTATAACCAAATTCGCAAATGGAGATTTAAAGAAGTTAAGCCTATGTTCACAATCGACTTTTTTAATGATGGTGAATATGTTGGCGGTTGTGTTGCAGGCGGTAAGCAGTATTTCCATATCAGTGCAAACGGTGACTGTGAGCCTTGCGTATTCGCTCACTATTCAAATGTTAACATTAAAGATAAAGATAAGCATGTTATTGATGCCCTTAAGAGCCCTATCTTTATGGCATATAAGGCTCGTCAGCCTTTCTCTGACAATATGCTTCGTGCTTGTCCTGTTATGGATAACCCCGGTGCCATTAAGAAAATGGTTCAAGAAAGTGGTGCAAAGTCAACTGACTTGCAAAGCCCTGAAAAAGTTGAAGAGCTTTTTGCAAAAACAGTTGATGTTGCAAGAAAGTGGAAAGATACTGCCGATAGAATGGCAAATGATTATGGCTTCGTAGAATGGCACATTCGTAGTGTTGATATCTACAAGGGTTACGAATCTGAACATATTAAAGATTATGAAGATTTTGAATAAATCATTAGAAAGAGCAGAAACTCCCGAATCAGTAGGTATAGACTCCTCGGTTATCGTAAAGATGACCGAGGAAATGTCATATAGAGGCATTAATGTTCACAGCTTGATGATTTTGAGGGATAATAAAGTGGCTTGTGAAGCTTGGAGTAAACCTCTTAATGCTGAAATACCCCATATGGTTTATTCCATAAGCAAAAGCTTTCTTGCAACTGCCTATGGTTTTGCTTTAGATGAGGGGAGAATAACAAGAGAAACAAAGCTTGTTGAAGTTTTTCCCGAAATTCGTCCGAAAAAGAAAGATGCTTTTTTAGAAAAGCTTACAATACATCATCTTTTATGTATGACCGCGGGGAAGCAAACTTCAATCCGTGGCAGCAAAAGTGACGATTGGCTTAAGCTTTTTGTTAATGCGAAATGGATTTTTGAGCCGGGTACAAGCTGGCGATATGTTAATGATAACTACTATGTAGCATCAAAAATGCTTTGCAAGGCTTTAGGCGAATCCATAACAGAATATCTTACCCCTCGTTTATTCGAACCTCTTGGAATTGAAATTCCTTTTTGGGAGCATTCGCCTGATGGGGTTGAAGCAGGCGGTTGGGGATTGATGCTTAAAACCGAAGATATTGCAAAATTGATTTTGTGTTATCAAAATAAAGGTAAAAATAACGGTGTTCAAGTGATACCTGAATGGTGGACAAAGGAAGCAACAGGCTTTATAACAGATAATTCAGTTAGTGAAAAAGAGCCGGATGCAAGTGCGGGCTATGGTTGCGGTTTTTGGCGATGTGCAGGTATGCCGAATACATATAGATGCGAGGGTATGTTTTGTCAATATGCTATTTCCTTTGAGGATTATAATGCTTGCTTGATTATGACCTCGGAGCATAGCGATTTGCAGGAAACTCTTGATGTTATATGGAAGTATATGTCCCAAGCGTTTATTACGCCTGCTTCAGATAAAGAAGCCACCCAAATAACCCTACCCGATAAATCAAAAATCATTGCAAAAGAACGTTCCGAAACAGAAGATTTAATAAGTGGTAAAACATACTCATTAAGGAAATGTAGGTTTATTAATTTTATAGGTTTTCCTATAAGTGTATTACCAATGCCTATTGTCTTTTTTGCTAAAGACAGAGGGGGTAATATGGATAATATGAAATTTGAATTTTCAGAAAATGGTTTTAATTTTTCATGGAGTGAAGATGGCGGTTTTAAAAACAGCATTTTTGTTTCGATGAATGGTGAGGAAAGCCTTGATGAAATTATCATCGGCGAATTAAGAATGCTTGTGCGTTCTTATGCATATTGGGAAAACGAAAACACTCTTGTTATGAGAATCAGACCTTTGGCAACTGTAGCGGAAAGAGTGTTAAAATTCGAGTTTAATGGTAAAAAAATAAAAATGCACCCCAGCTACATTCCGGGCACTGACGAAAAAGCAAAAAAAGTGGGGGATAAGCTTAAATGCATTTTAATAGGAAAATGGTTTCATTGGTGGATTGATTTTCTTGTTCCGCGAGTTGGCAAGATTCTTAATCCTACTCATTACGGTAGAGCTAAATAAATGTTAACAATACCAAAAGGAAATGTGAATTTTTCTTTTGGTATTGTTTTTTTTATAATTTTTTAGTATAATTAATGTGTATATGTATAATTAACGAGGTGTTAGTTTGGCTAAATACGGCTTTGACTTGCAACGAAAAAATAAAAAGAGAAAAACAACCGCATTAATATGCTTGTTTATCGCTTTTGTAATTGTTTTAGGCTCTGTTTCAACATTTTTATTGTGGCGTTCCTTGAATTATGATTTTAATAATATCTTTGTTAAAACTGATGAGGAAAGCACCACTTCTGCTCCCGCCACGGAAAAAACAGATAACATTGTGCTTCAAGGTGATGCACTTTTTCTTGTAGCAGTTACCTCTGATGACGGAAAAGAAGCAAGATTTATCAATCTTATTGATGTTAATCTGAGTGAGAAAACCATAAGAGTTATTCCTTTCGACCAAACCTTGAAAAGCAAGCAATATAAATCCACGTATCAGAAGATTTTGCTTGCCAACGGAGTGAAAACGCTTGTTTCTGCGGTTGAAAGTGACAAGCAGGTTGACATCGACAGATATCTTCTTTTTACTGATACAGGTTATAAATCTGTGTTCAGAGCTTTGGGTGATGTAACTATTAGGGTTAATAAAGATGTTGAATATGATACTCCGGATATGTTTTTGGAGCTGAAAAGAGGGGAAAACACAATCGCTCCCGAAAAGGTTTTTAAATATATGAAATATATCTGCGAAACAGAAAAAGGCTATGAGTGTTCAAGATTAAATGCAGAGGTTATAGTTTCTTCCTTTGAAGCTTTTTATAACATCGAGAAATTCAATTCCGCAGATGCTCTTTTTTCAAAATTAATAAACTACTGCAAAAGTGATATTTCTATTGTTGACTATACTGAGAATAAAGAAAAAATAGAATACCTTATCCCTAAAACATCTAAAGAGAAACTGAAGGTTTATGTTTCCGAAAAGGAGATTAATGATGAAGAATAACAAAAAAATTAAAATACTTGTTGCTTTGGTAGCAGTTTTTTTTGTAGCGGTTGCTGTGTGCTGCAGTCTTCTTTATGCAATTTATGATACAAGTCTGAAGCCAGCTGAATTTGAAAATTTAAAAGCTCCTGCATCCGGTATTGATTCGGGTTATTACAGACATTGTTATTATGAGCTTTCAGCAGAAGAGCAAGCTATTTATACTGTTATTCTTGACAGTATTTACGATATGCCCGAAAGAATCGAAATTCCTAAATTAACAACGGGCAACCTTAACAGGATTTTTACTGCAATTTCGTATGATAATCCCGACCTTTTCTGTTTAGGTCTTAATTGCAAGGTGTATAAGGAGGGCTTGAAAACATTTTTTGAACCAACTTATGCTTTGAATAAAGAAACCTATCAAAAGCAGAAAACAGAATTGGAAGCAGTTGTTCCTGCTATTTTAAAAGGTGCGGAGAAGTTTACATCTGCTTATGAAAAAGAGCTTTATATTCACGATTATCTTGTAACTAATTGTGTTTATGTTGACCCCGAAACAAGCTCTTTTGCTAATACTGCTTATGGTTGTATTGTAAACGGTAAGGCGTCTTGTGAGGGATATGCAAGAGCATTTCAATATCTCTTGAGTAAATTGAATATTGATAACAGGCTTGTAACAGGTGAGTCAACTGAAGATGGCGAGAATTATATCGGACATATGTGGAACTATGTTCTTCTTGATGGCGAGGGGTATTTTGTTGATGTTACCTGGGATGACCCTAAAACCGCAACTCAAGTTCTTCGTCACACATTCTTTAATGTAACAACTGATGATATTCTTTTAGAGCATCGAAATATTGAACAGAATTTACCTTTGTGTACTGCAAAAAGATATAATTATTTCGTGTATGAAAACGCTTTCATAAATGATGTTGCAACTGAGCAGCTTGAAACAACTGTTGAAAATGCAGTTTATAATTCAAGCCGCAGAGGATATAAATGTGTTGAGCTTCGATTCAATGATGCGAATTCTCTTGCTGAAGCAAAAGATACCCTTTTCAATACAGGTGTTGTCTACACGATTTATCACGATTTAGGCCTTATTGAAGATTTGGTAGGTGCAAAGGTTTATTATAGTACAGACGAAAAGATGAATGCTCTTTGTCTTTTCTTTTGAGGTGGATTAAATGGATAGAGAAAAAATAGAAAGAGCAGTCAGAGATATTCTTGAAGCAATAGGGGAGGACCCCGATAGAGAAGGTCTTAAGGAAACGCCAAACAGAGTTGCAAGGATGTATGAAGAGGTGTTTTCAGGTCTCTCTGAAGATGCCCACGCTCACCTTAAGCTTTTTAATGAGCCCGGCAACGATGAAATGGTTGTTGTTCGTGATATACCATTGTATTCAATGTGTGAGCATCATTTATTACCCTTTGTCGGTAAAGCTCATATTGCCTATATTCCTGCAGATGGCAGAATTATAGGTCTTTCAAAGCTTGCTCGTATCGTTAATGTATACGCAAAGCGTCCTCAAGTGCAAGAACGTCTTACAACTCAGATTGCAGATTTTCTTTATGACGAATTAGGAGCAAAAAGTGTTGCAGTTATCATTGAAGCGGAGCATCTTTGTATGACAATGCGTGGTGCAAAAGCTGCAGGTGCAGTTACACAGACTTCTGCTCTTCGTGGTACCGCAAGAAGTGATGCGAGAACCCGTTCTGAAGTAATGTCTTTGTTGACAGGTGGAAAATAATGTTTTCTTTTAAAGATTTAATTGGAAATAAAAATGGTCCTCTTGTAATGGGGATTCTTAATATTACACCCGATTCGTTTTCAGATGGTGGAGAATTCAATGGCCTTTCGAGTGCTCTCGAAAGGCTTAATAAACTTTATGAAGAGGGTGCAGATATCATTGATGTCGGTGCTTGTTCAACTGCTCCAAATAACACAATAATATCTGTTGAAGAAGAGTTGAAGCGTCTTGAAATTCTTCCCGAACTGGTCAATAATTCAAAATTGCCTTTATCAATCGATACTTTCAGACCTGAGGTTGCAAAGTTCGCACTTGAAGCGGGAGTCAGTATAATCAACGATGAAAGCGGTATCTTTAATCCTGCTATGGCAGATATTGTTAAAGCGCATAATGCAGGTTGGATTTTTATGCACACGGGCGGTAAATCTTCAAAAGAAATGAATGATTATAAAAATGGTGTGGTTGAAGATGTCATTGATTTCTTTAATAATATGAAAATCAAGGCAACCGCTTTCGGAATAAATGAAGATAACCTTTGTTATGATTGTGGCATAGGCTTCGGTAAAACCCGTAATGATGATATAGAGCTTTTAAAAAATTGCAAAACTTTATCACGATATTCACCATTGTTAATTGGTGCTTCCAGAAAAAGAGTAATTGGAGAAATAACGGGTAAAGAAAAGCCAAAAGACCGGGTTGCAGGAAGCGTTGTGGCAGCGATGTGCTGTGCAGTAAATGGTGCAAGAGTTTTGCGAGTCCATGATGTAAAAGAAACCGTTGATGCGTTAAAAGTAAGTTTTATACTATTATAAATAAGGAGAAAATATGGAAAAGATAATTGTAAAGGGCTTGAGGTTAAAAGCATACCACGGTGTGAATCCCGAAGAGAAAATTAATGGTCAGATGTTTGAGCTTGATATTACAGCTTTGATTGATGCTAAAACCGCAAATGCAAGTGATGAGCTCGATGATACTGTCAGCTATGCAAAGATAATTAAGACAGCGAGAGCAGTGTTTACAGCGGAAAGCTATAATCTTATCGAGTATGCTTCCAATAAGGTTGCTATGGAGATAATGAAAACATATCCTAAGCTTAAAAGTGTGACAGTGCTTCTAAAAAAGCCTGAAGCACCTATAAGTGCAGATTTTGATTATGTAGCAGTTGAGGAAACTATAACAAGAGAAGAGTATGCGGAGATTATAAACCGATGAAAGCAGTAATAGGTATAGGCACTAATATAGGTGACAGAGCAGAGAACATCAGAAACGCAGTTGAAGCTATTGATTTATTGCCCGATGTTAAAGTATTAAGATGTGCTTCAATTTATGAAACAGCCCCTTGGGGTTATACAGAGCAACAAAGCTTTTATAATACTGTTGTCGAGGTGGAAACAACAAAATCACCTGAAATGCTTTTAGGTGCCTGTTTGGGTATTGAAGCAGGTATGGGTAGAGTTCGTGAGTTTAAAAACGGACCACGAGTGATTGATCTGGATTTATTGATAGTTGAAGACTATGAGAATAATTCACCGGATATTACCGTTCCGCATTCATTAATAGGAGAAAGAGACTTTGTTCTTATTCCTTTAAAAGAGTTATACGAAGGTATGAATGTGCTGGGCTTTTCCTATGTAAATGAGTATAAAAATATAGTTGGAAAATCAACCGCAAAAAAAGTTGAAAAAATTTAAAATTAGGTGTTGACTTTTCGAAATCATAGTGATATAATTCTGTCTCGTTGGCGACAAGAGAGCGCAGACGGAAAAACCGAAAAGTTGCTCTTTAAGATAGAAGAAAGCGAAACACCCGGGTGGGTTGAAAAAACGCTAAAAAATCTTAAAAAACTTGTTGACAAATGAAGATGAACATGATATTATGTTCAGGCACTCGCGAGTTGAGGACAAACTTCCGAGCCTCGAGAGTAGCAAACGAACCTTGAAAATTAAACAACGAGAAAAGAAAGAAACCCTTGAGATTTTTTTGAGCGTAAAAGAAAATTTTGCGACAGTAGAATTCGGGCTTCGAAAGAAGTTTGAGAGAGCGATACGCTAGAGTATCGAAAATGAGC
>JAZQJD010000011.1:0-195224 GCA_045541435.1 Acutalibacteraceae bacterium
GGCTTTGGTTGGGGCAGTATCAAATGCAAATGGGCTATTTGTTGAAAATATGTGGTTATTCTTTTTATTAACCCCTATTCCAATCACATCAATTATTTTTGGTTTTATTTTAAAATCAAAGGGATACAAGTACAAGAAAAACATAATAGTTGGATTTATAATGACATTTTTTCTATGTATATACGGCTCGTTCACCTTTATGTTTTAATGATATCTTTTTCGGTGCGACGTGCCATAATGATTGACTCATAAGTCTACCAAGACTTGTGAGTCAATCTTCTTTTATAACCATGTTTTGGAGTCAAAACATGAGAAATGCAACAAAAAAGGTTGATGACTGGTGAATCAGCGCCAGAAATCAGCCATTTTTTCTTCAGTAGGAGCGGAAATTCCGTTCAATGTGTTAGCAACAAAAGGGTTGCGAGGGTAGGAGTTGAAAAAATTTTCAGCATACCCCTTTACAATTAATAATGTTTATGCTATCATATATATAACATTAATAATTGTGCGGAGGATTATATATGAAATTGATAATTCAGCCTTATAACGAAAAATTGGGGAAATTACTCATCGATGACTTAAACTCGGGAAAGTATAACAACTTTGCTTTTTCTGTAGCTTATGCAAAAGTAAGCGGTGTAGACGCACTGTTTGACCCACTTTCAGCTTTTCGTGCAGCTGGAGGCAGTGTTTATGCAACAATTGGTATTGATCAGAAAAACACTTCCTTTGAAGCATTACGTGCGGTCCTTGGAATATCAGAGAATTTGTTTATCTTTTACAATCGTAATTTATCATCTACTTTTCACCCCAAGGTCTATGTTTTGACCGGTGAGAAGTATGGCAAAGTTTATATAGGATCAAACAACTTGACAGGCGGTGGTTTGTATTCGAACTATGAAATTGCAAGTTGCGAGGATTTTGATCTGGGTATTCCTGAGCAAGCCGAGAACTTTGCGAACATAGTTCGTTCTTTGGGGATATTCCGTCAGGATGGCCCATGCTGCAAAAAGGCAACGGAAGACTTGATTAAGCAATTATACGATTCTCATTTGGTGTGCACCGAAAGTGAGATCCGTGTCACAAGCAGAAAAGCGGTTTCTACAAAAACCACTGCCGGCACTTCCGGGGAAACCACTGTGTTTGGTGCTGAGCCAATCACTGGCAGAGCAAGAAAGCACGATTTTAGTCATCTTGCTCCTGAGACAGAGATTCGTGAAGAATATAGAAACGTGGTTCTTGCAGCAGACAATAGTACAACCGTACCGCCGGTTACGGTTACTGACAGTGGACCCGCCAAAAGTTTCTATAAACACCTGAGCAAAAACGATGTGGATCTGAAATCTTCCCCCGGACAAATTATTATCCCTATCGCGTACAAATCTTTCTTCGAACCGTTAAGTGAGCCGCAAAGGACCCCTAAAGGAGCGATGCAGTCTGAGCGTTATTTTAGTCTGAAGTATGAAAACAGTGGAGAGATTGTAGAGAATGCACGTGTTATTTTCTACGTTCCTTCTCCTCTTCATCCCAGAAAAAATAGCGAGGTGCGCTTTGCCTTGCGAAACAGAGAAATCTTTGGAACATTCGAACAAGGGGATGTGCTGATTTTCACACAAGTACCGCAAAGCGGCCATGAACAATATCTTTACACTGTAAAGAGGGTCCCTCGCGATAGTGCCGAAGCAACCTCTTATCCTGAACGTTTTGCGTGGATTGTTGAATAAAATCAAAAACGGTGGCATTGCAATAGCAGTGCCGCCGTTTTCAATACAATAGTTATTTTTGAAAAATCATGATGTGGGATTTTTTCTCTGCAGTTTTTAGATTTGGAGTAAATGCACGAGTGTACTTTCTTTGATCGAAAGAAAATACTTCCTTTGTTGTGAAACCGATCTGGTGCGCAATTTGATTGTACACATCATCCATATGGATCAGCTCGTTTTTATAAATAGAATCACCGATAACAACGCAGAAATACCCCTGTTTCATCAATTTGCAATACACCTGCTCAACAACTTGGGATATGCTTTCAATATAGGCATCTACACCACGCCCGTTATCACAATGCTTGTTACGCGAACCAATTTCTTTTTCTTGTGCTTCATAATGGTTGTAACCAAGCCAGAACATGCGTAACTTATGGTAAAGGTAGTAGTCAAAAGAATTCATATACGGTGGAGAAGTGATTGCACATGCAACGGAATTGTCTTGAATAAAATCAACAAAGCGAGAGTCCTGTGTTTTTACAGTAACATTGCCTAATGAATATTGTTCCAGCTGTTTCATTCGGTGAAGCATATCCAAGACTTTTTTCTTAAATTCCGCAAGAGCGAATCCATCCGGAAGGTTTTTGTCCTTAGCTCTCCACCTTGTATCGCTTTCTTGATTAGATGCCTTAACAATGATAGCCGAAAAAGCGGTCCGCAAAAAATCAGCAGTGTAAACATCGTCAATAGAATCGATCAGATTACGGATATAACCAAGTTCTTGTTGCATGTTGAACTGAAACCAGTGATCTCGGTTAAGAAAATCAGGAATCGTGATAACACTATCATCTGCACTGTCAAACATATCCAGCTTAGAAAGAACATCGTCTATTAGGGCACACTGTTCTTTAGATAGTAGGGTACATTTTGTTCTTGAGATAAGTGTAGCGATAGGGTTAGAGTCTGTTCCTATGGCATTGTGCCCACGAATCGCCGCTTCCAAGAGGGTAGTTCCAGATCCGCAAAAGGGATCCATAACAATGCTGTTAGCAGGAATGCACAGGTAATCGATCAATGAACCCGGAATCTGCGGAATGTATTTAGCAGGATACGGGTGAATATTGTGAGTTAACGCTTGCTTCTCGCGCGTGGTAATAGCATCCAAATTGATGTAATAGCGTTTTTCGTCCATAACTACCTCATCTTTTTAAATACCAGCATATATGAATGGCCAATATTCAAGTAATAGTTTCTTGAAGGATATCCCAAGCAGACAAGCGGACGAAAATTTGTTTGATCGTAGATTCTAATATCCCATAAAGTGTATCCAGCATCCTCAGCACATCGGATAATGTCTCCATGGAAATTGATGTAAGGTACTTCCCGTTTTAAATCTCGAAAATCTTTGACAATCCAAACAGCATAAGTGTTGGGTTTCTGAACCGCAAAACATTTTCCCATGATGCTGGCTATTGATTGGATTCCTTCTTTGTACTCCATATTCCCGATATCATAATCATTTGAAGAATATGGAGCAGGATTTTTGATTGGATCAATTGCGGAATGCTCACGCCATTTGTACGCAAAGTCACCTTTAATTGTTTTCAAAAGGTTGGCATACGGAGGACTGGTAAGAATAAAATCAACGGAACTTTCAGGAATATGCGACAGCATGTTATCTGCATCATCTTCAAAAATTTCTGCGCAGATACCGTTCTCTGAAATTTCATCACGACACATTTGAGCAAATCTATGATTAAGCTCAATACCAAGGCTATTTCTTCCCAATTCATGTGCAGCCAGCATAGTAGTACCTACACCCATAAAGGGATCAAGAACAACATCACCCGATTTTGTGTAAATTTCAATTTGATGACGTGCCAAAGACTTAGGAAAGCAGGCACCATGCTCCTTTTGATTAGGAGTCCTTGTGTCATGATAAGTTTCAATACTTTTGCTATGCTTTGCCCATTCTGTTCCGGTCAGATCGTTCAGTTGATTGGTGCGAGTATCTTTTCTTTTCCCAAAACACTCTCTGCATAGCAATTTTTTATAACGCTCTGTTGTGATTGCGGCATCAGTTTCTGTGCCACATTTACAGCAGATAAATTTCATTTTCTGTTGAGCCATTTCTATACTCCTTAGCCAAAAGGGAATTCACACATACATGCTGTTCAGTCGTGCCTGTGCATGAACACCAATGTCTGTTTTATTCAGCTTGCTTTCGCAAATAAGTCAAGAGCTTTGCGAAATGTTTTCTGGGATATTCTGTAAATAACACGACAGCCGAAAAACATCATGTATACAATATACCAAAATATTATATACCAAGAAACGCAAGTTTTCAAGTATTTCCGTTAAGATGCAGACTACATACAGTGAAAAGCAACGTGTTACTTAATTGCTAACAATGTGCCTTATGTCCGGATATTGTCACCTGAAGCTGGTATTGTGTGTCCCTGCCAAAGGAGGTAGCGACATGCGAAGTATCATAGAGGAACTATACTACGGCAATATCACTCCTTGCGATCGGGACATCATCAAGGGCGGTACATACTCCCATCTGCTGCACTTGGTGACACGGAATGAAGATGATCTAATGCAATCACTTATGCAGGCTCTTCAGGAGATGTTTGATATGGTGCAAGCAGAAATGCACGAGCGATAGAAATAAAATTTATAAATTCTTAATAAGTTACAAACTAAAAAACATTGATATTTATTTCGTTTTAGTATATTATTTTAAATATACTGAAAAATTATGGGAATTATTTTTTTATAAGTAATTCTTTTTAATAAAAGGAGTTGCCGTTAAGTCGGTTTTGGAATGTTAATGAAAAAGGTTTTAATTATCGGTGCAGGGCCTGCAGGGCTTACTGCGGCTTATGAATTATTGGACAAGTCAAAAGATTTTGAAATCATCGTTTTCGAGGAAAGCGGTGATTTTGGCGGTATTTCCAAAACTGTTAATTACAAGGGCAACCGAATGGATATGGGCGGTCACCGTTTTTTCTCTAAGGTTCCCGAGGTAAACAAATGGTGGGAGAAAATGCTTCCCACGCAGGGCAGTAAACCTTTTGATGACATTGCTTTAGGCAGAGAGTCAACTGTTGTTGCAGGCGGTCCCGACCCTGAAAAAACTGACAGAGTAATGCTCCGTAGAAACAGACTTTCCCGAATTTTCTTTAAAAACAAATTCTTTGACTACCCTGTTTCATTGAAATTCGATACCATAAAGAATATGGGGCTTGTTACCACAGTTATAGTTGGTTTCAGTTATTTAAAAACTCTCGTATATAAGCGTGAAGAAAAATCTCTTGAGGATTTTTATATTAACCGTTTCGGTAAAAAGCTTTATTCAATGTTCTTTGAAAACTACACAGAAAATCTTTGGGGCAGACATCCATCAGAGATTTCTCCCGAATGGGGTGCGCAGAGGGTTAAGGGTCTTTCAATTATGGCAGTGCTCAAGGACATTTTCGGTAAAATCTTAAACAAGAAAAACAGAACGGTTGAAACCTCTCTTATTGAAGAATTTGCTTACCCCAAGCTTGGCCCCGGTCAGCTTTGGGAGCTTACTGCTTCAGAATTCGAAAAAATGGGCGGTAAGATTATTAAAAATGCGAAAGTTTGCGAGATTGTAAAAGATACCGACAACAAAATCACAGGTCTTGTTTATGAAAAAGACGGTGAGAAAGTTACAGTTGAGGGTGATTATATAATCTCTTCAATGCCTGTCAAGGATTTGGTTACGGGTATGAATGATGTGCCCGAAGAATACAGAGAAATTGCAAAAGGTCTTCCCTACCGTGATTATATGACTGTTGGCGTGCTTATTCCCAAGCTCAATCTCAAAAACGAAACAAGGACTAAAACTATCGGCAATATCGTGCCTGACAACTGGGTTTATGTTCACGATAAAAATGTGAAAATGGGGCGTTTTCAGATTTATAACAACTGGTCACCATATATGGTTAAAGACTTGCAGAACACTGTTTGGATGGGTCTTGAATATTTCTGCAACGAGGATGACGAAATGTGGGCACAGACCGATGAAGAGTTCGCCAAATCCGCCGTTAGAGAAATGGTTACTATGGGGTTAATTGACAGCGAAAATGATGTTCTTGACACCCATGTTGAAAGAGTTAAAAAGGCTTACCCTGCTTATTTTGACACTTATGAAAGAATGGATGATTTAAGAGAGTATCTTAATACCATACCTAATCTTTTCTGTGTCGGCAGAAACGGTCAACACCGCTACAATAACATTGACCACAGTATGTGCACTTCCTTTGAAGCGGTTAAAAATATTCTTTCAGGTGAAACAAAGAAAGATAACATCTGGAATGTTAACACAGAGAAAGAATATCATGAAGAGAAATAATTACGAAAGGCATCACGGAAGTGGTGTCTTTTTGTTTTGCTTTCAGCAAATGTTGCTGCGCAACAAAGAACCTTTCGTCACGGAAAATCAAGATTTTCCGTGCCACCTTCCTTCGAAGGAAGGCAAAAACACATCAACATATCCCTTAAGATATTTTTATTGTAATGGCAGATTAGTTGTGTTATATTTTAGCTATAAACATTGAAAGGGGTTTATTTATGAATCAGGAATACTTTTTCAAAAATGCAAAATGGGTAGGTGCGAAAGAACGCATTCCAAAAACTTTCTCTGTTTTAAGAGGAAAGTTTAAACTTGAAGATTTTAGCAAAGTAAATCTTAATATATTGGGTCTTGGTTTTTTCAAGTGTTACATAAACGGCAAATGCATAAACCCCGATACATTTTTACCCCTTTCTTCCGATTTCGAAGCAGGCTGTGACCCTGTTGACGAGGTTATCTCTGCACACAGAATTTATGTCCCGCAATTTGATATTACTCCTTATGTGAAGAAAGGCAAAAACACTATTGCCGTACACTTCGGTGGTGGTTGGTATACCTTTGAAAACCGCACCTTTGGTTTGCCCAAAGCAATTTACTGCATTACTGCAGAAAATGAAAATAATGCTCAGCATTTTGTTTCTGACGAAAACTGCAAAATCGGTAAAAGCTTTGTTTCTGAATATAATTTCACTTACGCTGAGCATCATAATTTCCTTGATTACGAAAATTGCTGCGGTGAGGATTTTGATGATTCCGCTTGGGAAAATGCTGTTTTAACCGAACAGCTTAACACCGAATATTGCACAACAGATTGCCCTGCTGACAAGCTTATCGAAGAGCGTTCAGTTAATGTTATTAAGAAAACTGAAAATTCCGTTATTTATGACTGCGGTGAAAACACGACCGGCTATCCCCTTTTAGAAATCAAAGCAGAAAAGGGTGAAAAGGTAATTGTTTATTTTTCCGAAGAGCTTTTATCTGACAGTTCATTAGACCCCGAGCACAAGCAAGGTCAGACTTTTTCTGTTGTTTCCGATGGTAAAGAGATTTTAGCTCAACCGAAATTCACCTGGTTCGGCTTCAGATATTTTGAGGTTGTCGGTAATGCAATACCTAAATGTGTCAAAGTCATACACGCTGATGTACCTATTTCCTCCAAATTTGATTGCGACAATGAAACGCTTAACTGGATTTACAAAACCTTTACCCACACAATGCTTTGCAATATGCACACAGGTCACCCCTCGGACTGCCCGCACCTTGAAAGACGAGGCTATACCGGTGACGGTCAGCTTACCTGCCACGCAGTTTTAACTGCCTTTGATGCAAAGAAGTTTTATGAAAAATGGATGCAGGATATTGGTGACTGCCAGGATGTTTTAAGCGGTCATATTCAATACACAGCCCCTTATCTCCATAGCGGTGGTGGCCCGGGTGGATGGGGATGTGCTATTGTTGAAGTGCCATATCAGTTATATAAGCATTACGGTGATAAAGAAATCCTTTCAAAATACTATCACAATATGAGGCGGTATATAGACTACCTTGAAGCTCATTCGGATTACGGACTTGTTACAAGCGATAAAGCGGGTAACTGGTGCCTTGGTGACTGGTGCGGACCGAATATTCTTTATCCCGACAGAGATATCACCTCTCACAATCAGCAGGTAGTTCTTCCTGCCCCGATGGTTAACACATATTTTATGGTTAAATCCTTAAAGCAGATGTGTGAAATTGCAAAAATTATCGGCAAGGATGAAGATGTACCCGAATATGAAGAAAAAATTAAATACCGCAAGGGTGCAATAACTGCTGCATATTTCAATACATTTGACGATAACTTTATTATGAATGTTCAAGGTGCTAACTCCTTTGCAGTTGATTTAGGTCTCGGCAACAAAAACACCTATAAAAATATGGTCAGCTATTATAAAAAGTTAGGCTATTATGACACAGGTATTTTTGCAACCGACATAGTTACAAGAATACTCTTCCAAAAAGGTGACGCCGATTTGACGGTTGACCTTTTAACCCACGACGGTGACCAAGGTTACGAGCATTGGCGAAAAAACGGTGCCACCACCTTCCACGAATATTGGGACTCTGACCGCAGCCGTTCCCACTCCCACCCAATGTTTGGTGCACCTGTTGCATACCTTTTTGAATATCTTTTAGGTATAAAACAGGAAGACGGTACAGCAGGCTACAAGTCACTTATTATTGAACCTCAAGGAATTGCAAGGTTCGGCAGAATGAGTGGCAGTATTGAAACTGTTCAAGGCACTGTAGCAGTAAGCTATAAAAATAGTGAGAAAAAAGTGAATTTTGAAATCATCATACCCGAAAACACAAAAGCGGTATTCCGTTATAAAAATGAAGAAATCGCCCTCGCACAAGGCAAGAACAATTTCGAAATAATTATATAAAGCAAATGAACACCGACTTTTTAGTTGGTGTTCATTTTCATCCTATTGGTTTTTCTCCAAATCCTCTATAACCTTTTTATAAGGCATCAGCATACCCTCGTTCATTTTGTTGCCCATTTTGGCTTTGATTTTAGGTGATGAAAGGGCTCCGCCCAAAAGGTGCATAAGAAGCATCATCCCCCTCTTTTTCTGCGGGAAATCATATTGATTATGGGCTTTATAGAACTTATGATCCTCTTTCATAAAGCCCTGCATAATCCATATAAGGTCACGGAAGATTTTCATACCGCCGACGCCATAGAAATTCTGCGGTTGGGTATGTTTGTTATCAAGGGCATATTCGAGAGTTTTTGCCAATTTATCGATTTCTTCATCGGGGTTAAACTCATCCGTTGCAATACCGCAAAGGAAATTTTCGCCAACACTTGCTCTTGCCTCAAGAACGGTTTGCAAGTTTTTCTCTTCGCTGTAATTACCGCTTACAAGGTAACCAACAGGCATTCCCATCGTAACGGAACGGTGACCGTTACAGAACGAGCGGTCATCATAGAGCTTGAATTGTGTACCTAATGAATGGTCTTTGATTGTGAATGCAAAAATTCTTGCTTCGGCAGAGTTAAGCTCTTTTCTGAGATATTCTGCAAAGCCGTCTTTATAAACACATTCACCGCTTGTTGCACAGTTAAGGCAGCCGAGGCATCCGCCTTTAAACTGATAATCTCTTATATTAACAACCCTTGTTTTGCGGTTAAATACATTTTGAAAGCGAGAAATCATATTCTGAAGCTGAATATCATTTTCAGAATAATCTGCAATTATAACAACGTCACCATTTTTATTAGTTTCATTTTCTTCGGGAATATTAACGGCTATATTTTGGGGTGCTGTAAATGAATTCAAAGCAGGTTCGCAAATATCATTTTCAACTGACCATATAAGGAAATCGAAAAATGCTTTTGCTTCCTTCTGACCTTTTTCCAAGGGTAAATCATCCATATCTGCAGAAAGACCTTTTATGAATTTAAGACCAATTTCTTGACAGTTATCCTGAATATATCTATGAGCAGTTACATCATAAAAATGCTTTGAGGTTGAAACCTGGGTAGCATATTTGTTATTAAGATTTATTTCTTTCTCCTTTAAAAGTTCAATAAATCTATGTAACTGATATGGTGCAAGGAATGTATAAACAGGATAAGAAAAAATTAATAAATCAGCATTATTTATCATTTTTTCTGCTTCTGAAAAATCCTTTTCAAGTGCTTTTATTCTCTGACCTACATTGATAAACTCAAATTCGTGTTCAGGGTGAAGCTTTGAAAGATAGATTAAGGTTTGAAGAGTTATACTGTAATCCCCCTTGGGACTGCCATTGAGAACTAAAATTTTCATAATTAACTCCTACTTTTGATTTATATTTTAATTATACATAAAAACTTAAATAAAAACAAGTTAAATAAAGCCTTAAAAACTATCAATTTTCCTATTTACAACAAATTTCTTTTTTGTTATCATAAAATATGTAATTTCCTATTCTTGAGGTGGTTTTAATGAGCAAAATTCTATTTGGTACAGGCGGTTGGCGTGCAATAATCGGTGAGGATTTCGTTTGCGAAAATATTCGCCGTGTTGCAAAGGGTATCAGCCTTCTTATGAAAGAAGATAATAAAACGGACAAGCCCGTTATAATCGGTTTTGACAGACGCTTCCTTTCTGAAAATGCAGCAAAATGGGTTGCCGAAGTGCTTACAAATGACGGCATAAAGGTTCTTTTTATGGACCGTTCTGCCCCAACACCTCTTGTTATGCATACCGTTAAGGACAGGGGTCTCGATTTTGGTATTGAAATCACCGCAAGCCACAATCCCTCAAGCTACAACGGTATTAAGCTTATTGTTGAGGAAGGCAGAGATGCTCCCGTTGAAACAACCTCACGCCTTGAAAAATTCATCGAGAAAATTGATGAGGTTGAGTTCATTGAGTTTAATGCTGCAGTTGAAAAAGGCCTTGTTGAATATATAAATAATCCCTTTAACAAATTCCTTGATGACATTATCAATGTTATTGATATGGATGCTCTTCGCAACAGAGGTCTGCGTGTTCTTTTCGACACTATGCACGGCTCAGGTACATACCCTCTCCTCGTTATTTTCTATACCGCAAGATGCACTATTGATACAATGAATGTGAACAAGGATGCTTATTTCGGCGGTGTTATGCCTGCCCCCTCAGAAAAAAGCCTTTTCTCATTGAAAAATCAAGTTGTTAACGGCGGTTATGATTTCGGTATTGCTATGGACGGTGATGGCGACAGACTCGGCATCATTGACGCTAACGGAAAATACATCAATGCTAATGAAATCCTTTGTCTTTTATACTACTACCTTGTAAAATATAAAGGCTGGAAAGGTCCTGTTGTAAGAAACCTTGCAACAACTCATATGCTTGATAAAATCGCAGAAAGCTTTGGTGAAAAATGCTATGAGGTTCCCGTTGGCTTTAAATATATTTCCTCAAAAATTGATGAGGTTGATGCAGTTTTAGGCGGTGAGTCCTCAGGCGGTCTTACCGTAAGAGGTCATATTCATGGTAAGGACTCTGTTTACGCTGCTTCTCTTTTTGCTGAAATGGTAAGCGTTACAGGTGAATCACCCTCTCAGACACTTGAAAAGCTCCGCAAGGAATTCGGTGATTTTTCAATGGTTGAGGATGATATGCGCTTTGACCCCGAAATTAAACCCGTTGTTGAAAAAACTCTTATGGTTGAAAAACGCCTTCCTGTTTTTAAGGATGAAATTGTTAAGGTTAACTATGAAGACGGCTGCAAGGTTTATTTCGAAGATGGTTTTGTTATCTGCCGTTTCTCAGGTACAGAACCTCTCCTCAGAATTTTTGCAGAAAGCACCAATCCCGTAAGAGCAAAGGAATATATTGAAACATTCAAAAAGTTTTTATTTGACTAATTATAAATCGAGGCGATTTTATGAATATCTGGCACGATATTAATCCCGAAAGAATATCTCGTTCATCTTACTCCGCTGTTATTGAAATCAGCAAGGGCAGTAAAATGAAATATGAGCTTGATAAGGAAACCGGTCTTTTAAGGCTTGACCGAGTTCTTTATACCTCTACCCACTACCCTGCTAACTACGGTTTTATTCCCAGAACTTATGCAAAGGACAATGACCCTCTTGATGTTCTTGTGCTTTGTTCGGGCAATATTCAGCCTATGTCACTTGTTGACTGCTACCCCATCGGCGTTATTACAATGCTTGATAATGGCGCTCCCGATGACAAGATTATTTCAATTCCCTTTAATGACCCGACTTATAGCTCATATAAGGATATCAGCCAGCTTCCTACCCACGTTTTTGACGAGATGAAGCACTTCTTCTCCGTTTATAAAACCCTTGAAAGCAAGGAAACTGCCATTGATGAGGTAAAGGGTGTTCTTGACGCAGTTGCAATCATCGAAGATGCCATAAAAGCGTACGATGAGAAATTCGGAAAATAATCAAAATTTTAGGTTTTTTATTAAAAAAATCTCTTGCAATTAAAATACGTTTGTGTTATTATATATGACTGTATGATACGAAAATAATGACAAGGAGGTGCCCCGATGCCCAATATCAAATCTGCAAAGAAGAGAGTTATTGTTAATGCAACAAAGGCTGCAAGAAACAAAGCTACAAACTCTGCTCTTAAAACTGCAATTAAAAAAGCTAATGCAGCTATCGATTCTAACGATGCAGCAAAGGCTGAAGCTGTTAAGGTTGCTGTTAAGAAACTTGACCAGGCTGCTGCAAAAGGTCTTCTTCACAAGAACAACGCTGCTCACAAGAAATCACAGCTCGTTAACAAGCTTAACAAATCCAACTAATTTAGTTAGGATAAAGAAAAACCCCCGCAACTTTGAGTTGCGGGGATTTCTTTTTTTAAAAATTTGAAATTACAAATAAGAAATTAGGAATTGATGGCACTGCGTGCAGCAATTATAATCGGCTTCGCCCCTAAATTTCTCATTTCTAATTTTTAATTTGTAATTTAAAACGAATTTATTTAGGCTGATAGAAGCCTACCTTTTTCATAACTTTGTCAAGTGTACGTTGAGAAATTCTTGTTGCAAGGTCTGCGCCTTTTTTCATACATTCTTCAAGATATTTCTTATCATTGATAAGCTCCTTATAACGAGCCTGAACGGGTGCAAGCTCGTCAATTACTGCCTGACCCACTGCGGTTTTAAAGTCGCCGTAGCCTTTACCCTCAAACTCTTTTTCAATCTCTTCAAAGGACTTGCCTGTGCAGCAGGAGTAAATTGTCATAAGGTTATTTATGCCGTCCTTACCCTCTGCATATTTAACACAAGCCTCGCTATCCGTAACCGCAGATTTGATTTTCTTCATAATCACGTTGGGTTCATCGAGCATTGAAATATATGATTTGGGATTATCATCTGACTTGCTCATTTTATGAGTGGGATCTTGAAGAGAGCAAATCTTTGCACCTGCCTTACCTATAAAGGGTTCGGGCATTTTAAGAACATTTCCGTAAATTGTATTAAAGCGATCAACAATGTTTCTTGCAAGCTCAAGATGCTGTTTTTGGTCCGCACCAATGGGCACAAAATCTGCACCGTAAACAAGAATATCAGCTGCCATAAGTACGGGATAATCAAAAAGTCCTACGGAAATATTACCGCCTAATTTCTGGCTTTTTTCCTTAAACTGAGTCATTCTTGCAGCTTCACCGAACTGAGTATAGCAGTTGAGAATCCAACCAAGCTGAGCGTGGGTGGGAACTTGGCTCTGAACGAAAACAATATTCTTTTCAGGGTCAATGCCGAGAGCTAAAAGAAGTGCATAAAGCTCAAGTGTATTCTTTTTAAGCTGCTGAGGATTTTCACGGAAAGTGGGCACTGTTATTGAGTGCAAATCCGCAACACCATAAAGGCAGTCATAATCCTCGCACATATTTTTCCAGTTTTTGAGTGCACCAAGATAATTGCCCAAGGTGGGTGTACCTGTTGGCTGAATGCAACTCAAAACTATTTTCTTTCTTTCGGGAATTTGGTTTTCCATTTGTATTTACTCCGTTTAGTAGTTTTATTTTATCTTAGAAAAGCCCTGTAATTTTGCCGTTCTCGTCAACATCAATACGTTCTGCGGCAGGGCTCTTGGGAAGACCGGGCATAGTCATAATGTCACCGGTAAGAACAACGATAAAGCCTGCACCTGCGGAAACCTTAAGATTTCTAACTGTTACCTTGAAGTTTTCGGGAGCACCAAGCTTTGTTGGGTCATCAGAAAAGCTATACTGTGTTTTAGCAATACATACAGGAAGATTTCCGAAGCCGTCTGCTTTAAGCTGGTCAAGCTGTTTCTTTGCATTAGTTGTGAACTCGATTCCGTCACCGCCGTAAACCTTTGTTACAACCGCTTCAATTTTCTCTTCGATTGAAGACTCTGCTTCATAAGAGAAGGTAAAGCTTGAATTATCCTCCTCTTCGCAAAGGCGAACAACCTCTTTTGCAAGCTCAACGCCACCTTTACCGCCATCTGCCCAAACAGTTGAAAGAACAGTGTTAACGCCAAGCTCTTTACATTTATTGATAATGAAATCAATTTCATTGTCTGTGTCTGTGGGGAAACGGTTAACCGCAACAACACAAGGAAGCTTATAAACATTCTTGATATTTGAAACGTGACGAAGAAGGTTAGGAATACCCTTTTCAAGTGCTTCAAGGTTTTCTTCGCCTAACTGGTCTTTCTTAAGACCACCGTGCATTTTGAGAGCTCTTACTGTTGCAACAACAACTACTGCATTGGGTTTAATACCTGCGGCACGGCATTTGATGTCAAGGAATTTTTCTGCGCCAAGATCAGCACCGAAGCCTGCTTCTGTGATAGCATAATCTGCAGTGCTCATTGCCATTTTTGTTGCAAGAACTGTATTACATCCGTGAGCAATATTTGCAAAAGGTCCGCCGTGAACAAATGCAGGTGTACCCTCAAGAGTCTGAACAAGGTTAGGCTTAACCGCATCAACAAGAAGCGCGGTCATTGCGCCCTGAGCCTTAATGTCACCGCAGGTAACGGGTTTGCCGGAATAGTCATAAGCAACTACTATTCTTGCCAGGCGTTCTTTAAGGTCTGTAACAGATGTTGCAAGGCAGAAAACAGCCATAATTTCGCTTGCAACTGTAATATCGAAGCCATCTTCACGGGGAACGCCCTGCATTCTTCCGCCAAGGCCATCAACGATGTTACGAAGCTGACGGTCATTCATATCAACGCAACGCTTCCATGTGATACGTTTAACATCAATTCCGAGAGAGTTACCCTGCTGAATATGGTTATCAAGCATTGCTGCAAGAAGGTTGTTTGCAGCACCGATAGCGTGGAAGTCACCTGTAAAGTGAAGATTGATATCTTCCATAGGAACAACCTGAGCATAACCGCCACCTGCTGCACCGCCTTTAACACCGAAAACGGGGCCAAGAGAGGGCTCACGAAGAGCAACGCAGGTATTATAACCGCAAAGGTTCATAGCATCTGCAAGACCGATTGTAGTTGTTGTTTTACCCTCGCCTGCGGGAGTGGGAGTAATAGCAGTAACAAGAACAAGCTTGCCCTGCTTTTCGCTCTTTTTAAGATAAGATAAATCGATTTTTGCTTTGTACCAGCCGTAAGGTTCAAGGTACTCTTTGCCCACACCTGCTTTTTCAGCAATTTCAGTGATAGGTTTCATTTTACAACTCTGTGCAATTTCAATGTCAGTAAGGTAAGCCATTTTTTCTTTCTCCCTTTATATAATTTATTCTTGAATATTTAATTTTTCTCGGCAAAGGTTTTTGAAAAACTCAAAATTTTCTTCACCGCAGATATCAATGTGATTAATCAGCGAGTTCTGATAATCATCAAAAAGCTTCTGCTTTTTTGCAGGACTTCGCTGAGCTTCAATTTGCTTTACCAAATCATTAAAGGATTCATTTATAAAGCCTCGGATGATTCTGTCCTTTCGCTCGTTCAAATCGTTCATCTGATCCGTCGGTCCATTACCCTCAAATCGCCAATACGGCTCTATTTTTATAAGGTTTTCGGTACTTTCAATCAAGTCCTTAAAGGAGCTAAAAAACACCTGAGGATATTTTGTTGTGTTAACATTTCTTGCGGCAGTTGAACCGATTTTAATATTTTTCACAACATAGTTATTAATTGCCGTTATAAGCAAATCTTGAGAAAGTAGTTTTCTCGTTACCGGAATTGATGAAACAATTTTCTGAATTTCTATTCTTTCATCTCTGTCAAAATCTCGGGGTTTATGAACATAACCCTGAGGTTCTTTTTTCTTTTTTAAAAAATCAAACATATTAATATTTGTCCTTTATTTTGTAGCCTGCTGTGTCATAAGCACTCTTATAAGAGCCGCTGTACGCTCTTACTGTATAATAATAAGTTACGCCTTTTTTTGCAGTTTCATCTTTATATGAAGCATTAGATGCACCTTTAACGGTAGCAATTCTTGTCCACTCGTCCTCACCGCTTACTCTTCTGTAAATGCGGTATCTGTCTGCACCTGCAGTTTTAGTATAATTGATTGTTATACCCGATTTACTGCTTTTGGCACTTATTACAACACTCTTTTTAAGATACTCGGTTGTTTTGGTATAATAACCACTCAACACACCCGAGCTTACGGCTTTAACCGCATAACTGTATTTAACACCGCTTTTTACATCTGTGTCGGTAAATTTAAAGGTTTCGTTATTAAGCTTCTTAATAAGCCTCCATTTGCCGTTTTCAGCTTTTCTGTAAACACGATAAGATGAGGCACCGGAAACCTCTTTCCATTTTAAATATACACCACCGGTAATATTTTTAAAGGATGAAATTGTCGGGGCTTTAACGTATTTAACTCCAACACCAACAGTGTTATATTCACTTACGCTGTTTGAATCATAAGCACGGACCGTGTATTGATAGTCTTCTAAATTCACAACATCTTTATCTGTAAAATAGAGTCGTGATTTTTTCACGTTACCTATATGCTCCCAATAGGTATCGCCTTTTTGTTTTCTGTAAATATTATAATTGGTTGCAGTTGAAACCTTTTTCCAGGAAACCTTTATTCCGCTTGCAGTATTTTTGGCGGAAGAAAGCTTTGGTGTGGGTATATAATAAGCAGAAACGCCCTTCGTAAAATATCTGCTTACACCATTGACATTGTAGGCTTTAACTGTATATGTATTTTTATAAGATGAATAGGCTTTTGCATCTGTGTAGGTAAGGGCTTCTTTATCTTTAACAGTTGCAATTTTTTCATATTCTCCGGATTTGGTCTTTCTGTAAATATAATAGCCGTCTGCATCGGAGGAATATGTCCATTTTATTTCCACACCCGTCTCAGTTTGCTTTGCAGAAACAAGCTTTGGTGTTATAGCTTGAGAAGAACGATAATTAACATCAAACAATTTGCAGTAATTATGTCCTGCTGAATTTTTAGGTGCATAAATTTTGGTGTTTTCATTAACAACGCATATTATAAAGCAGTCAATAGAAAAGCCTGTCAACGAAGCATAATAAACTGCATTTTCCTCTGTAACCTTTTCGTGTTCAATCCCCTGCTGGTCAAGCATAAAGGAAAGCCCGTCAAAATCGAAAGCATAACCAAAGCCTAAGGAGCAATAGCCGATATAGTCAACCGATGTGGGTAAATGGATTGAAGACAGACTGTTACATGCCAAAAAGGCATTATCATAAATATTCTCAACGCCATTTTCAATATCAATTAAGGAAAGGCTTGTGTTTCCTGCAAATGCTTGATACTGAATATCTTTAACAGTGCCGGGAATTTTGAATGAGCTGTGTTGGCAATTCAAAAAAGCATAGCTGCTGATTTCTGTTACGGTTTCGGGAATTTTAAAGGTATTCTCGCCACCCTCTGAACATCTTCCTACAGGAAAAGCTACAAGCTTTGTTAAATCCTTGGAATATACAACACCATCAATAGCCTTATAATAAGGATTTTCGGGACTTACACTATATTGAGTAAAGCTTTGAGAATTAAATATTGATCCGTTAAAATCACGAAGCCTTTTAGGGAGCGTTACAAACTCAACTGCCGTATCCGCAAAGGCAGAATCTCCGATAAATTCAATAGTTGAGGGAAGAGTTACATATTTCAGTTTTTCCTCTCCGTAAAAAGCACCCTCCATAATACTTTTTACACCCTCTTCAATAACAAGCTCTGTAATGTAGCATTGCTTTTGCTGTTGAACCAAGAGCCAGCTTTGGTCTGTGCCGTTAGGCATATAGCCGTCACCGCTTAACCTTAATGAAGCTGTACCTTTTAAAGTATTATAGGAAAACTCCCAATATATTGTTCCGCCATCTTCAATGGAGGTGTCCTGCATTTGTCCCGTTTCAACGCCGTCAAAAAGACCTGCAGAAGCAGTTGTTGTTAAGCTTACAGACAAGCTTATGCACATAACCAATGTTAGCAACACTGAAACGAACCTTTTCACAAACACCTCTCCTTTTAATAAATATTAAATCAATTATATATTATATTATTATACTTTAAAAAAGTCAACAAAACTGAAGAGAAAACAACGGTATCACCCATTGTTTTCTCTTGTTTTTAAGATAATGTTATCTTTTCACCATTCCATTTACAAATTACCGATGTTTTCTCTTTAAATTCTCCCGAAAGATATTTTTCTGCAAGAGCATCTTCAACCATCGAAGTAACTGCTCTTCTTAAAGGTCTTGCGCCGTAAATTGTATCAAAGCCTTTTTTCGAAACAGCATCTACTATACTTTCATCAAAGGTTATTTCAACACCGCCGTTATTACACCTCTTTTTAAGGTCCCAAAGCATACGCCTTGCAATTTCTTTTATTTCATTTTCATTAAGAGAATCAAAAATAATAATTTCATCAATCCTGTTTATAAATTCGGGCTTAAAGAATTTTTTTATTTCTTCATTTACAAGATTTTTAATTCTGTCCTTCCGACCTTTTTCTGCACTTTCCCCTGCGAAGCCCATAGAGCCTTTGTTGTTTGAAATCAGCTCAGCACCGATATTGGATGTCATAATAACAACGCTGTTTTTAAAATCTGCTTTTTTACCGTTGGAATCAGTTAAAACTCCATCTTCCATTATTTGCAAAAGAATATTAAAAACATCGTTATCTGCCTTTTCGATTTCATCAAAAAGAACGATTGAATATGGGTTTCGCCTTACTTTTTCTGTAAGCTGTCCCCCCTCTTCAAAGCCCACATAACCGGGAGGAGAACCAACAAGACGGGAGACGGTATGCTTTTCCATATATTCGGACATATCAATTCTTATTATCTGCTGTTCCGACCCGAAAAGACTTTCAGCAAGGGCTTTTGTCAGCTCGGTTTTGCCCACACCCGTAGGTCCTAAAAACAAAAACGAGCCAATAGGTCTTTTAGGATTTTTGAAAGCGGAACGCCCCCTTCTTACAGCTTTTGAAACTGCCCTTACTGCTTCCTCCTGCCCCACTATTCTCTTATGGAGAAAATCTTCAAGTCTTAAAAGCTTCTGACTTTCTTCCTCGGTTAATTGAGAAACGGGAACACCCGTCCAGGCAGAAACAACATCAGCAATATTTTCGCCTTGAATTGTTTTTATTTCTGTTTTGGCAAGGTCTTTCCATTGCTGAGTTTTCGCTCTTAAAATACTGGTTATTTCCTTTTCTTTGTCACGGAGAGCTGCCGCCTTTTCAAAATTCTGCTTTTCAATGGCTTGATGCTTTTGAGAGCAGATTTCTTTTAGTCGGTTTTCAAGCTCTCTTATATAGGCAGGCGGAGTATAGCTTTTAAGACGGATTTTGGAAGATGCTTCATCAATTAAATCAATAGCTTTATCGGGTAGAAAGCGATCTGTAATATATCGTTCGCTTAAATCCACCGCTGCATTTATGGCTTCATCGCTTATCTTAACTCCGTGATGCTTTTCATAGCGTTCTTTAAGACCTTGGAGCATTAAAACTGTTGTTTCTCTGTTAGGCTCATCAACATTGACAGTTTGAAAACGCCTTTCCAAAGCCGCATCTTTTTCAATGTATTTTCTATATTCATCAATGGTCGTTGCACCAACAACCTGCAATTCACCTCTTGCAAGAGAGGGCTTTAAAATATTCGCCGCATCAACTGCCCCCTCGGCAGAGCCTGCACCCACGATATTATGAAGCTCGTCAATAAACAAAATTATATTTCCGTCCGCACAAACCTCATCAATTATGCTTTTTATACGTTCTTCAAAATCCCCTCGGTATTTTGTTCCCGCCACCATACAGGTTAAATCAACGCTGATGATTCTTTTACTTTTTAAAAGCTCAGGCACATTAGCATTTGCAATCTGCAATGCAAGGCCCTCTGCTACGGCAGTTTTACCCACACCGGGCTCACCAATCAAGCAAGGGTTATTTTTTGTTCTTCTACAAAGAATTTCTATCACCCTGTTTATTTCCTTATCTCTGCCGATTACGGGGTCAATACCGCCATTTTCTGCAAGCTCCGTCAAATCCTTGCCGTATTTACTGAGCATAGTTTTTTTCTGTTCGGAAGCCCTGCTGCTTTTGTTATCAGTAACATCATTGGAATTTAAAGCATCTGAGCTAATGTCATAAGGTGCAACACCGAGTGAGTTTAAAATTTTACAGCCTGCACATTGAGGCTCTCTTAAAAGTGAAATTAAAAGCTGTTGTGTTCCCGATTCACCTAAAGGTGCATTTCGGCCTAACGCAAGAGCATTTTCAATAATTTTTCTGCAACGGGGAGTTATATCATCGGGCGTAAGAGTCGTTGGTAAGCCCACTCCAACAACGCTTTTGATTTGCTCCTCCGCTTTCTTTAATGTAATTTTTTTACTGCCTAAAATTGAAGATGAAACCATTTTTGTGTCAGATAAAAGGCCCAATAAAATATGCTCACTGCCAATATATGTGTGGCCTAAATTCTCTGCCGCTTCAATGGAATAATTAAGGGCATTATTTGCACTTTGGGTAAAGCCTGTAAATTTATACATATAATCACTCATTCTTTGTTATCGCTAATGTAAGAACTGTTAAATCGTCCTGCTTCTCGGGCTGAAGACGGCGGATATTTTCGCAAAGCTCTGTTGTGAACCCTCTCACATTACCACCCGAAAAAGCTTTCAGCTCTTTTTGTAAAAAAGGCATATCCTCTTCTCTCACACCATCTGAGGACATAATAAGAACATCACCGAAGGAAAGTGTTCCTGTTCCGCAGCTGATTTCAATATCGTTTAAAATACCTAATGGCAGGGAAGAGAAACCCACATCAATAATTTTCCCGTTCTTCCTTACAACTGTATTTGAAGCACCGCATTTATAGAACTCCACATGGCCTGTAAAAAGGTCAACAGCAGTTAAATCGAGAGTTACGGAGCATTCCTCTCCCGACCTTGAAATCAAGGAGGTATTAACGGTATTTATTGATGCTTTAATGCCGAAGCCTGCTTTTATAAGCTTTTCTAAAAGAGTTACCGCAAGACCCGACGATAGTGCCGCTTTTGTACCTGTTCCCATTCCGTCACAAATCACGGCATAAAATATACCGTCACTATCTTCAAAGGTTGTAAAGGTATCACCCGAATATTTTTCACCTTTAGCACAATGCTGAACTCCCGAGCTTACAACCTTATAATCACTCTTTTCTTTATAAATAATTTTTGTAAAATCCTCACTGCGTTCAATTAAAGGCAATTCAAGCTTCCTATCGGCAATCACACCGACTTGAGTGCTTAACGAGCTTAAATCGAGCTTACTTTTATTAGGCTTAACCTTTAATTCAACCGTCATTTTCTCCATTGAATTGATATACGAACAGCATTCAACATTTTCAAATCCGCAGGTTACCGCAGCAGCCTTTATTCTGTTAGCACAGTCCATATCAAAGCGGATTTCCTCGTCAATTTTACTGCAAAGAGACTCAAGAAGAGATGAAACATTAACAAACTGCTCCGAGGCTAATTTATGCATTTCATTAAAACGTTGTTGGAAACGCTCTCGGGTTTTATATTCCCCATACAATTTATTAAAGCAGCTACTGACGTTTTCTGTTCTTATACATTTTGCGGCAAATTGCTGGGGTACTGTTCTGTATTCAAGGTGTATTCCCTCTTTTTTCATAGTTAAAAGAGTGTTGAACATATCTTGAGTATCTGCACCCTTTTCTTTCCAGCAAACATCATAAAGACCACAAGAACCGCAAATACGCTCTCTTGTTTTTTTGCTGACATTTCCTATATCGGCTTTCTCGGATTTACTTAATGCGTCGCTGACGCTTGTTAGGGATGAACAGATTTCCGCTGAGGTTTTTGAAGCGTATTTCAGTTTATTAAATATATCATTTTTAACAGTATCAATTATTGGTGATGTTACATTCGGTTTTAAAATGCTTCTTATTCTTTCATCAAAAAGATTGGTAACAACAAAGAATAAAGCACCCGAAATTGCAGTTTCAATTAACATTACGGGCAAGGCTGTGCTCTCATAGGAAACAACTGTTACCGCAACACCGGAAAAAACAAATGATAAAAACGAAGCAATTCTTCCGTAGGTGGAAAAAACGCCTGCTAAAAGTCCGCCAAATGAATAAAAACTCAAAAGAAAAATATCTGAACTGCCTAATGCGGTTGTCAAGCCCCCACAGATACCCACAATAGCTCCTCCTGCTTCTTTGCAATAAAAGGCACAAACGAGGATTAAAAAAGTTGTGATAATATTGGCAGGATGAACACCAAAAAAATCAACCTTTCGTAGAGAGAGAAGCAAAAGCATAGCACTTATTATTACTGCAGTTGCTTCCTTTGAGGTAAGCATTGTAAGTCCGCCTTTTAATGATAGAACAGTCTGACTTTTAAAAAGCAGATGTGCCGTTGCCGCACCGATTGCCCCCTCTGCAAAGGAAAGAAGCAGTGAAAGAATTGTCACATCCTCTGCAAAAACGATTGCAAGACCTGTAACAAAAAGGCAGATGAAAACTGTTATTAATGGTGTTACTGCATTATCACGAATTTGTCTGAAGGGCTTCAAGGCACTCATTATAACGCATAACGCCAGAACTGCAGAGGTATAACGCAAGGCTGAAACAGAATCAAGGCTAAAAAACCAACCAACCGTTGCACCTAAAGCAGCGGTTATTGTCAAATCCTTGGGAACACTTCCGCAGAAAGCAACACCAAAGGGTGAAAACTCATTGTTAAAGCCTGCTAAGCTGAATAAAACGCCCAAAACAAAGGTTACAGAATGCCTTATCAAAAAGCTTGAAATTTCTTTGTTTTTTGCTTTCTCCCATCTGGTTTTCCCCACACGCTCTGCAACTTTTATGCTCATAAAAAATCTCCCTAAAAATAGTTACCTTTATTTTACGGACAAGCAGCAGAAAAAAGAGTCGTATTCCGTTGTACTTTTATATTGTTTTCTGTTATAATTGAAATTAATTAATAGAAAAAAGACGAAAGATGAAATATATTTTAATTTCTTAAGAATTTTGTAATATTTTTATTTATTATTTTGTAATATACCCACCTTAGAATAAAGGTGCAAAAAGAAACTTGGGGGTAAAATGATGTATAACGTTCTTATTTGCGATGATGATATAGCTATCCTTAATTCCATCGAGATTTATCTTAATATGGAGGGCTACAAGCCCTTTCTTGCTACCAACGGCAGAGAGGCTCTGAAAATCATTGAAGAAAACGAGATTCATTGCATTATTCTTGATATTATGATGCCTGAGCTTGACGGTCTGCAGACAACTCTGGAAATCAGAAAATCAAAGAACATACCAATCATTCTTCTTTCCGCTAAAAGTGAAGACACAGATAAAATCACAGGTCTCGGCTTTGGTGCAGATGATTACGTTACAAAACCCTTTAACCCCCTTGAGCTTACTGCAAGAGTTAAAAGCCAGATAAGGCGATACTGCTCTTTAGGTAGTCTCGAAAAGAAGCAAGGCGTTATTGTGAACGGCGGTCTTTCTGTTGACACAGTTGCCCATGAGGTAACAGTTGACGGAGAGCCTGTTAAGCTTACTGCAACAGAATACGGCATTGTGGAGCATCTTATGAAAAATTTGGGGTGCATTCTTTCCACAACTCAGATTTACGAGGCGGTTTGGGGTGAGCCCTGTATGGTGGGCGATAAAACCGTTACTGTTCACATAAGACGCATTCGTGAAAAAATTGAGATTAACCCGAAGGAGCCAAAATATTTAAAGGTGGTGTGGGGCATTGGATACAAAATTGAAAAACTCTAAATATCATCCGCTCATAAAATTGGTGGCGGTGCTTCTGACAATCATATTTGCGTTTTTAACAGGTGTTAGTGCGCTGAATTTTTTAAGAAAAGGCATATTTTATGCAAGCGAAGACGGTGAATTCAAAAACACGCCCATTTTCACAACAGAAATGAGGCGTACTCTTTGGGACAACATGTGTAATTTCCAAGAAGTAGCCGATTTTTACGAGGTTTATATAAGCTATGGCGATTATTTAAAAACAGATAACGCTAAGAAAATTATCAAGGATTATGAGAAAAAAGAAGAAAAAGCAATAAAGCTTTTCAACACCATTCAGGAGCTGAAAAAGCTCAGACCTGATACCATTGAAACCAGGAACGGAACTTACGATATTGATAAGAACGGTATCGTTTATATGCCTGAATATGAGGAATATGTCGAAGCTCACGAGTTCTACGATTATTACAATGACTATTACTATGACGGAGAATACTCGGAAGAAGCTACCTCTGTTTACGTTGAGAATGATTATGAAGGCGTTGCATACCCTACCGATGATGAAGAGTTATTCAAAATAAAAGAGGAATACAACTCTTATTCTGATTGGAACTATAAGTATCAACAGTTAAGAAAAGCTATTTTTGATATAGTGGAAGATGCTGTAAGTGTTGAACAAATCAAAGGCGAACTCAACGACAGAAAAGAAAGTGCATTAGACAATAGTTACTATGAAAATGTTGAGCTTACAACTGCGAGATTAAACAGACTGATAAATGTTAAATTCATTTTAACAAACAACAAAAACGGTCAGACAATTTCAAATGTACCTGTTGATGAAAGAAAAGATTTTGTTGAAAACTTAAAAAGTGACCAGTTGTACTACATTGAATTTGATGGCAAAAAGCTTCTTTCCCCCGAGAACAAAATAAACTATTCAACCAACCTTCTGAAATTCCTCACCGATTCATATTTGCTTCCTAATGAAGCAATAAACGAAAAGTTTATTTCCGATTTTTTTGAAGGCTTTTCATTTTATCTTAAGCTGAATGAAAGCTTGGTTCCCGGTGATAATTTCTACGCTATGTACGGCGCTTTCTCTCAGGTAAATAACACCAATGAAAGCACTTACCTTGCTTTAACTGTTTTGTTTGCTTTGCTTTCAATTATCTGCTTTGTTGTTTGCTGTAAAATCAGCGGCACACAAAAAGACGGAAGCATTAAGCTTTCAAAAACAGATAAAATCCCCTTTGTTATTTACCTTGCCTTTACTGTTGCGCTTATTGGTGCTATCGGCTTTGGTATAGGTTATATGGCATATATAGATTTTATTGAGCCTGATGAAATTTACCAACAGTTTGAAGCATTACAATGGTTATTAACCCCTGCTTTTATCCGCAATACAATCGGTTTCGGATTTGCTCTTATATCCCTCTTCCTTTTAAGCTTTGTGCTTTATATTGTGAGGAACGTTAAGGCAGGTACTTTAGGAAACAGATTCATTTTGATTTTCATTACCAGAAAAATCAGAAGAGGAATAAAAAAATTAAAACAAAAAGCAAAAATCAAAGCTACAGAAAAAGAGTTAAGCCCCGACCAAATAAAAAGACGAATTAAAACACAGACAATTCTTTTCTTTGCAGGATATGTAGCAATAAATGTTTTCTTTTATTTGTTTGCATTTGGTTATTTGTTCCCCGTATCAGTTATAGGTCTTGTAATTTTCAATTCTTTAGCTCTTGTTTATGCTATGCTTTATGTAAGCGATGTTGTAAGGCTTGCAAAGGTTGCAGAAGAAATAAGAAACGGTAATTACAAAACAGTTATCAATACCAAAAACTATATTAAACCTTTAAGACCCTTTGCATCTGATTTAAGTGCCTGCCGTGACGGTATTGAAAATGCCATTAACGAGGCGATTAAGGGTGAACATCTTAAAACCGAGCTTATAACAAATGTTTCTCACGATTTAAAGACTCCCCTCACCTCTATTATCAACTATGTTTCTCTTCTTAAAATGGGAAATATTGAGGGCGAGGAAGAAAGAAAATATATTGAAATTCTTGATGAAAAATCAAAGAAGTTAAAAAGACTTATTGAGGATTTGACCGAGGCAAGCAAGGCTAATTCTGGTAACATCAAAATGAACGTAGCTCAGGTTAATCTCAATGAAATGGCTCTTCAGGCAGTTGGTGAAAACAGTGATGTGCTTGAAAATGCAGGGCTTGATGTTATTCTTACTGAACGAGATAAGGAAATAATCGTAAGTGCCGACAGTCAGCACACATTCAGAATTATTGACAACCTTTTCTCTAATGCAAAAAAATATTCCCTTGCGGGAACAAGAGTTTATGTTGATGTTTATAAAGAAAACGGTTACGGTGTTTTCGAAATGAAGAACATAAGCCGAGAAAAGCTGAACATTGATCCCGAGGAACTGACAGAAAGATTTGTTCGCGGTGATAACTCTCGAACAACAGACGGCAGCGGTCTTGGTCTTTCCATCGCAAGAAGCTTTGCAGAGCTTCAGAATGGTATTTTCAATATCGAAATTGATGGTGATATGTTCAAGGCAGTTGTTAAATTGCCGTTAAAATAATCCCCTTGTTAATAAAAACAAGGAGATTAAATAAAATCTCATAAACAATGCTCATCAGAGGTGTCGGCGGCAGGATTCGGGTCGTCTGCACCTCTGAAAAATTCAAGTGGCCTTTCTTTCATATATTTTGGCGTTCCTTGAGCTATTGCAGGAAAATCATTTTCAGTATTAGCAGTAGCCTGTATTTCATAGGTTCCATAGGTATTTATCATTTCCTCGCAGGTTTCGGGACAGGAGCGAAAGGGCGTTGCAGGTATTTCAAGGGGCGGACTGAAGTTTGCCCTTTGCTCAGAATTCATTTCAACTCTATTTTTCTCTTGACTTTTCTTTGATTTCTCCATTTTATTCACCTCTTCAGTGAATATAGTATTCCCGAAAAAACGCAAATAAAAAAGGACTGTAAACGAAAGTTTTTAACAGTCCCATTCTGGCACCCGCAATAGGAATCGAACCTATATCTAATCCTTAGGAGGGATTTATTCTATCCATTGAACTATGCGGGCAAATATTAAATTTACTTTTGGTATTATACCAAATCATATCAATTTGTCAAGGTGACAGGGTTATCTGTCACCTTGATTTTTTGATTTCTTAAATATAATAAATTTACTAAAGAAGTAATTGAGTATTACAACTATTACAGCCAGGGCAAGCTTTGCGATTATCTGCCCTGTGATTGTGAAGCCGAAAAGGGTCAAGGACTTTTCACCGAAAGCGAGAAGGTCAACAAAAAGCCACATTCCGCCCTCTTCAACACCGAAGCTGAAAAGCCTTGCACCAACAAATTCCACAAGCTCTTTACCTGCGGTTTTTATATCCCAGCTTTTTGATTCAAACACAAAAAGCTTGTTTGTTACAAAAGCGAATATAACGCCAACAACCCAAGCGATTGCATTATTAATAAGGTAAAGCTCTTCGCCCAGTATTTTTGTAAAAATCCAAAAGCTTGCAAGGTTTACAAGTGTTGTAAGAACACCAAATATTAAATAACTGAGTAATTCTTTATACTTAATTATAAGTTCTTTAATTTTAGTCATCCTTACCAAGATGCTCCTTTAAAATGTAAATAGGTCTGTTCTTGACCTGAACATAGATTTTCGAAAGATATTCGCCTAAGATTCCTAAACAGAAAAGCTGCATACCACCAAGGAAAAGAACAAGCACAACTATTGTTGCATAGCCGGGCACATCGATACCGAAAATAAGCTTCTGCAAAATTACAATAAAAAGGTAAATTATTGATGCAAATGCGGTTACAAGGCCCACGCCCGTTGCTAATTTAAGCGGGAGGGTCGAAAAAGACAGAATCCCCTCAAAAGCATACTTAAAAAGCTTTCCGTAGGACCATTTGGTTTCACCAAACTGACGCTCTTCAACAATATAGGGAATATACTTTGTATTAAAGCCTACCCAACTGAAAAGCCCCTTTGAAAAGCGGTGATATTCGGTCATTTCGATAATGGAATCAACCATTCCTCTTTTCATAAGTCTGAAATCAGATGCGCCGTTAACAAAATCAACATCCGTGATTTTATTAATCACCTTATAAAAGGCTGATTTTAACCCTGAAAGAGTTTTACTTTCCTTTCGGTTTTCCTGGTATGCCGCAACACAATCAAGACTATCGTCCTTTTCAAATTCCTCGAGCATTTCAAGAACAACCTCGGGACGCTGCTGCAAATCCGCATCAATTATGCAAACCATATCCCCTTTTGCATGTGAAAGCCCTGCATAAATTGCGGCTTCTTTACCGAAATTTCTGCTGAAAGTTAAAACTTGAATATCGGAAGACGGATTTTCATTATAAAGCTTTTTGAGTTCGGTGTATGTTTCGTCCTTGCTTCCGTCATTAACGAAAACGAACTCATAATTTTCAACTTTATTATTGAAAACATTATTAACTTCATTAAAGAAACGCTCTACATTTGCTTCCTCGTTATAGCAAGGAACAACAAGTGATAATTTCATAGGTTTACCCTTTCAGCATTAATTTGGTAGTTGTTTTTATTAGTTGAATTTTATTGTAAGGATTTTCTTACCTGTGATTTCGAACTCTACGAAGCCGTCCTCATTCATTGTGAGAGGTTTATCGTCAAGCTCTTCAAGAGTAACAAGCTTAACCTCGTTCCACTTTTTGCCTGAGTATGCGGGAAGCTCGAATTCAGCCTTCTGTCTTTCAACGGGTGACTGTGCCTTTTCAATGGGAGCAATACCACCGTTAAGACGAATAGCGTTTTTAACAGCTTTATCTGAGGGGTTGAAAAGACGAACAACGTATCCTGTTCCGTCTTCACTCTTCTTAACTGCACTGACATTAAGGTTTTCATCCTTAAGCTCAAGGAAGGAGTGAGTAAGAGGATTCTTACCATGGTCTGTGGGAGCAATCTGACCAACTGTGAGGTAAAGATTGAAGCGTTCACTCTCCTGCCATACATTGCCCTCTTCCCAGTTACCCTTATGAGGCATAAAGGCATAACGGAATGTGTTTTTGCCGATGCACTGCGAGCCCTTGTCCCAATCGCTGTAGTTCTGCATATCTTTTGTTACACAAATTCTCAAGGGATATGCACGGATGAGGGAAAGAAGAAGTGTATTTGTTTCATCGTCTGCTGCTTCATAGGCCTTAAGACCTGTATTAAGAAGAGCAACGCCGTTTTCACCATCAGAGATACTTACAAAGGAGTTCATAGGATGCTCTGTCATTGGGGGTTCATCATAAAGTGAATAATCAGGTGCTTTGATAGGTCTTCTTACAACGTCGAACTGACCCTGTGCATCCGCATATTCAGCCTTGATATTTGTGGGGAATGCAACCTGAAGATAATGGTCTTCACAGCGGTTGTTGATTGTTGTTTCAATTTCAACAAACTTTGCACCCTTACGAAGAGTTACAAGGCTTTCAATATCAACGGGAAGCTTATGCTCGCTTCTTGATTTTTCATCAAATGCACGCTTTTCGGGAAGCTCCCAACGCATTGCGATTTTATATGTTGTTTCGAATTCACCGTGGTGAACAAGAGTAACAGTTGCTTTTTCACCGAGAGTTGTGAAGGTTTCGTCAATTTCGGGAGCAACATGCTGCCAGGGGTTGCCGATTTCGCCGCTATCCTTGAAATAACCAAGGTTATCGAATACTTTACCGCTTTCTTTATCAACAACAGTGAATGTACCATTGTGATTAAAGCTTACTTTAAGGTATTCATTTTCCATAACATTTGTTGTTTTAACAAGTGTTACGGGAGTTGTTGCACGAACATTATAAAGAGGACTAACCTTAAAGGTCTTGTAACCCATAGCGGGAATATCTTTAACCTCTGCTGCAACATAATACTGCTGAGTATGAAGAACGTTTGCAGTATCGTTGGGATTCTGAATAATCTGTGCATTCTCTTTATTTGTAGAGATAACTTGATATTTAACAGTGTTACCCTCTTCGTCTTCTATCTTGAAGCTGTCTGCCTTCCATTCTGTAGGAATTTCAAGGCGAAGGTTAACTGTTTCTGTTCTCTTGAAGGGTGCGGGGTTAAATACTACAACTGCTGCATCATCCTTAGAGAAGGTACGAAGATTGATATCACCTGCAATATCCATAAATGCACGTTCGAATACGCACATTGAAAGCTCTCTTGCCTGTCTGTAACGGGACATAACATCCTCATAAACAACGTCACGTCCGCAAGCACCGATGCTATCATGACCATGGTTCTGAAGAAGATAGTTATAGGAAAGGTCAATAAAGTTCTGAGGATAAGGTGCACCGGAAAGAGCTGCAAAGACTGCCATAGGCTCTGCATAGTTGATGATTCTTCTTTCGGTGTCAAAGTTTTCCTGCTTGATATATGTTCTTGCAGAAAGAATCCAACCGCAAAGCTCACTTACGCTACCCTTTGTATATGGGTCACGCATTTCGCCCTTAAGAACAGGAGAATCTTCTTTGAAGTTATCGATGATACCCTGCTCCATTTCTCTGAGAGTGCTATGGAAAACATCTGCATCGGGAAGAGCTTCGTTAAGGTCATTAACAAGCTGAACCTCTCTTTCATCGGGACAGGAAGAGTCGTGACCGATGGACCAGAAACGATGGTTGGTTGTCCAGTCGCCGTCCTGCTCCTTCATAGCCTGCTCAGCTCTTGCTTGAACATTTTCTTTATGGTACTCATAGAAGGGATGAGTATACTGATAGTCAAGCTTCCAATCTCTGTCAATAAATTTGAACACACCGTTATTATCATTCCAAAGCATATCACGGTTATTTTCATCAGTCTGATTGAAATAAACAGGACGCTGAACAACATACCATATATTGTAACGGGGTCTTTTTGCAAGACGGGATGCATAAATGCGGGTTCCGTCGGGGCTTTCCCAGAAGAATTCAGAATTAGGTGCTTTATATTCATTAATTCCACGATAGAAGGATGCAAAATTAATACCGAAGCCCGAATAAATCTGAGGAAGCTGAGAAATCTGTCCCCAACCGAAAGGAGAGTAACCTGTTTTGCTGATACCTCCCATTTCACGACCGATTTTATGACCTAAAAGAAGGTTTCTGATAAGAGCTTCGCTACCAACAGTGAATTCATCGGGAAGACAGAACCAGGGACCTACTGCAATTTTTCCCTCCTGGATGTATTTTATGAGTTTTTCTTTCTTTTCGGGATAAACCTCAAGATAATCCTGGACAGGCATTGTCTGAGAATCTAAATGGAAATGCTTGTAATCCGGGTTTTTATCAAGAACGTCAAGAAGCATATCAAGCATATAACCAAGCATATACTGAGTTCTTCTTGCGGAGAAGCGCCATTCTCTGTCCCAATGGGTGTTTGATATAAAATGGCATTGAATTCTATCTTTGTTTTCCATAGTTTTCACCTTAACCTTTAATAATCTTCATAATTTCAGCGAAGTTATCGCAGAAATGAGAGCAAACTGCTTTTGTTCCGCTTGATTCAATATTACCGCCTGCGATACCGATTGTTGTATAACCTGCAAGACGAACCGAGCAAGCACCTGCACCGCTGTCTTCAATACCGACAACACGGTTTCTGTCAGCAAAAGCTTCACCAAGACCGACAATAGATGTTTCGCTGTAAAGCCAGGGATGAGGCTTGGGAGAAAGCACACCCAAAGTACCGACACTGCCTTTACGCAAGGGGAAGCCTGCGGAAATAATTGCATCATAGAAATCCTTGGGGTCGCCCATACCGAGAGTTTTGAACGCAGAAAGAATTTCGGGCCAAGCCTTTTCATAAAGACCTGATGTAACAAGACCGATTTTGATACCCATATCTTTGAGCTCTAAAAGGAAGTCCTTAACACCCTCTGTGGGAGTAAATGCACCGTCCTTACCTCTGCCTGCCATAATTTCTTCCATTTCTCTGTGTGTATGCTCGAAATAGAAATTTCTTGCTTTTTCAAGAGATTCACCGGGGCAGTATTTGTCGATACAATACTGAAGATGCTCTGAAACAGAGTGACCCGAAACAAAGGGAATATCAGCTTCTTCAAGCTGGAATTTGGGGTTACCAAGCATACTTGCAGTTGTCATTTCAATAATCCAGATCCAGAATTCCTCGCTGCGAACCGTTGTTCCGTCCAAATCCATAAGGACCGCATTTAAGGGATATTCTGTTTTTACGGGATAAACGGGGTAATAAACAGGGTAAGCAATCGCAGATTTAACACAAGCAAGAGAATGAGTTCCAAAGGAAACAAATTCAACCTTCTGGTCGCCTGTTGCAACAACGAATTCAACACCGTTTTTACCTGCTACAAATTTTCCGTCCTCAGTTGCAGGAAGAAGATGGAAACCGCTGTCCACTCCTACCTCGCCCAAATCGGGTATGTATAAAGTCTTGTCAAGAAGCATAATGAGTGTCCTTTCCTATTACATAATTAATACAAGTTTAGCACATTATTTTAGTTAAGTAAATCATATTTGGTAAAATATTGTAAACTTTTTTATTTTACAGATGGAAATTTATGTGATATAATTTCGAAAAAATCAAAGGGATGTGAAAAAATGAAAAATCATTCTGAAAAAGCAGCAGAATTATTCGTTAGCGGTTGTAACTGCTCTCAAGCAGTTTTCGGTGCATTTGCAGAGGACTGCGGTATTGATTTTGAAACTGCATTAAAGCTCTCCTCATCTTTCGGTGGAGGTATGGGCAGGCTCCGTGAAACCTGCGGTGCGGTTACGGGTATGTTTATGGTGGCAGGTCTTCTTAAAGGCTATTCAGATATAGATGACAAACAAGCAAAGGATAATCATTACAAGCTTATTCAAGAGCTTGCAAATGAATTTAAGGCAGTTTACGGAACATATAATTGTAACGAGCTTTTAGGTAATATCGGAAAAGGTACTTATGTTTCTGCTCCGAGAACTACAGAATACTACAAAACCCGCCCTTGTGTTAATTTTGTTGTAACTGCAGCAGAAATTTTAGACAAATATTTTTTTGCATAAAAAATTTTTATGGTAACTATTTACAAAACTTTATTATGGTAGTATAATGAATCAAAATTTAATCCGAAAGGGTGTTTTTTATGGAAAAAGGTCTTAAAAAGCAATACGGACTTTTAATGGCAATTTGTATGGTAGTCGGTACAGTTGTCGGTTCCGGTGTTTTCTTCAAGGCACAGGCAATTCTTCAAAAGACTAACGGCGATATGCCCATGGGTATTCTTGCATGGATTATCGGCGGTGCCGTTATGATTTTCTGTGTTTTAGCTTTCTGCGTTATGGCTCAACGCTATGAAAAGGTTAACGGTCTTGTTGACTATGCAGAAGCAACAATCGGCGGTAAATATGCTTACTTTATGGGATTCTTCTCAACAGTTATTTACACTCCCGCAATGACATCTGTTCTTGCATGGCTTACTGCAAGATACTTCCTTGTTTTCTTGACATCTGTTAACCCCGATTTACAGCTTAACGGCAACCCTGTTACAAGCTCCGAAACCTTCCTTTTGGCAGGCTTCATTCTTATTTTTGTTTTCGCGGTTAACACACTTTCCTCAAAGCTTGCAGGTAAGCTTCAGATTAGTGCAACCTTCATTAAGCTCATCCCTCTTCTTTTGATGGCAGTTGTTGGTACTATTTACGGCTTAACTCATAATTTTGCAGGCGAATCCACCTCAATCCTTGCTTCTAACTTCAGCACAGGCACAGGCGATTTCTCCCCTCTCTTCGGTGCGGTTGTTGCTACTGCTTTCGCTTATGAGGGTTGGATTCTTGCTACATCCATTAACTCCGAAATCAAAAACTCCAAGAAAAATCTTCCCATCGCTCTTGTTCTTGGCGGTATCATCATTATCGCAATTTACTTGTTCTATTACATAGGCGTTGCAGGCGGTGCTCCTGTTCAGACACTTATTGACGAAGGTACTGCTCCCGCATTTATTACTGTTTTCGGTAATGTTTTCGGTAACATTCTTAATCTCTTCGTTGCTGTTTCCTGCCTCGGCACTCTTAACGGTCTTCTTATCGGTTGCATCCGTGGCTTCTATTCACTTGCAGTTCGTAATATGGGTCCCAAGGTTAACCTTATGAAGCAGGTTGATGAAGGCTCCGGTATGCCCTCAAACTCCTGCATCGTTGGTCTTGTAATCGTTGCTGCATGGCTTGTATATTTCTATGGTGCAAACCTTACAACTCCTTGGTTCGGTAAATTCAGCTTTGATTCCTCCGAGCTTCCCATTATCACAATCTACGGACTTTACATTCCCATGTTCATTCAGTTCATGAGAAAAGAAAAAGAGCTTCCTGTTCTCAAGAGATTTGTTCTCCCCGCTCTTGGTGTTATCGGTTCTGCATTTATGGTATTTGCAGCTCTTTATTCACACGGCTACGCTCCCTACATTGCTGCTAAAGAAGCAGGCCAGGGCTTTACCTGCCCCGTACTCTTCTACCTTATTGTTTTCGCAGTAATTATGGCAGTTGGTATGGCTCTTATGAAACCCAAGAAAAGCAAATAATCAAGAAAAGCATAAAAATACTCGGTTTACTTTTTAGTAAACCGAGTATTTTTTATTCAAAGAATTCACTTTCGAGCATTGCACAAATTGCGTGATATACAGGTAAGGTATACTCCTGGATTTCGGCAGTTTTTCGGGATGGCAATTTAATTGTTGCATCAGAAAGTTCAAAAAGCTTTCCGCCTTTCTCACCTACTATTGAAACAATCTTTCCCCCTTTAGCTTTTGCAGTTTCGGCAGCGGCAACAACATTCTTTGAATTGCCCGAGGTTGAAAGGCACAAAAGAGTATCTTTTTCGTTCATTAATCCGTAAACCTGTTGAGCGAAAACAAGGTCGGGTGAACAATCGTTACAAAATGCTGTCATTAATGCTGATTCACTCACAAGGGAAATTGCCGGTAAAGCTCCCTGCAGACCATCTGCAATTTCTTTATTATTAAACTTTTTCTTTTCACCTTCGGGCAACTGACGGCTTAACATAAACCCTTTCATAAGCTCACCAACAATATGAGAGCTGTCTGCCGCACTTCCGCCATTACCGCAAACCAAAAGCTTACCTTTATTTATGTAGGTTTCTTTAATTATTTCAAATACTGACCTAACATCCTCTTTAACACAAGAAAGCTCGGGGTATCTTTTAAATAAATTATTATATATTTTTTCAACATTACTATTCATAACATCACCCTAAAACAAAACTCCTAAAGCAGCGAAATCACCGATACTGTCCCCTAATTCAGCAGGAAGAATTTTACAAACCTTCGCATTGAATGAAAGGGCTTCTTTTTTTATAATATCATTTATTATCTGGGAGAAAAACTCCAGATTTCTTTCATAAATACTTCCGATAATAATTGCTTCGGGATTAAGAATATCAATGATAATTGAAAGCCCTCTGCCAAGATATTCGGCACATTCACTATAAACCTCTTTAGCAAAGGCATCCCCTTGATACATAGCCTGCGCAACAACTTTCGCATCCAGCTTTTCTATATCCTCTTCAGTTTTAAAAAGAACGCTCTCTTTATTCTCTGCAAGATATTTTCGGGCAGTAAGCTCAGCAAGGTTTTTAATCCCGCCACCTGAGCAGAAGCCCTCAAAAGAGCCTGCTTTACCATATCCAACGGGACCATCTTCAGCAAGGCGGATGTGACCCACCTCACCTGCACAGTCATTGGTTCCGCAGTAAAGTCTGCCATCAAGAATAAGACCTGCACCCATACCTGTTCCGAAAGTAAGAAAGACAAGGTTATTATAGCCTTTACCTGCACCAAATCGCCATTCTGCAACGGCACAGGCATTTGCATCATTATGAAGAATTGTGCGAACACCGAAATGCTCACTAACTATCTTCACAATGGGAACATTGTCCCAATCGGGAAGATTCGGAGGACAGTTGATTGTTCCTTTTTTACTGTCAAGGGGGCCGCCGCAGCTTATTCCGACACCGATTAAATCGGTATTTTTAACATTATTTCTTGAAAGCAGTTCATCGCCTTTTTCTATTATTTCATTGAGAACTGCTTCCCAACCACGCTTAACCTCTGTAGGAAACTTGATTTTATCTATTATAAAGCTTTCGGTGTTTTCCGAAAGCTCACCTTTACCGAGAATTACGGCACATTTTGTTCCGCCGATATCAATACCCAAGGAATACATATTAACACCCCCAAATCATGATTTTACTATACCAAAAATTATATATGGTGGCAAGAGTTTTTAATGCAAAATGCAAAGTGCAAAATTTCGGGACCTGCGGTCGGCATTAAAATATAATCGGCTTGCCCCTAAACCTACCACCTGCCATTTGTCACCTTCAACTTTTTTTACTGTGAAAGGTTTCTTCACCAATTCTTCTTATGGTAACATCTGCGGTTATTGTCAGCTTTATTTCGGGAAACACCCTGTCCCAATCATTTTTTAAATTTTTATATAAATCATTTTCTTTAAGCCTTAAGCGTTTGCCGTAGCGAACCACATCGGCTCCGTGCCTTCCTTGAAGAACTATTAAGGTGTTTTCTGCTTTCTTGCAAAGAGATTCGGCTACTGCGGTCTGAAAGGTTTCAAGAACACCTGTATCGGTGCTGAAATAGTCATCACCCTGAACACCCTCTAAATCACAAGAGATTTTTACATTTAATTTATAATGAAGCTCTTCGTTTTCTTGAGTTATTTTATATTCGCTTTTGCCTTTATTAATATAAAAGGATGCCTTTTGTCCGTTGGGTAAGTCAGCACTTATGACACCCTCCTCTATTTTATCATTGAGAATTGCGATACCCTCAGCGGCTTGGCCATCAATATACATTGAAAATGTGCTGTCTTTACCAAAAAGGGCGCATCCGTCCAATTCATAATTTTCATTTTCTCCGTTCTTTTCAACCTTTACTGCAGGAATACAAATACCCGAAGTTTCATCCTTCATATAGTTTACTGCATCAATTATTCTCACCTTTGGAACAAGTGACTGCTTGGAGCTTTCCTCCAGCATATTTTCGAGAATTTTGCTTTTTATTGAATCACTTAAAAGCTTTGCTCTTATAATTGTTTCGCCCGTTGCATTTTTGGCTATACAAAGAAGCTGAGAGGCTCTCGAATCGTAGTTCCTTTCAAAAAAATCAAGAATATCGGAAAGATTTCTGTTTGCTGCCTCTTCACCGATTACAATAACTCTGTTATGAGCAAACATAGGCTCATTTCCGCTTTTTGTTATAAGCTTTCGGAGAGCTTCGCCAACTGTTTTACCCTTTGCGGTATATATCTTTGTTTTATTATCACTGTTCCCGTTTCCACCGGGGCTACCGCTTTGCTCATTATTAAGAATTTCAACCGTTACCTTAAATTCATTATCGGAAACATCAATCCCTATTCCTTGCATTATCATTAAATCCGAAAGCTCCGTTCCCGGTTTTTCACAAGAGCAAAAGGAAAGCAAGCAAACCAAAGAAAGAAAAATCAATGAGCATATTTTAAGCAGTTTTTTCATTATTCTTTCTCCTTTTAATGAGATTGTATATTAGCAAAATTGATGGCAGAACAAGAACAGGAACAATATAAATTCCTACAACAAGCGGTGCATAGGAAATAAAGTTAAAGTTCATAATATTTCCCGAAATCAACACTAAAAAGCCTGTTATAACTACGCCAACAGAAATTGCAGTAATTTTCTCCGAAAGCTTCGGGAAAGCAAAGCAAATGCATTTAACAATGGCGGAAATATAAAGGGTAAGCTTTGTTACAATACATAAAATCCATATTGCAGTTTCAAGGGCATCAAGCCTTTCAAAAAGTCCGAATTGAGCAAGAGATACTGCGGTATATGTGGGAAAAAGCTGGGTATCCGCAAAAGCTCCCAATGTGCCTATAACAAAAAATAAAATGAATGAAAAGGAAACGGCACTTAAAACCGACCATAGAATATAGTGCTTTTTTAAATTCCCTTTGATTTCGGGAAAGAAAATAACAATTACACCGATTTCCGAGGCTTGAAGAGAAAAGGTTAAGCTATCAGTTATAAAATTACCTAAACCGCTTTCAAAAAGTGGGGTAAAATTGAGAAAATCCACCTGTTTTGATAGGGTAAATGATGCAAAAGCAGTTGCAGATACAACAAGAAGAGTAAAAATTGTACTTGCTCTGCCCAATGCGCCAATACCGCAAAAGCTAAGTGCCACACAAACTGCCGCAAGACCTATTAAAAAATAGGTCATTTCAGTTCCGGGGAAAAGCTCCGAGCTTGCAAAAAGGTCGAAGCGTCCCGCTGTCATAAGAGCATCAATAAAATAAACTATGGCATAGAATACAGCTACCCATTTATATACCTTGCTTTTCTTTTCACTCTGCAGGTTTTCTTTCAAATCAGATTTTGAACAGAGAAAATATATAGGTATGGCAAAAATAATACTTGCAAGGGCAAAAACGACAGGTCTTAAAAGAGATTCCGCTGTTGCTATTGTTATTTTCGGTGAGGAAATATACATAAACATACTTCCCAGCATTGAAAGATATAAAAGTGCAAAAAACTGCGGTGCAGTAACTGTGGATTTTGTCATTGTTTCCCACCTTTTTTAAATCCGTTAATATCAAAAACCTTATGGCCTAATTTTTCCATACTTAGTCTATATACAGAATCTCTCCAAAGACTCTTATTATATGGAGTTGCAGGAGCTAAGAAAGGTACTCCGTAATCGGTCATTGATGCAAGATTTATTAAAAGTGCAGCTGCACCAATCATAATACCGTAAAGCCCCGATATACCGCCTACAAGAATAAAAATAATTCTCAGAACAGAAATAGGCTGATACAAATCCGAAGAAACGAGAGAGCATATTGCAGTTAAAGCAACAATAATAAGCATAGGTGCACCGATAAGACCTGCGGTAACTGCCGCATCACCGATAACGAGAGCTCCAACTATACTGACAGCGTGGCCAATGGCCTTGGGCATTCTCAGTCCTGCTTCCCTTACTGTTTCGTAAACAAAATGAATAATCAACGCTTCGACAGTCAGCGTAAACAAGGTGTTACTTTCCATTATTACAATGTTATACAGCATATCGTCCGGGAACATTTCTTGATGGAAGAGTCCTATTGCCACAAAAGAACCCGGTAGAAATACACTTATAAGAAATGCAAGCAATCTGACACCTCTCATAAATGCACAAAAATACGGTCTGTTTATATAGTCATCAAGAGTCTGAAAATTTTCTATAAAAAGCCTCGGCACAATAAGTGCAAAGGGTGTACCGTCCACAATTATTCCGATTTTACCCTCGCATACCTTTGCAGCAAAGGTATCGGGGCGTTGAGTCTGTCCCACCATTGTAAAAAGGCTTTTTCTTTTGGTATCGAAGGTTTTTCTTAAATACCCTGCTGCCAGAACCGTATCAATATCAACAGACTCAAGGCGTTTTTTCACCTCTTTGAGAGTATCGGGATTAACCCTGTCCTTCATATAACAAATCAAAATTCGGGTTTTACTTGTTTTACCTACTTCTTTTGATTCAATTTTGAAATTTGTTGTGCAAAGTCTTTCTCTTATAAGAGTCAAATTAGTTTTTATATTTTCAACAAAGCCCTCTCTTGAGCCAAATTCCTGAACCTCATTATCCGGCTCTTGAAGAGCACGTTGGGGTGGATTCTGAACACCTAAAACAAGACAGGTTTTTTCACCCTCGACGAATATAAGCAGCGTACCCCTTAAAATTTCCTTCATAGCTTCATCAAGGGTTGTAAGCCTTTTTTGCTCCGTTCCGTAAATTATGCGGTCTGCTATAAAATCAATTACATTTTCTTTGGGCAATTCGCCATCAAAGGTAAGCAAGGGCTTTATTGCATTATCTGCAATTCTCTGGGCACTGCAAAGCCCGTCACAATTAGCAAAAACCACACATTTCCCGTTGCAATAGCCCTTTTTAACAACTATATCAAAGCTACCCTTAAAGGCTTCTTTTATAGCTCTACCGTTTTCTACCGCATTTTCTTTTATATCACCATAGATTTCTTCTTTATATTCCGATAATGGCGAAAGCACATTTTCTTTATTTTCCATAAAATCACCATTTTTATTTTCCCCTTTTTTTACTGCATATTCCATAGCTTAAAGGAAAAAACAAGAATGGTGATTTGATGATAACAACAATAATCCGAACCTTTATAATCTACTGCGTTGTTTCTGTTTGCGTTCGTCTTATGGGCAAACGCCAATTAGGTCAGCTCCAACCGGGTGAGCTTGTTATAACAATTCTTATTTCCGAAATTGCGGCAATGCCTATCGGAGATAACAATATTCCCATATTGAACAGCATAATTCCCCTTTTTCTGCTTGTAAGCTTTGAGATAATAAATTCGCTAATTGACAGAAAATCAGTAAGATTCAGACATCTTACAGAGGGAAAGCCCGTAACAATAATAAGGAATGGAGAGCTTTTACAAAACGAGCTTAAAGAGCTACGCTACACAATTAATGATGTTTTGTTGGGTTTAAGGCAAAAGGATGTTTTTGATATAGAAGAGGTTGAATATGCGGTAGTAGAAACCAACGGAACCTTATCAGTTCTGTTAAAGCCTTGTTACCGTCCGGCCATTCAGAAAACCTTGGGCAAAACAGAAAAAAGCAACGGCATGCCTTGCGCTGTTATTATTGACGGAAAAATCATTGAAACATCTTTTAAAGACTGCGGTATAACCGAAAAAGAGGTTATGGCAAAGCTCCAAAGAGAAACCGATGATATAAAAAATGTTATGCTTATGACGGTTGATAAGAGCAAAAAATTCAACATAATCTTCAAAAAGGAATGTTAAAAAATGAAAAGAATTATTGTTGCTGTAATAATTCCTGTTGTTTCGATTTCTTTAGGAATTTTTTCTTTCTTTTATGTTAAAAACACCTGCAACCAAGTTGTGTCGGGACTTGACGAGGTACTCTATAATGTCTTAACAGAACAAGCAGAAGAGGTTAACCGCTTGTCTGTTCAGATGAACCGAAATTGGCATAAAAAAGTTTTTTTACTGAATATTTTTATCGGCAGAACCAATACAAGCGAGGTTGACAAACAACTTAATAAAATTATTTACTTTTCAGAAATCGGTGATTTTGAAAGCGTTATGCTTAATGCAGAAGACTGCAAGGAAGAGCTTTTGTATATTATAGAGTCAAACGAACCGAAAATAAGTGCCGTATTCTGACAGAAAAAATGTAATGAAAAAGTATTGAAATATAGCAAAAAGGCGTATATAATCAAATTGTAAAGCATTAGAAAGGGTGTGATTTTATGATGGTCTGGATTTGGGTTGCATTGTTGGCAGCGTTTATTATTATCGAAGCCTCAACAGCGCAGCTTCTTACTATCTGGTTCGCAGTAGGCTCTCTTGCTGCTCTTATTACAACATTTATAACCGATAATATTATCGTTCAAGTTATTGTGTTTGTTGTTGTATCTGCACTTGCTCTTGCAATTACTCGCCCCTTGGTGAAGAAAATGACAAAGGCGAAAAAACAGCCTACAAATGCAGATATGTACATAGGCAAGGAAGCCGTTGTTACAGAGGACATTAACAATCTTGAAGCAAAAGGGCTTGTTAAGGTGGGCGGTTCTGTATGGACTGCAAGAACAGAGGTTGATAATTACACAATCCCTGCAGGCTCTCATGTTACGGTTATCAAAATAGAGGGCGTTAAGCTTATTGTCCGCCCTGTTTTATAATTTAATTTTAGTTTTACAAGGAGGAAAAACTATGTTTATTACACTTTCAGCTATGGCATCAGTAGGAATAATTGCAATTATTGCGGTTATTGCAATTATAATTCTTCTCGTTATCGCAAACATCAAAATTGTTCCCCAATCAAAAGCTTATGTTATTGAGCGATTAGGTGCATATTATGCAACCTGGGACACAGGTCTTCACGTTAAAATTCCTTTCATTGAAAAGGTTGCAAAGGTCGTTTCCCTTAAGGAGCAGGTTGTTGACTTCCCTCCCCAGCCCGTTATCACAAAGGATAACGTTACAATGCAGATTGATACCGTTGTTTTCTTCCAGATTACAGACCCCAAGCTTTTCTGCTATGGTGTTGAATACCCTATTTCCGCTATTGAAAACTTAACAGCAACAACTCTTCGTAACATCATCGGTGAGCTTGAGCTTGACCACACTCTCACATCCCGTGACACAATCAATGCTAAAATCCGAGGTATTCTTGACGAAGCAACTGACCCCTGGGGTATTAAGGTTAACAGAGTTGAGCTTAAAAATATTCTTCCCCCTCGTGAAATCCAAGATGCAATGGAAAAGCAGATGAAGGCAGAGCGTGAACGCCGTGAAAGCATCCTTCGTGCTGAGGGTGAAAAGGCAAGTGCTGTTCTTGTTGCAGAGGGTAAAAAGGAAGCTCAGATTCTTGAAGCTGAAGCTAACAAGCAGGCTGCTATCCTTCACGCAGAGGCAGTTAAGGAATCCAAAATGCGAGAAGCAGAAGGTGAAGCAAACGCTATTATTGCAATCCAGAAGGCTCAAGCTGAGGGTATCAGAATGATTAACGAAGCTGCTCCCTCTAAAGAATATATTTCACTTAAAGGTATGGAAGCATTCGAAAAGGCCGCAGACGGCAAGGCAACAAAAATTATTGTTCCCTCAGATTTGCAGAACCTTGCAGGCGTAACAGGCAGTGTTAAGGAGTTCTTAAAGGATTAATCAGATATGGAAATCTTAAATGATTTTGAATGGTTAAACAGTGAATTAGTACCGGGTGAGGCAGTTCTGTGGAAAGGTAAACCAAATGATAAGAAATTGCTGACTGCACAAGATATATTTTTGATTCCTTTCAGCATTATGTGGTGCGGATTTGCAATATTTTGGGAAGCAACTGTTCTTTTTGAAGATGCACCCATTATATTTAAGCTTTGGGGTATTCCTTTCGTTTGTGTTGGTTTATATTTCGTGTTTGGTAGGTTTATTTATCAGAAATATGTATTAAAAAACACACTATATGCCCTCACAACTCACAGAGCAATCTGCTATAAAAAAGGAAAAATTTCAAGCTGTGATTATATAAATGAACCATCTATTACTCTTAAAGCTAATAAAGATGGTACAGGAACAATCACTTTCGGTAGTTCTTCCAATTATAAAAACAACTTTTTGGATAGAGATAATAAAGAGACCGATTTTATAAACATTCCCGATGTTCAGAATGTTCACAGATTAATTAACCAACAAAAAATCAGTAAATAAAAAGCTAAAGCATCGCTTCTGACGAGGCGATGTTTTTTTGTACCACCCACCACCTTCGCTAAATTTTTATTGACACTTTTTCAAATTATGATATTATATAAATATATTGGAAATTATTGGAGGTATTGATATGACAACAGGCTTAGCATCAGGCATCGGTGCTATTATCATGGCGTTCATCACAATGATTACATCTTTATTTGGTTTTATTTCAAATAAACCCGATAATACGGTTAGCCATGGCTTTGAACCCAAGGAGGAAACAGAAATGAGAATCATGAGCTTTAACATTCGTTGTACAAATGTTGGTAGCGACAGCTGGGAAGACAGAATCGGCATTGTTTCTCAGACAATGCTTGATAGCGAAGCTGATTCAATCGGTGTTCAAGAAGCAACACCCGAATGGATGGCTACTCTCAAAGAAACCGTTGGCGAGAAATATGCTTATGTTGGTGTTGGCCGTGACGATGGCGACAACAAGGGCGAATATTCTGCAATTTTCTATCTTAAAGACAAATACGAGCTTGAAGACAGCGGCACATTCTGGCTTTCTGAAACACCCAATGAAGTTTCTTTCGGTTGGGATGCAGCTTGCAGAAGAGTTTGCACATGGGCAGTTCTCGTAAACAAAGAAACAGGTATTAAATACGCTCACCTTAACAGCCACTTTGACCATATTGGTATTGCTGCAAGAAAGAACAGCGTTGATTTAATCGTTAACAAAGCAAAGGAATTTGCTGATATTCCCGTTGTTTTCACTGCTGATATGAATGTTCGAGAAGGTAGCGATAACTACAACCAGTTCGTTGAATCCGGCATTCTCAAAGATACAAAGAAGCTTGCTCCCGATACAATGAATCACTGCACATATCACGATACAAAGCCTGAGAAACACGCAGATGATGTTATCGACTATGTTATGATTAACGATAACTTTGAAGCAATTTCTTACAAGGTTGTTACAGAAGGTATTGACGGACGTTTCGTTTCCGACCACTACCCTGTATACGCCGATATTATTATAAAGTGATTTACATTAGGCAGAATACCACTAATTATATATAACTAAAAAAGCTAACTTAGATTTTTTTCCTAAGTTAGCTTTTGTTTTTATTTCTTTTTTATATTATACATTTTCTTATAGTATTCGGAGGCTTCATGAACCTCACCATCAAAAATAAGCTTGCCGTTTTTCATAACAATACCTCTTGTGCAGAAATCCTCTGCAACGGCAGTTTGATGGGTAACGAATAAAAGAGTAACATTATCCTTTTCGATAATCTCGTTTACCTTTTCCTTACACTTTACTCTGAACGCTGTATCACCAACGCTTAAGGCCTCGTCAACAATGAGAATTTCGGGCTTGATGTTAACATTAATTGCAAAGCCTAAACGGGATTTCATACCGCTTGAATAGGTACGAACAGGCTGGTCGATATAGTCACCTAATTCGGAAAACTCAATAATTGTGCCTTCAAGCTCTTTGATTTCTTTATCGGAAAGACCGAGAATATGACCTTTAAGGTAAATATTCTCTCTACCCGAAAACTCCTGGTCAAAGCCACTTGTAAGCTCAAGAAGAGCACTTACTCGGCCATTAACGGTTATTTCACCGCTTGTAGGGAAGGTTACGCCCGTTATCATTTTTAGAATGGTGGATTTACCTGCACCGTTTTTACCAAAAAGGGCAACAGACTCTCCCCTTTTGATTTCAAAGCTTACTTCATCAACCGCTTTTTTCTTTTTATATTTTATGTTTTTCAAGAATATGGCAAGCAGTCTTTTTCTTGTACTTGAGTAAAGCTTATAAATTTTTGAAACCTTATCAAATTTAATTACTGTATCTTTCATATTAATCCACTCTCCTATCAAAGAACATCGGGAATTTCTTTGCGGAGTTTTTTGTACGCCCAGATGGACAGGAAGCCCAGTATAAGATACCAGCAAAGGAAAAACGCAAGTCTTTTAGGTTGTTCAAAGAACCACACATGGTCTATAAAGCAATTTCTGTAGCCGTAACAAATAAAGGTTACGGGGTTGAGCATAAGAATTGTAGAAATGATTTTATTATCTGCAACATTTTCAATATTCCAAAGAATACCCGAAAGCCAGAAAACAGCTATGTTAAAGGATTTAACAAGGTTTGAGAAATCCTTACCTATTGCAGAAACAAGCCCTGCAAAAAGTGCCCATGCATTAAAGAAAAGGAACATCAGAAGTGTATACAGGGGCAACTGAAGAAGATAAACTGTTGGTGGGAAGCCCATTACCCAGAAAAGAACAATTACTACCGCAACAAGAATTATATGAACAAATAAATTTGATAAATTTGTAAATGTGGGAATTGTCATTATTGGGTATTTCATTTTTGTTACAAGGTAGCTGTAACGTCTGATACAATTTGTTCCGCCTGTAATAGCGTCTCCCATAAAGAACCAGGAAATCATTCCTGCAACAAGCCAAAGAATAAAGGGATATTCACCTACATCCTTACCGCTTCGAAGACCTATGGAAATAGCAAACCAATAAACAAATATTGTGAACACAGGCTTTATTACCGCCCAAGCCCAGCCTAAAGCGGAGCCGTGATAGGTTTTCTTCAAATCTGCAACGGAAAGCCTTGCTATCTGATTGATATTTTCTATATGCTCTCTGAGGTTTAAAGCAATTATATCAAAATAGCTTTTCATTAATTAAACCACCTCTGTTAATTATCTATGACTATCGAATCCTCTGTTTCTTTTATAGAGAAGAAAACGGGTTTTTCTTCAGATGAAATATTGGGACAATGAAGAGTTAATTTTAAATTGCCCTCAAAATCCTTAAAAATCATACCGTGACCGCCGTCATCCTCAAAAACAGGCTTAAGATGTGACCATTTACCGAAAATTGAGCCGTTATCGGAGGTTGCAACACATTGAACATAGCCATCCGCACAAGTGGACCAAATCATAATTAATTTGCCATTATCTTTTCTGTAAAGGAAAGGACCGTCTGTAACATTATGACATTCTTCGGTAGCCTCACGATTCAAAAATGAGCTTGCGGCGAAAAGCTCAACAGGCTCTCCAACACATCCCGAAAAATCCGATTTAAGCTCCATAAAGCAAATTGTTCCGTTAAGAATCTGGGTGTGCTCGTGACAGAAAACGCAATACGGCTTGCCATCTTCAACATAGAAGGTACCATCAAGGCACTCCCACTCCCAAGGAGTTACGGCGCCGTCAGAAGCCGGAACAAATTCACCATCGGGAGAGTCACTTTTTAAAATGTATGTTCCTCTTAAGCCATTGGGTTTAGTAAATGTTGCAAACATATAGAATTTGCCTTCAAACTCGTGAACCTCCGGTGCCCAGTTAACTTCGGTATTCATACCGTGCTTATTTGAGTTAAAAACCTCTATGGGCTCGGACCAATTTTCTAAATCAGTACCCACATATACATCAAAGCCACCTGTTTTAATGCCAAAATTAGCGGCTCTTGTTCCGTACATATAATACTTTCCGTTATGCTTTAGAACAAAAGGGTCTCTGATATTAATTTCCGAGTTTTTCACAAAATCACCCACTGTATCAACATATATTACATAATACCATATATTTACAAAATAAACAATAGTTAAAATATATGCTCTTTCCATTGACAAAAGACAATATAGTTTTATATAATATCTTATATTACTTTTAGGAGAAGCGTTATGAAGAAATCAACCAAAGCTTTACTTTATTTGGGTGGTATTGCCGCAACTGCTGCAGCTACTCATTTTTTCAACAAAGATAAGCATAAAGATATTTGTATGATTGCTCACAGAGGTCATAGCAGCAAGCACCCCGGTAACACAGAAGCTGCATTTTTAAGTGCGGTAAAAAATGGCTCCGGCGGTATTGAAACCGATGTTCGTATGACAAAAGACGGTGTTTTCGTTGTTAACCATAACGATGAAGCAAAATTCTTTGACGGTACAGAATTAATTGTTGCAGATTCAACCTACGAGGAGCTTTCAAAAAAGGCTCTTTATAACGATAAATCCGATGAAATAGTTTATATATGCACATTTCAGCGTTACCTTGAAATATGCCGTGACGCAAATATGATTTGCTTTATTGAGCTTAAGGGTGAATTCTCTGATGAAGATATTAAACGCCTTTTCACAATGGCGGATGAAATCTACGATCTGAAAAAATGCTCTCTCCAGTCATTTGAGTTTGAAAATCTTGTTAAAACTCACAATGCATTCCCCGATTTACAGATTATGCTCACCTATGCAAAAAGCTGTGGTGATTACCATAAATGCCTTGATTACGGCTTTGATATTGATTCTGATTGGAAGTCTGCTACACCTAAAATGATTAAAGAATTCCACGATAAAGGCTTAAAAGTGGGTGTATGGACCGCTAACGATATTGCCGTTCTCAATTACTGCCGTGCTCTCGGCGTTGATTACATTGAATCCGATGTTTTCGGAAAATAAATAAGTAGGAAAAATAATATTTATGGGTTTAATTTTTAAAACGCTTTACGTTTATATTACGAACCTTGGTATTCTGATTACAGATATTTTCAAATCATTCTTCCGTTTGATTTCTAAAGGTTTTAAAAAGCTTTTCAAATTTAATAAAGATTCATTTGCATCCGCAAAGACCTTTTTAAAAAGAAGCGTTGCTTTCATTTTGATTTTTGCGGTTCTGGCAGCATCAATAGTTTATATAATTTCTACCGACGGCAAGGTTGATGCAGTAGCTTTAACATATAAAAACGAGGTTATCGGTTACGCTTGTTCGCAAAACGATGCAGACCACGCAAAAAATATGGCTCTTAAGGCTTTAGGAATGACCTCGGACACACAATTTAACACCAAGCCAACTAAAACCGACCCATACAACTTAAAAAGCACAGAGCTTTTATCGGATGCTCTTGCAAAAAAAGTTGCACCTGAGCGAATTTGCGTTACAGAAATTTACTTTGACTCAGATTTTTTCTGTGCCGTAACCAACAGGCAAAAGGCAAGGGAAATTTTCTTTAAGCAACTTGAAAAATCACAAAGGAAATACCCAAATTCTTCTGTTGCTTTTGCCCAAGAGATTACCTTCTGCGATGCTTATTATGATATCAAGGATGAAAGAATATGGTCAACAGAGCAGTTAGAGCTCAACCTTAAAATTCTTGACCCTCTTGAAATTTGTCATGCAGACTGCGAAAAAACCATTGAAACTGTTGAATTTGACACGGTTGAAATACAGACTAATACTCTCTTCATAGGCGATAAGAGGGTTCGTAGAAATGGTGCAAACGGCTCAGCTTATGCAATAGACCTTGTAACCTATATCGGTGATAAAAAGGTTTCCGCAGAGGAGTTAATGAGCGTACCTGTCAAAGCTCCTGTTTCACAGATTGTTGAGCGTGGAATCCGTGCAGAAAGCCTTTCTCTCGGTACTTATTCCGTTTTGCAGACAACAGGTTATTTCTGTTGGCCCGTTGTTGGTTTATTTACAGTTACCTCTCCATATGGCTACAGAAGCCTTGGCTATCACAGAGGCATTGATATTTCCGGTGCTAATGCATCCGGCTCACTTGTTGTTGCAGGTGCAAGTGGTACGGTTACAACTGCAGGCTGGAGCACAGGAGGTTACGGTAACTACGTTATAATCGACCACGGCAACGGTGTTGAAACCCTTTACGCTCATATGCTTGATAACTCAATTATGGTAAACGCAGGCGACAAGGTTACTAAAGGTCAGGCTATCGGTCGTGTTGGTAACACGGGTTATTCCTTTGGTGCTCACCTTCACTTTGAAGTAAGAATTAACGGTAACAGAATTAACCCTGCCCCCTATTTAGGACTTGAATAATGAATATAACAGTTATTGCTCTCGGCAAGTTAAAAGAAAAATATTTAACAGATGCCATAAATGAATATTCAAAAAGAATTTCTTCTTACGGAAAGCTTCAGATAATTGAGCTTAATCCGGTAAGGCTTTCTGACAATCCGTCTCAAACGGAAATAGATAACGCTCTTTCAAAAGAAGCGGAGGAAATCAAAAAGAAAGTACCCAACAACAGTTACGTTTTTTCACTTTGCATTGAGGGTAAGGAAAAATCAAGTGAAAGCTTTGCCAAAGCTATAAATGATGCGGCTATCAACGGAAAAAGCAACATTGTTTTTATTATCGGCAGTTCCTTCGGACTTTCTCCCGAAATCAAAAATATTTCGGATTTCAAGCTATCATTCTCCCCTATGACTTTCCCTCATCAGCTTATGAGGGTTATGCTGCTTGAACAGATTTACAGAGCATTTCAGATTAACAATAACGGAAAATATCACAAATGAGGCTTTATTATGGCAATGTGCGATATGTGTGAAAATTACAGATACGATGAAGATTTGGAGGAATACTTCTGCGACATCGAATTGGACGAGGATGAGTATTTAAAATTCCTTACCTCTTCAAATGATGCCTGTCCTTATTTCAGGGCAGATGATGAGTATCGTATCGTCAGAAAACAGAATTAAAAAACGCTGTGTAGCTTCGGCTACACAGCGTTTTTTGTAAGTCTTTTCATTACATATAAATAGAATATTAAGGACAGAATATTAGCAACAGTCCAACCGATAGGCCATGACCACCATATTCCGCCATAGCTCCATATTGGCGAGAAAGCATAGGCGAGAACAACTCTTAAAATCAAATCCGTAAAGGTTGCAACCATAAAGAGCTTCATTGTTCCCGTACCTCTTAAAATTCCGTCACAAACGAGCTTGATACCGATAAAGGCATAGAATGGTGCAACGGTTTTAAGGAAAAGTGAACCCGCATTTACAGCTTCTTTACTTCCGTCCCCCTCCATAAAGAGTTCAATAAGCGGAACATTAAAGCAAAGATATAATATTGCTAAAACAATACCTGTAATTACTACCATGATAGTACCGTATTTCATACCCTCTCTTATACGAGGGTATTTTTTTGCACCGAAATTTTGGGCGGTAAAGCTTGAAACACCGTTACCGAAGGTATAAAGGGCATTAATTGTAAAGGTATTGAGCTTAATTGCGGCAGAATAGCCTGCAATTACCGATGAACCATAGCCGTTTATAAGCTTCTGAATAAAAACGTTACCAACTGAAACAAAGCTTTGCTGCAATACACTTGGTATTGAAATACGGGCAATCTGTCTTAATAAATCAAAGGAGAATAATGGTGTTTTCTCTTTTACAGGCAGCTTTTTCAGATGATGCAAAAGGGTTATAACAGAAAACAGCCCTGCAAGACCTTGGGCAACAAATGTGGCCCAGGCAACACCTGAGACGCCCATATCAAAAAACACAACTAAAATATAATCCAGAACCACATTGAATACAGAAGAAAAAATCAAAAAATACAATGGAGTTTTAGAGTCGCCCAAAGAGGTGAAAATTCCGTTTGAAATATTATAAACAAAAAGGAAAACGAATCCACCGATATATATTTTCAGATACAATGCAGACTCCGAAAAAATGTTTTCGGGAGTATCAATAGCATTCATAAGAGCAGGAGTCAACGCAATTCCGGCAACAGTCAGAATTGAACCTAAAGCCAAGCAGGAAATAAGGGCGGTTGATATGGCAGTTTTCACCTTTTTGAATTCCCTCGCACCAAAAAGCTGAGATATAATAACACTACAGCCAATATTACAACCGAAAGCAACTGCATTAAAAATATTGGTTATTGGGTATGATGCCCCAACGGCCGCAAGGGCATCCTCCCCTGCGAAGCGACCTGCAATAAGGCTATCGGCAATGCTATAAAACTGTTGAAAAACAACGCTTATAAAAAGAGGCAAGGTAAACTGCAAAAGCACTTTATTTACGCTACCCTTTGTTAAATCACGAGCCATCTGAAAATCCTTTCAAGAATAATAAAACATAAATCAAAATAATATATTATGTGACATATTATATACTGTTTTCTTGGTTTGTCAAAGGGAAAGAGGTTTTTTATGGAAAGGTTTTTAAATGCGGTTGGCTCTGTTGTATGGGGTCCCCCAATGCTTTTAATATTTATTTTTACTGCATTACGTTTTTCCTTTAACAGCAAATTTTTTCAAATCCGAGGTTTCTTTACAATGATTAAAGAAACTATATTTAAAATGTTTTCCAAAACAGAAAACAACGGTATTTCTCAATTCGGTGCATTCTGTTCTGTTTTAGGTGCTTGTATCGGAACAGGTAATATTGTTGGAGTTGCAACGGCAATTTACTCAGGCGGTGCAGGAACTGTTTTCTGGATGTGGATTTCTGCCTTCCTTTCTATGATGACTGCTTATAGTGAGAACTTTTTAGGAGTGAAATACCGAAGGAAAGATAAATACGGCATATTTCAAGGTGGCGCATTTTCTTACATAGAACACGGAATTAAAATGAAATCTCTTGCAAAAGCTTACGCTTTTTTCTCCTTGTTTTCAGTTATCGGTATGGGAAATCTTACTCAAAGCAATTCCGTTTCGGAAGCTCTTGTTGCAGGGTTTGATACTAATAAATACCTTATTGGTTTAATTTGCGCTTTTTTGTGCTTTATTATAATAAGCGGTGGTATGAAAAGAATTTCAAAATTCGGAACTGTTACTGTTCCTTTTATGACTGTTGCTTATTTAATTCTTTCTTTTATGATTTTGTTTAAGTATAAGGCAAATATAATTCCTGCTGTTTCTTTGGTGTTTAAAGAGGCGTTTTCCTTAAAAGCCATAAATGGTTATGGTATGCTTAAAGCTATGCGCTACGGCGTTTCAAGGGGCGTTTTTTCAAACGAGGCAGGTCTTGGGTCATCCACCCTTATTCACGCTGAATCTAACAATCAAAAGGGCGAAGCCCAGGGTATGTGGGCTATGCTTGAAGTGTTTATTGACACCGTTTTTCTCTGCACAATTACTGCTCTTGTAATTCTCGTTACAAAAAACAATCTAAGCTCTCAATTATATGGCGCAGATTTATCTGTTGCGGCATATTCAACAATCGGAGAAATCGGCAAAAAAGGAATTGCAATACTGACCGCAGTTTTTGCCTTTACATCCCTTTCAAGCTGTTCTTTTTACGGAGAAAAAAGCTTTTCTTATTTATTTGGTAAAAAGCACATAAAGTTATACAAGGCTTTTTATATCGGACTTGTTTTTATAGGCAGTATCAATCCACCGAAAATAATATGGGATTTCTCCGATATATGTAACGGACTTATGGCAATACCGAATTTATTTGCAATAAACTGTCTTGGGAAAGAGGTTGAATACCCGAAAACAAACATCACCCGAAACAATTAACAAATAATTGTTTCGGATGATAACTTTTAATATTTGTCTGTCACTTTTTTAGTGTTGGAATATGCGGATGTGGTTTTGCTGTAATAAGCTTTAACTTTGTATGTGTATGTTCTGCCTTTCTTTGCGGATTTATCAAGATATGAATATTTGGTTCCGCCTTTTACAGTTGCAAGCTTTTTATAGCTTCCGTTTCCTTCCTTGCGGTAAACATAATAGCCACTTGCACCATTAACAACTTCCCATTTTGCAGTTACACCCTTTTTGCTGCTTTTTGCACTGATAAGCTCGGGAACTTCAATATAATAACGGGAAGCTTCTGTATAATAACTTGTATAAGAGCCACTGTATGCAACTACCTTATAAATATATTTTCTTCCGCTTTTTGCGGTTTTGTCTGTATAGTAAGACTTTGTTGAGCCTTTAACGGTTGCAAGTCTTTTCCAGCTACCATTTTCGGTTTTTCTGTAAACTCTGTAGCCGGTGCATTTTGAAACAGGCTTCCAAGTAATTTTCACACCGCTTGATGTGTTAGTTGCACTTTCGGTTATAACCTTTGAAAGTCGTTTATAGGTTATGCCGTCCTCATCATAGAAGCCCTTAACATCATCGCAAACGGAAACAACTGTATAAGTATAAGTTGTTCCTGCTTTAGCACTCTTGTCAATGTAGCTATTAACATCTTTGACCTCGGCAATCTTAACCCAACCGCTTGAGCTTGTTTTTCTGCCGATAATATAGCTGTTAGCACCTTTAACCTTTTCCCATGTAATTTTAATACCCTTAGTTGCATTTGATGCGGTTTTAAGCTTGGGAATTGAAAGATACATTGTAGTCACGCCGTCATAATCGCAGCTGCTTTCAATTTCACCGTTATATGCTTTAACAGTATAGGAATAGGTTTTGCCGCTATCACAGGTTGTATCTTCAAAGGATTTAAAACTACCCTTAAAATCGGCAATTTCTTCCCATTCAGTATCTTCAGTTTTGCGATAAAGGATATAACCCTCTGCATCCTCAACTGTATTCCATTTTACATATATGCCCTTACGGGTCATTTGGGCACTTACAAGCTCGGGGGTATCAAGAGAAATAAACTTAATATCGTATGTTTGCTTATAAGAGCTTCTCAAATTCCCCTTAATCGCTACAACAGAATAGGTATATGTTTCTCCGTTAACAACATTTACATCGCTGAAAACAGGCTCTTCGTCGACAGCAACCTCACCTATTTTTTTGAATTCTGTACCTATAGCTTTTCTGTAAATTTCATAGCCCTCAGCATCCTCTGTCTGCTCCCAGAAAAGAGTTACAGAAAGCTTATCTGTATATGCATGCCATATTTCAGGCTGCTTAGGAGAAATATCGGTAAACTTAAAGCCGTTTTCTATTGCATATTCTTCTGCTTCAGTACCGCTTCTGCCAAATATTTCAAACTCTTCGTCCTTAACAAACTCGATATCATCGGCACTATAATAACCGAAGGCATAATCTCCGATATTTTTTACACTATCGGGAATAACAACTGATTTAAGCCCTGCACAATGGAAAGCTGCACCCTCAATAGCCTTGAGGCCATAAGGCAAATAGATATTTTCAAGGGATTTGCAATTACTGAAAGCATTTGCTTCTATAGTTTCTATAACACCTTCAATATTTACTTCTTTAAGATTTTCGCAACCATAAAAGCACATTCCCGGAATTGTATCAACATTTTTCGGAATATTAACCTTTTCAATGTCAGACAACTCAAAAACACTGCCTGCCAATAATCTGACTTTTTCGGGTATTTTTACTTCTGTTATTTTGGAGCTTCTGAAGGCATCCCCCATAATAATTTCTATATTTTCGGGTAATTCCGAAAGCTCTTCTTTACCTTCGGGCACTCTGATAAGCGTTTTACCGTCATCCTCATAAAGAACTCCGTCAAGAGTTGAATACTTGCTACCCTCTTCGCAAATAATTTCAGTTAATTCCGATGCATTAGTAAATGCCGAATACGCTATATTTTCAATGGATGCCGGAATATAAACCGACTTAACGTTTGAACCGTCAAAAAGAAATCTGTCTAATTCGCAAACTATGTTGCCGTCAATTTCTTCGGGAATAATAATTTTATCGGAATACGGACAATCAGTATAGGAATCCAAACAAATAGCATCGACAATAAATGAATAGCCGAAATATTCGCTGTAGTCAGTTAAATCAAAAAACGAAATTCCGTTTTCTTGGGCATATTCTTGGGCAACAGTAGCTCCATTGGCAATGATAATAACACCGTCAATTTTTGCAAGTGCATCGTCAAGAGCTTCGTTGCAATAATAACCGAAGCTGTAATTACCGAGCTCAATTAATGTTTCCGGAAGACGAATTTCATTTAAATTCAAACAACCGTAAAAAGCCATTGTATCGATTTTTTCAATATTTTCGAAATTAATATTCACAAGCTTTTCGCATTCATAGAACCCACGCTGACCTATTGCTTTAACAGTAGCTGAAAGCTTAACACTCTCTAACTCCTTGGCACATAAAAACGCTTCCTCGGGAATAGCAGTAATGCCTTCACCGATTACAAGCTCAGAAAAGCTGAAATCACGCCAAGCCGGAGGATTTTCCAACCCTGCCATATCACCCTCACCTTTTATAGTGAGGACGCCACCCTCTTCTGATAGCTCCCAATAATACTCATTTTCTTGAATATCATACACATAGCCGGATGCTACAGGCAAATCAACAGCAAAGCCCACAACAGAAAACATTGTAAGCACCATTACTATTGACAAAAGCAAAGATGTAAACTTTTTCATAATCGTTCCTCCGTATAAATATATATAGATATTATACTATACTATTAAAATAAATTCAATATAAAAAAGAATACCCTGCAGTAAAACCGCAGGGTTAGACACCTAAATATTATATATAAATAATTAAGCCTCTGCTTCTTTTTTCTTGCTGAAGCACTCACTGCAATAAACAGGACGATCCTCACGGGGTTTGAAGTAAACTTCTGCAACACCACCGCATTCAGCACAAACTGTTGTGAATTTTTCACGTTCGCCTCTCATAGCCTGTTTACGAGCATCACGACAAGCTTTACAGCTCTTGGGCTCATTAACCAAACCTTTTTCAGCATAGAACTCCTGTTCACCGGCTGTGAAAATAAATTCATTGCCGCACTCTTTGCATACGAGTGTTTTGTCTTCGTACATTTTTGCTACCTCGCTTAAATTTTTTATGTAAACTGACTTAGTCAGAACACACACGCTTTAATTTTTTTCTTGCTCTCTGAAGAGCATTATCAACTGACTTTTCTGTCATATTGAGCCTTTTTCCGATTTCTTCATAAGACATGCCACCTGCTCTGAAGAAAACAACGGTTTTCTCAATATCGGAAAGAGTCGTTTCGCAAGCATTAAGAACCTCATTGAAATGCTCACCATCTAATATAAGCTTCAATGGGTCATCGTCAGTATCACTGGTTTCTGGCATCTCAGAACCCATACCCACAGGGATTTCAACTCTTGTCACAGCAGCGGCAGTATTGATGCTATTCTGCATACACTTAAAAGCATAAGCCTCAAAGGGAACTCCTCGAGAAAAATCATAGGTTTCAACAGCTTTTAAAAAACCTATCATACCCTCTTGAACAAAATCATCCGAATCAAGATAGGAAATACTTACCCCTGCCCCTCGAGTATTAAGAAAACGAGCAGAAAGAGCACCTCTTGCACTTTCATCGCCACTTTGAGAAAGTCTAACGAGTTCTTCATTACTCAATGATTTATAAACCTTGAAAATTTTCGAACTCAACAAACCACCCCAACCAACTGATTATTCTGCTCTTATGCTACACTATACCACTCTTTTAGCATTTTGTCAAATATTTTTTTGTTTTTGGTGTATTTTTTGTGTAAAATACAGAATATTTCTAAAAAAGCATTATTTTCACGAAAAACGACAAAAAAAGACAGCAGATATTTACATAAAATATCTGCCACCTTAATTTTCGTAAATTTCATCTGCAAGAATATCTGTAGCTGCAGTCTGAATATACCATTTACCACCTATCTGCAGACAGACGAATTTTTCATAAACGCTTTTATACATACCGTTTTTACCGGTTGCCTCTATTTCAAAATTCAAAAATGCCGCTTTCGTTGGAAAATCCGAATAATTAAAAGAAAGCTCCAAAGAGTTATTAAACGAAGTGAGTGTTTCGCCTGTTATATAAGTAACATCGGTAATTTTATATTTTAAAGAAAAATCCTCGCCACATTTTGAAATATAGAAATCACGGCTTTCGACTAAGGGCTTTGTCACCGCATCAAAGGTTTCTTCATCGCCGTAATACCAATTTTCTTTGTAGTAAGCCTTAATCTGTTCATCATAAAGTGAATAATACAGCTCTGAATCATTGGTTTGAATTGCTTCAACCATTGCTTTCACTGCTCTATCCGGCTTTGAGCCTGTAACTACACCTGTGACTACTGCACTTATTGCTAAAGCAAAAGCGACAGCAACAGTTATTATAATAGATGTTTTGAAAGAAACTGGTTTTTTATACTCTTTTTTCTTCACGAATCTCTGTGGCTTTTTTCTTTTATTATTTAAAGGTGCGGAGCAATACGGACAATTCACAAAATTATCCGGACTTTGCCTATGGCAATTATCACAATACATCTCCACACCCTCTTTCATAAAAACCGTCCACTCATTAAGGGTGGACGGCGTAAATTGTGTTTTAGGATTTAACCAAAATTATTCTTCAACAGGAGCTTCAACTGTTTCTTCTGCAGGAGCTTCAACAGCTTCTTCTGCTGCTTCTTCAACGGGAAGAAGTGCACGGATTGAAAGGCTGACTCTCTTTCTTTCCTCATCGATTTCTGTAATCTTAGCTTCAACCTTTTCACCGATTTTAAGAACATCAGCAGGTTTTGCAACATGCTTGTTAGCAATCTGTGAAATATGAATAAGACCATCAACACCGGGAACGATGTGAGCAAATGCACCGAAATCTGTGAAGTTAGCAATTTCAACCTCTGCTACAGAATCAACTGCATATTTTGCTTTGAAGATTTCCCAGGGGTTGTCCTCAAGCTTCTTATAACCGAGAGCAATCTGTTTCTTTTCGGGGTTGAGAGATTTGATTGTAACTTCAACCTCGTCACCAACAGAAACAACCTCTGAAGGATCTTTAATTCTGTTCCAAGAAAGCTCGCTAACATGAATCATACCGTCAACGCCACCGATGTCAACGAAAGCACCGAATTTCATAAGAGATTTAACTACACCCTTACGAACTTCGCCTTCTGTTGCTTCTGCCCAGAATTTTTCTTCAGCTGCTTTTCTTTCGTCTTTAAGTACAGCACGGATAGAGCCAACTGCTCTTCTTCTCTGCTTGTTAACTTCAATAACTTTGAACTTAACTGTTTTCTTTACAAGGTCTTCAAGCTTGTCGTTACGGCTTGCAGTTGCAAGAGATGCGGGGATGAAAAGACGAGCGTTGTTGGAAACAACGATAACGCCACCGCGTACTACTTCTGTAACAACACCTTCAAGGATTTCGTCTGTGCCTTCAGCAGAAACAACTTTGTCCCATGCTGCAATAGCATCATAACGTTTTTTGGAAAGCATTGTGAAGCCTTCCACATCGTTGGTTTTCATAATGATAAGGTTAAGCTCATCGCCGACTTTGAGTTCTGCTTTGGGGTCTGCGGACGGGTCGTTGCTGTATTCGCTGTAGGGAATATAGCCTGTTTGCTTCCTGCCGATATCAACCTGTATCTCTGTGTTAGTCACATTCAATACTGTACCAACAACCTTCTGGTCGCTGTTCATATTGCTGAGTGATTCTTCCAAAGCTGCTGCAAAATCAAAATCTTCAGCTGCTGCAGAGTCCAGCACTTTTTCCTCCTCAATCATAGTTGTGTCTTTGACAATTTCGGACATGGTTTCAAGTACCTCCTTTATAATACCGGCGGGAGTAGATGCACCCGCAGTGAGACCGATAGAATTAAATCCGCTAAGAGTGATACCATTAAGCTCATCAGCAGTTTCAATAAGAAAAGACGGACAGTTTTTTTCGCAGACGCCGAGAAGTTTTCGTGTGTTGGAGCTATGACGCCCACCAACGATAACCATTGCATCAGAAGTCCTTGAAAGCTCTGCCGCTTCATTTTGTCTTTCTTCGGTCGCACTGCATATTGTATCAAATATTTTCGGATTTGTACATAGAATTTTGATTTTTTTTATACTTTTTTCCCATTCTTTTATGCTAAAAGTTGTCTGAGAAACAAAAATCAGGTCTTTTTCTGCCAAATCGGGACGATTACTGAACAATTCTTCAAGCTTTTCTGCAGAATTTATAACAAAGGCTTCACCCTTTGCATAGCTTTTTATACCTTTAACCTCAGGGTGATTTTCATCACCTGCTATTAAGGTTACAACATCCTCTGAAGAATTTTCCGTAATTATTTTATGAATTTTCTTAACAAAGGGGCAAGCTGCATCAATAAATTCGCAACCATTTTTTTCTGCCTCCTCCAGAACCTCTTTTGTAACTCCGTGAGTTCTTAATACAAGAATAGTATCTTCGGGAACATCAGAAACATTTTCAACTACCGTCACTCCCCTGCTTTCCAAATCTTCAATAACCTGTTGGTTATGAATAATCGGTCCGAGAGTTGCAACCCTTTTGCCTTCAGCTACAAGCTTTTCAATTAGCTTTATGGCTCTGTCAACTCCGAAGCAGAAGCCTGCCTTTTTAGCTAATGTAATTTCAGTCATCAAAGTCGCTCCTTTATGACCTTAATCATATAATCAATGGATTCGGGAAGAGTAAGCTCGGTTGTATCAACAAGAACTGCATCCTCTGCCTGCTTCAGCGGTGCAATTTCTCTGTTCATATCTTGAAAATCACGTTCTTTGATTTCCTTGAGAATATTATTATATTCAACTACTTGACCCTTTTCGGTAAGCTCCTTAAAGCGTCTGTCTGCACGAGCTTCTGCAGATGCGGTAAGATATATTTTTATCTGTGCATCGGGAAGAACAACAGTACCTATATCTCTGCCATCCATAATGCAGTTATTTTTCTTCGCAATATCTCTCTGCAAATCAAAGAGGAATTCTCTTACCTTCGGAATTGCAGAAACATTTGATGCCGCCATTGAAACCTCATTCTGTCTTATAGCAGTTGAAACATCCTCTTCACCAAGGAAAACTCTCTGCTCTCCGTCAACGAAACGAAGAGAAACATCAAGGTTTTCTAATGTTGGAACAACCTCTTGTGCACTTTTAGTATCTTTACCCAATCTTAAAGCATTAAGACCGACTGTTCTGTAAAGTGCACCTGTATCAACATAAATAAAGCCTAATTCCTTTGAAGCAGTTTTTGCTATTGTGCTTTTTCCTGCACCTGCAGGACCGTCTATTGCGATGTTAACTATCATAGTGCATTCTCCTTTGCAAATATTCCATAAACAATGATATATTGCCTGACGGCAACATGAAATGAAACAAGTTTCATGATATATTTTCTGTGAAAATATGAAATACACCTATGGTGCATTTCGGGGAAGCTTCGCTTCCAAACATTATATAAATTTGCGTCGCAGACCCGACACTCCTCACTCCTAACTCCCAACTCCTCACTTAGAAACGGAGTTTCCTGCAAGATTTCCTGTTGAAAACGCAATTTGCAGATTAAATCCGCCTGTATAGGCATCAACGTCAATTACCTCGCCTGCGAAATAAAGTCCGTCAATTATTTTACTTTTCATTGTTTTCGGGTCAATTTCAGAAACGCTTACTCCACCGGAGGTAATGATTGCTTCTTCAATAGGGCGGAAATCTGTAACGGTAAGTCGAATATCCTTAAGCAAATCCACTAACTGAGAACGCATTTCCTTGGTAACCTGATTTGATTTGATATTTCCGTTAAGACCGGAAAGCTTAACCACAATAGGTATCATTTTTCTCGGTAGCATAAGAGCAAGAGTATTATACAAATTCTTATTCGAGCACTCAAGCAAATCTCTTTGAATACGCTTGTCCAGCTGCTCATAAGTAAGAGCAGGCTTAAAGTCAATATGAATTGTATATCTGCCCTTTTCCATATTTCTCATATGAGAGGATGCAGAAAGAATCATAGGACCGGAAACACCAAAATGGGTAAAAAGCATTTCACCGAAATCCTTGTAGACCTCTTTATATGTTTTACTGTCCTCAACCCTTATTTCAACATTACGAAGAGAAAGTCCCATTGCTTCCGAGCACCAGCCCTCATGACATTCAAGAGGCACAAGAGAAGGCTTCAAAGCTGTTATTGTATGCCCTGCCTGCTCTGCGAGAGTGTAGCCGTCACCCGTTGAGCCTGTACCGGGATAAGACATACCGCCGGTTGCAATAAGTACATTATCTGCAAAAAACTCTCTGCCGTCATCAGTTCTGCAGCCCTTTACCGCACCGTCTTCAATAATAAGCTCAGTTACTCTACCTGTTTTTCGCTTAACACCGTTAACGGTTATATATTTATTCAGGGCATCAACAATATCAAGTGCTTTATCGGAAACAGGAAAAACTCTGTTACCTCTTTCAATTTTAAGAGGCACTCCCATTTCTTCAAAAAAGTCGATGGTATCATCAGTGCCGAATCTTGAAAATGCACCATATAAGAATCTTCCGTTTACGGGAACATTACTTATCAGCTCATTAAGAAGAGGGCAAGAGTTTGTAACATTGCATCTGCCCTTTCCTGTTATACCGACTTTTCTTGCTAATTTTTCATTACGCTCAATAAGAGTAACCTTCAAGCCTCTTTTAGCGGCTGTACCTGCCGCCATAAGACCTGCAGCACCACCGCCGATTACGATTAAATCCATATTTTCTCCAATTAAATATATTTTTACAGAACAATAAGTTTATCTGTCTTTTCTTTGCCGAACTCATCCCTTACAGGAAGAGCCAGAGAAAGCATATCTCTTGCAAAACACTCCAATTCAAAAACTCGTTTTGCAGCTTCGCCTAAAGCATTGATTTCCGATGATTTTGTTACTATGGGAAGAGTTACGGTTTCCTTTGCCTTTTTCAATATTTTTGCACCGTTTTCATTGAAGCCGAGAACTCTGATAAAAGGAACAGGTGTTAAAACATCTTCCTTTTTTATACCTAAAAACGCACAAACAATAATTCTTCTTATTCTTGAATGAGTATATCGCTTTGTTTTAACTTTTTCAAGTATTTCCTCAAGGTATGAAGAGTTTTTTACAGCTTCGAAAAGCCTGTATTCAAGACCCTCACTAACATCGGGTAACACTTTAAAATCTTCAACAGACATTGAACGGAGCTTATAAATAATTGCAGTTTCAAGTTTGCTGTAACTTGCCGGAGCTTTGTAATTTTCAATTTCTTTCCAAAAAATATCACGAGCAGGTTCAGGCAAGAAATTTTCTAAAAATTTTCCGTTTATCAATGTTTCACGAATTTTTGAAGCTGAACAGAAATTTTCATTTACTTCTCTGCTGTCGTGTTCAACACCTTTTCGGGTAATCGGGTTAATTTCCATATTCAAGCCCAATTTATTTATTGCTTTTATATACTCAACACCTAAAATATTATTAGGTGAAGAAAGAATATTTGCAATTTCTTTAGAGCTTATCTCTTCAACAGCTTTCTGCCTTGCAGCAGGAAAAGAGGCCCCATCATCAAGATACTTTTCGAGAGCAACAGAAAACTCACGACTGACTAAAATATCGGCACATTTTTTGAGCAATTCGGCATTGTCACTTTCAGCACCGAAAGCAAGAGCATCAACACAACCCAAACCACCCAAAACAGAAAGACCGCCTAAAGCGAACCGTTCAGCACTTGCGGTAGCATAGGGCACGGGAAGAGAAAGCACTAAATCAGCACCACATTGGAGTGCCATTCGGGTTCTGGCATAAGGCGACATACAAGCACACTCGCCTCTCTGGACAAAGCTTTCGCTCATAACAACAGTTACTGTGTTCTCACCACTGTTTTTTACAGTGTCAATTAAGTATTCATGTCCGTTATGGAAAGGATTGAATTCTGCTACAATACCGTAGTTCAAAAAATCACCTCTTTTTGTATAGGTTTACTATTGAAAAACATTAAAATAATGATATAATTAATACTTGGTAAGTATTTTACACAATATTATTGTATTTAATTTTCTAAAAAAGAAAATAAACAGTTTTAATGGAGGTTTATGATGAAAATTCTCGTAATTAACTGCGGTAGCTCTTCTCTTAAATATCAGCTTTTTGATATGGAAGGCGAAAAAGTTCTCGCAAAAGGTATCTGCGAATCCATTGCAACAGATATGAGCCACACTAAAGGCTCAACATTTGACGGCAGAAGCTTTGACGAATATGTTGATATTCCCGACCACAGAGTTGCTTTCAACATTGTTAAAGATGCTCTTACAACAGGCGACTGCAAGGTTATTGATGACCTTTCCGAAATCGGTGCTATCGGTCACAGAGTTGTTCAGGGTGGCGACCGTTTCACAGAAAGCGTTCTTGTTGATGACGCTGTTCTTAAAGCTATTGACGAGCTCAGTGCTCTTGCACCTCTTCACAACCCTGCTCACGTTGTTGGTATTGAATGCTGTAACGAAGTTTTCGGTGCAGGTGTTCCCCAGGTAGCAGTTTTTGATAACGCATTCCACAGCACAATGCCCGAAACATCTTATATGTTCGGTCTCCCCTATAAATATTACGAAGAAGACCATATCCGCCGTTACGGTGCTCACGGTACATCTCACCGTTTTGTTGCATACAGAACTGCTGAAATCGTTGGCAAAGACCTTAAAGACTTCAAGCTTATTACCTGCCACCTTGGTAACGGTTGCTCAATCACAGCAATTAAAGACGGTAAGGTTCTTGACACAAGTATGGGTCTTACTCCCCTTGACGGCTTTATGATGGGTACTCGTTGCGGTGCGGTTGACCCCTCTGCAATTACATACATTATGCAGAAGCACAACATTTCTGCTGAAGAAATGGATAAGATTATGAACAAGCAGAGTGGTGTTCTCGGTATTTCAGGCGTACACTCTGATGACAGAGCTGTTAAGGCTGCTGCAGTTGAAGGCAACAAGAGAGCAAAGCTTGCTCGTGATATGCAGTGGTATCAGATTCGTAAATGCATCGGTTCTTACATCGCCGCTATGGACGGTGTTGACGTAATCGCTTTCACAGGCGGTATCGGTGAAAACTGCATCGACCTCAGAGAAGATGTTCTTAAAAACCTTTCCTACCTTGGCATTAAGCTTGACGAAAAAGCTAACGAAGTTCGTGGTGAAGAAATCGAGCTTACTCTTCCCGGTTGCCCTGTAAGAGCTTTCGTTGTTCCCACAAACGAAGAGCTTGCAATCGCAAGAGATACAAAGGCAATTTGCGAAAAGCTTTAATAAACTTATTACTCCGTTCACATTTTTATAAAAATGCGAACGGAGTAATTTTGTTTTTAGGTATTACCTTGCAATTTTACATAATCAATTTTTCCAAATGGAGTTTTGGAAAACTCTTTTACAAATTCAAACTCATAAGGCACACTGTAAGAAGCAAGCTTTTTCTTACAGTATTTTTTTATTTTTTCAAGAGTGAATGAATCGGCAATATAACCTTTTTCGAGAATTATAAAAGCTTTTGCAACCTCTTTTTTATAAGAATGAGGAATTGCAACCGCAACACATTTTGAAACCTCAGGAAGCTCTTCTATTGTTTTTTCAATATAGGTAGGGTAAACATTATAACCCGAAGAAACAATCATTCTTTTTATTCTAAATTTATAAGTCACGATACCATTTTCATCTATACTTGCCATATCGCCCGTATGAAGCCAGATTTTGCCGTCTGCATGTTTTCTTAAAACTCCTTTGGTTTCTTCCTCATTGTTTCGGTAGCTTATCATAACTGTTGGCCCCGAAACACACAATTCGCCATCTTGATTAGTCCCTAAAACATTAATTGTATTAGGCTCAACAACGCACATTTCATTGCCTATCAGAGCTTTACCTATTGTACCCGATTTGTAAGCCTCATTTACAGAAAGGCTCAATGCCGCAAGTCCCTCCGTCATTCCGTAGCCCTCGCAAATACGAACCTGCGAATTATGGACAGAAAGGAAATCATTAACCTTATTTTCAAGAGCTTCGGGAAGAGTATCACCACCGCTGACTGCATATTTAAGAAATGAAAAATCAAGATTTTCAATACCCTTTGCATTAATGAGTGCCTCATAAAGAGTAGGCACACCGAAAAGCATTGTTGGTTTATGCTTCTTAAGAATACTACCGAATTTTTTAGCATCAAACAGCGGTATAAGAACTGAACAAGCGCCGAAGCAAAAGCACACATGAACACATACTCCAAGACCAAAGCCGTGAAAAATCGGTAAAATCCCGAGAATTTTATCCCCGACGCTCACATCACGAAGAGTTAAAACCGACTGAATACCAAAGGCATTGAAATTCTTATTTGAAAGCATAATATCTTTGGGAACGCCTGTTGTTCCGCCACTATGAAGAATTATTGCAAGTTCTTCGTTTTCTTTACCTGTGGGGAAATATTCGGGAGATGCTGAATTGATGTTATTTATAAAATTTTTCCATAATATATATTTTTCTTTCTTGGGTAAATCATATTTATTTTTTAGATTATAAAGAATTTTCAAAGCCTTGGGCATTGAACAAGAGGCATCAGCAACAATAATTTTTTCAAGATAGGTTTCTTCACTGATGTTTTCGATTTTTTCAATACATTTATCAATACAGAGTAAAAATCTGCATTTGCAGGAAACAAGATAATTTTTAATTTCCTCCTGTGCAGAAAGCGGATGAACAATATTCGCAACCGCACCAAGTCTGTTGAGGGCATATATGCTGATAACCGCTTCGGGAGTATTGGGCATTAAAACAGTTACAACATCGCCTTTTCTAACACCAATTTTATAATAAGAATGGGAAGCTCTTTCAATTTCTTCTGTCAGTTTTTTATAACTGTATTTTTTGCCGTAATAGTCTATTGCAACTGCTTCCGGGTGACTATTTGCTGATACCTTAAACATCCCGAACATTGAAGCATCGGGAATATCAAACCCATATTCACTTTGACTATTTAAACATTTATAGAATGGATTTTCATACACAATATCTTTAGTTTTTTCTTTCATTTAATTCTCTGCTAACCTTTCTTTCGAGTATTTTATTTGCTTCTTCAAGATTGTTTTCTTCTACATAATAAGGTTCATCGAAAACAATTTCTATTGAGTGGGCAAGGGGTATATAGCGTCCTCTTATGGTAAAGGGTACAATAGGACATTTCGTTTTATTTGCCATTTTTATCGCACCTATCTTAAAGGGTAAAACAGTTGTTTTATTTTTATTGAGTCTTCCCTCGGGAAACACACCGACTAATTTGCCTTTTTCTAAAAATTCTATTGCAGTTTCAAGAGCTTTTTTATCCTTGCCGTTTCGATAAACGGGAATAAGCCCGGAATTTTTGAAGAACCAATTAAAAAATCTGAATTTGAAGAGCTCAGCTTTTGCAAGAAAATGAACACACCGCCTTGTGCTCAATATAACCATAAAGCAATCTAAATTTGATTTATGGTTCCCTGCAAGAATTGCACCACTGCTTTTCGGAATATTTTCTTTTCCTTTTACTTTCGGAAGAAAAATAATATAGAACAATAACGAAACAAATGGTGAAAACATCTTATAAAATATATTTTTGCTTTTCATTTCTACTCCTTATATATTTTATGCTTTTAGTATTTCCGTTTATTTCTGTATATACAAAAAACGCCCTTAACCGAAGTTAAGAACGTTTCGTTATTGTTTATATTGTCTTTCAGAACGCAACTGCACCTCTGTCAAACTTACAGCTTCTGTAGGGCACACCCATTTTTATTTTATCCCCATTTCTTGAGAGAAGCTCATCAACTCTTACAAATTCATAGCCCTGCTCTTGAAGCTCGGGAATAGCCCTTAAAACAGCTTTAACAGTTACTTCTCTTGTATCGTGCATAAGAATAATTGCACCGTCTTTTGCTTTTTCCATTATGCGTTTATATATATATTCTTCCTCTTCCTTAAACCAATCAAGTGATGAAGAAGACCAATGAATAAAAAAGCTGTCAAGCTGATTTAACTGAATAAAATTCACATTACCATAAGGGGCACGGAGAAAAAGCGGCCTTTCCCCTGTTATTTTCTCAATCACATCTGCACCTTTATTGATATCTTCTTTAATGTTTGATAAAGATGTCTTATAAAAATCAATATGACTATATGTATGATTACCGATAAGATGACCTTCTCTATGGGCTCTTTCCACTATATCGGGATTTTTCTCAGCTTTTGAGCCAATAACAAAAAATGTCACGCTTGCCTCATATTCCTCCAGTCCGTCAAGTAATTCTTCGGTATAGTCGGAGGGGCCGTCATCAAAGGTTAATGCTATAGCTTTTTCGCCAATTCCGCTTTCGCCAATATTAAGGCGGACTGTTCCGTCGGGGATGCAACGGGAAATAATACATAAAATAAGCAGAATCGGTATAATAATTAATATATTATCAATGAGCTTATTCATTGTTTTTTTATTTGCTTTTTTCATATATATAACAGAGCCACACTCTGCACTCCTTGTATTTATGCATATATAATAACATATATTTACATATATTGAAAGAATTGTAACAAGACTGTAAGAATTTATTAATATATAGATAAAAGAAAAAGCCGACTGAAACCAGTCGGCTTTAATAGTAATTTAATTATTTCTTGAAAAGACCAAGGATGTCAACGATATCGCCGTCTTCGTCATCTGCTGTACTTGCTTCAACGGAAGCTGCTGCACCGGATTTATTAGCAAAGCCGTTTGCATCTGTTCCGAAGCCTGTTGCAATAACAGTAACAATCATTTCATCGTCAAGCTTTTCATCAAACGCAACACCGAAGATGATGTTTGCATCTGCATCAGCTGCGTCTGCGATAATGCTTGCTGCAACGTCAACGTCATCAAGAGTGATATCAGCGGAAGAAGTAATACTGATAATAACACCCTTTGCACCTTGAATTGTTGTTTCAAGGAGAGGACTGGAAACTGCTGCATTTGCTGCGATTTCAGCTTTTTCTTTACCTGTTGCACGACCAACACCCATGTGAGCGTGACCTGCGTCCTTCATAACTGCAGTAACGTCTGCAAAGTCCAAGTTGATAAGACCGGGAACCTTAATGAGCTCGGAAATGCTCTTAACACCTTGACGAAGAACATCATCTGCTACATCGAAAGCATTAGCAAATGTGATTTTCTGATCGGAAACGAGTTTAAGTCTTTCGTTGGGAATAACGATAAGGCTGTCAACATGCTGAGCAAGCTCTGCAATACCTGCTTCTGCCTGCTGCATTCTTCTTTTACCCTCAAATGCGAAGGGCTTTGTTACGATACCAACTGTAAGGATACCGTTGCTCTTTGCGATTTCTGCAATAGCAGGAGCTGCACCTGTACCTGTGCCACCGCCCATACCTGCTGTGATAAATACCATATTAGCACCGTTGAGAGCGTCTACGATTGCATCTCTGCTTTCTTCAGCTGCCTTAAGACCCATTTCGGGACGAGCACCTGCACCACGGCCACCTGTAACTTTTTCACCAATCTGGATTTTATGAGTTGCTTTAGAGAATGTAAGCACCTGTTTATCTGTATTGATAGCGATAAACTCAACGCCCTGAACGCCGGAGCTTACCATACGGTTGATAGCGTTTCCACCGCCACCGCCGACACCGATAACTTTAATCTGAGTAACGTCTTCAAAATCATTTGCAATTTCAAAGTTCATTTTTTCTTCCTCCTAATTTTATACATAAGAATACATAATACTTATATTACATCTTTTAAATATTAACACACAATTTGTTCAATAGCAAGTTATTTTGAAAATTTTTTATTCATTTTGTTATTTTTTAGCATTTTCTTTTTTCTTGCTATCCTCAGAACCGGATTTGAAATAAACATAGGGCTCTGTTTTCAAGTCAAGAGTACCCTCGGAATAGGTATTGATTTCATTTTCCTTCTCCAATGCAGCTACTCCTCTCGCAAGCTTTGTTTCGATGTTGGTCAAGGAGCCTACAGCAAAGGTTATTCTATCATCATATTTGATTTTTATATCGTTAATATTCTTTAAATCAATTTCTGTAAGAAGCTGCATATCTGCATTTTTTATCGCTTCAAAAAGCTTTATGAGTGCTTCTGTTTTCTTTTCCTCTGTGAGAACAATCTTTTCGCCCTCAATATATTCTTTAAGCTTTACATTATTTATAACCGCAACATTTTCTTTTAAAATTGAAGCATTTTTATCAAGGACTTTTCCTGTTTCATCAAGCAAAACAAAGCCTTTTTTAGTTGTTATTGCTCCAACCTCTTTTGCAGCTTCGACATTAATTATTATTGTATCGGGCAGCTTCCTTTCAATAGTTACGTTTTTTATATACGGCAAAGACTTGGAAAGCACCTCTGTAAGCTTTTCTTCATTGATTTTGAAAAGATTTTCGCCTATCTCTATACCGCTTTTTTCTACAACCATCTTATCGGAATAAACCTTATCGCCGCTGATAGTTATGGTATTGATTTTAAAGAACAAAGAAAAAACAAGAACTAAGCCTACGCACATTACAACAACTGCCATTAAAACTGTAAGTATATGCTTTTTCAGTTTTCTTCTGCGGCTCATTTTCTTTTTATTGATTGAACGCACTTCGTCACGGGATAAATGGCTGTTTTTATTCTTTTTAGGCGGTTTTAACACCGTCTTTCTCCTTGTTTTTTTACGGCTTTTATTTTCCATTTCAATTCGCCTTTCTTCTTACATCTGCATTAAGCATTGAAAGATTATTTTCAAAATCCTCATAACCACGGTCAATAAGCTTTATGTTTTTTACGATTGTTTCACCATCCGCACAAAGTCCCGCTAAAACCAATGCCGCACCGCCTCGCAAATCCGGTGAAATCACCTCAGCACCGTAAAGTCTTTCAACTCCGTCAATAACGGCAACTCTGCCCTCCATCCTTATTTTTGCACCCATTCTTACAAGCTCCGGAATATGCTTGAAACGGCTTTCAAAAATATTTTCCACTATAACACTTGTTCCGTTTGCTACACAAACGAGAGTAGTAAATGGCGCCTGGGCATCCGTCGGAAAGCCCGGATAGGGTTGAGTGATGATTTTATCTATTCTGTTCAGTCGCCTTGGTGCTTTAAGGTGTATTTCCTTGCACCTAACATTTATATGGCACCCTGCTTCTTCAAGAGGCGGTATTATTGCATTAAGATGCTCAGGGTTTGTATTCTCAAGGTTAACATCTCCGCCTGTCACTGCACCTGCAATAAGATATGTAGCACATGCAATTCTGTCGCAAATTACGGAATATTCGCAGGGGTAAAGCTTTTCTTTACCTTTTACGGTAATAACACTTTCTCCCGCACCATATATTTCTCCACCGCATTTATTGAGAAAATCGCAAAGGTCAATTATTTCCGGTTCTCTTGCAGCATTAACAATAGTTGTTGTCCCCCTTGCAGTAACAGAAGCTAAAATTGCATTTTCCGTTGCACCAACGCTGGGAAATGAAAATGTAATTTTTTTACCATTCAAGCCCTTCGAAGCAGAACAGACCAGCTTTCCGTAATCCTCTGCAACCTCAACACCCAACCGCTTCATAGCATAAATATGCAAATCAATGGGTCTTAAGCCTATTTCACAGCCACCGGGAGTTGATATAACCGCTGTTTTCATTCTACCGAGAATTGCACCTAAAAAGATAACCGATGAACGCATTTCTCTCATAAGCTTTTCGGGAATTTCCGTTGAAGAAATATCGGTACTGTCAACAATTATGCTGTTGCCCTCCCGAATAACCTTACAGCCCAAATTTTTCAGTATTTTTACTGTACCGTCCGTATCTGACAGCTTCGGGCAATTATGTATAACAGACACACCATCAACAAGAACTGTTGCGGCAAGAATGGGTAAAACGCTGTTTTTTGAACCTTGAACACGAATACTGCCACTTATACGGCGACCACCATTAATTACGAAAGCAGACATAGTGTCGCTCCTTTCGGTTTTAATAAAACACTCTACGACACATAATATGCTTTCTGAAAAAATTTGTTAATTATTATTTAATCAATCCGAGAACAATTTCACAAATTCTCTGAGTGGCATCGGTAACTGCCATTTTTCTTGCATTATTACCGATTTCTTTAAGGAGAGCTTTATCAGAAAGAAGTCTGTCCATTTCAGCTCCCAATTTTTCGCCGCTAAGGTCTTTTTCTTCAATAATTACTGCTGCATTATTGTTAACAAGAGCCATAGCGTTATGAAACTGATGATTTTCAGTAACATTGGGTGACGGAACAAGAATCGAGGGCTTACCGAGGGCTTCAAATTCCGAAAGAGAAGAAGCACCTGCACGGCATATAACAAGGTCTGCTGCAGAAAGACATCTGTCCATATCGTTTATATATGTGCGAACATCGATATTTTCTTCTTTATCGGGGTCAACACCCTTTTCACGCATCTTGTCCGGAACCCATAGCCCGTACTGACCTGTGGAAATAAGATAGTTGTATTTTTCTTTTCTGCCATCTGCAATCGCATCAATAACAGCTTCATTAATTGCTCTTGCACCCAAAGAACCGCCCATACAAAGAACAAGAGGTCTTTGGTCAAAGCCTAACTCCATTCTTGACTTATCACCATCTGCAGCAAGAAGCTCGCCTCTTACGGGAAGACCTGTGATAATGGGTTCATTTTTGCAATTAAGGTGTTTTTTTGCAGCTTCAACAGTAAGCATTACTGCATCCACCTTTTCCGCAAGAGCTTTATTCGTTACACCCGGGTAAGCGTTTTGTTCGTGAATTGCGGTGGGAATACCCATTTTTGCTGCCATACGAATAACAGGACCGCTTACATAACCACCAAAGCCAACTGCCACATCGGGATTAAAATCATTAATTATTTTCTTAACTGCACCCGAGCTTTTAAGAAGACGAGTAACCGTTTTTATATTTGCTTTAATATCTGCAGGCGAAAAGCCTCTTTTAAAGCCGGAAATTTCAATGGTCTTTAAAGGAAAGCCTGCTGCAGGAACGATTTTTGCTTCAATTCTGTCTGCAGTTCCCACAAAACAAATTTCCGCATCGGGATGCTGTTTTCTTATTTCACCTGCAACCGCAAGTGCAGGATTAACATGACCGCCTGTGCCACCTGCTGCTATTAAAACCTTCATATACTCACACCTTTTGTTTTTTCGATTTACTGAATGAATAAAGTCGAGGCAAATCTGCCTGACGGGAAACGCTCAATAAAAAGCCCATTTCGCCTAAGGTTACGAGGGTTGAAGAACCGCCGTAGCTGAAGAAGGGCAAGCTGATACCTGTATTGGGCAAGGTATCTGTTACAACTGCAACATTGAGAGCAACCTGTAAACCAATTTGCATCATAATACCGAATGCAAGCAATGCGCCGAAGCGATCTCTTGCTCTCATACCGATATAAATACCTCTCAGAATAAGAAGAGCAAAAAGGCCGAGAACAAGGCAACAGCCTACAAAGCCTAACTCCTCACCGATAATTGAGAAAATAAAGTCTGTATGAGATTCGGAAACATAGAAATATTTCTGCTTTGAATTACCGAGACCCGAACCGAAGAAGCCACCGGAGCCGAGAGCAAACAAGGAATGGTTTGTCTGCCATCGCTTATCGGTATCTGTAAGGTCCTTATTAAGCCAGGAGCCTATACGGTCTGCCATATAATCTTTGAGAACAGGAATATCATCATAAAAGTTAATTACGATAACCAAAACAATTACTGCGGCAATTCCGCCTATAACGAACCATCTTGCTCTACCCTCTCCCATCCAGAGCATCGCAACACCGAAAAGGAGAATAAGAATCGCACCCGAAAGATGACTTCCCAAAAGAACAAAAACTGCAGTCAAGCCAATGAAGAAAGCATAGAAGAAAAGAGTTACTGTTCCTTCTGTAACAACCACCTTACCGTTGGTTATATCCGCAAGCTTTACTGCCCAAGCAACCTTAGAGGGTCTTGTGCTTACCATTTTTTTATGATTTTTATCAAGTCCCGTTGCACAGAAAAGCACAACAGCAAATTTTGCAATTTCCGAGGGCTGAATATCGAAAGGTCCAAGGTCTAACCAACGGTTGATTTCGCCGCCCTTGATTTTACCGATAATAATAGTTAATATAACAAGCCCCCAAGAGCCTACCAAAGCAAAGTTTGCAATATATCTTAACTTTTTATAGTCCATTCGGGAAAATGCATACATAAAAATCAAACCCAGGACCATAAAGAAAATTTCTCTGAAGAAAAAGTGAAGACTTGACTCACCGTCTGTTTCATAATAGGAATAGGCATAGCTTGAGGACAACAGCATTACAAGACCAAATGCCATCAACCCCAACATTATGATAAAAAACGGTATATCCATTCCGTTGTTAACAAACAAACCGGAAAGCCATTTCTTTTTAAAACTCATACGTCTACTCCTTGAAATTTTTTCGTTTGAATTTCTTCTTATTTCAAGTTACCGAAATAGAAGAGAAGAATTGCAGCAATACCACCTAAAAGGTTTACAAAAGAGAAGATTTTAACAATCTTAACCTCTTTCCAACCGCACATTTCAAAATGATGGTGAATGGGTGCCATTTTAAAAATTCTTTTACCGTGAGTGAGCTTGAAATAACCAATCTGAATAATATCAGAGCCAAACTCAGCCACGTAGATAATACCGATAAGTAAGATAATAAAGGGACAATCTATTGCATAGGAAAGAGCAACAATCATACCACCAAGGAACATTGAGCCAAGGTCACCCATCATAACCTTTGCGGGATGCCAGTTCCAGATAAGATAACCGATAAGACCGCCTGCAAGTGCTGCTGCAAGAAGGCTTACTCCTAAGCAGTTGCGAAGAGCACCGATAACGATAAAGCTGACTGCGGCAGTTACTGTTACAGAACCGCAAAGTCCGTCAATACCGTCAGTAAAGTTTACTGCATTTGTTGTGCAATAAATAACCGCAACACCGATTACCCAGAAGAAAATCTTTGTTTCTATCATACCAACAAAGGGGATGAACATACTGCCCGTCGGGTCATTTATAAAAAGAGTAAGAAGATAGCCTACCATAAGAACTATCTGAAGAACTGTTTTCTGTAAAATGGTAAGACCCATATTACGCTTTTTAACGACCTTGATATAGTCATCAAGAAAGCCGATGAAAGCAAAGCCGAGAGCCATAACAAGACCGCCCCAGACCTTGATATTCATAGATTTTTCAACAATTTCGTTTGTGCCGATAATGTCGCCACCGAGGAATTTATCAATTAAAACAACCACACCGAAAGCAACAAGCGTGCCGACGATAAAAAGAATACCGCCCATTGTTGGTGTACCCTGCTTATTTTTATGCCATTTGGGACCTATTTCAAGAATAGTCTGCCCGAATTTAAGCTTATGTAAAAAAGGAATTACAACATAACCCAAAGCAAATGAAATGGCAAATGCAACAACTGCCGCAACTGCACAAGCGATTATAATATTCATACTTCCCACTCCTTATAAAGAGATGTAAAAATTTCTTCCATTTTCATTCCGCGACTGCCTTTAAAAAGAACTGTGTCCCCTTCTTTAAGGTTTTCTCGCAGATAATTTGTTAATTCTGATTTATCTTGAAAGGCTTTTGCGACTCCACCGTTTTCAATGAAAGCCTTTGCAATATTTTCTGCAGCCTCACCAAAGGTAACAACCAAAGCGCACTCTGTTTCAAAGGCTTTTTCGCCTACTCTGATATGAGCTTCCTTGCTAAAATCCCCAAGCTCCAGCATATCACCTAAGACCGCAACCGTTCTTTTAATTTTCAGGCTTTTCAGAGTTTCCAAGGCAGCACACATACTGTCAAGATTCGCATTATAGCAATCCTCAATAAAGGTCATTCCCTTAACCGAGGTTATTTTCTGCCTCATACCCTCGGGAGAGAAATTCCGAAGCCCTCTTATACATTCCTCTAAAGTCATTCCTAAAAGAAGACCTACCGCAATAGCACACAAGCCGTTATAAACATTATGTATGCCCTGGGACGGGACAAATGCTCTTGCGGTTTCATTTTTATATTTAACTGTAAAACCGCTTCCCAATGCAGTGGGGTCAATGCTTTCTGCAGTAACATCCCCACCATCAAGGCCGAAACGAATCACTTTATAATCGTCTGCCGAAACCTTATTAAGAATATCGCTGTCGCCATTAATTACAAGTGGTGAGCCTGCTTTCATACCGTCAAGAATCTCGGATTTCGCTTTTAAAATGCCGTTTCTCGAGCCTAAATTCTCAATATGAGCAGTTCCTACATTTGTGATAACACCAATATCGGGACAAACAGCTTTTGAAAGGCGGGAAATTTCGCCAAAATGGTTCATACCCATTTCAATAACTGCTGCTTCGTGAGAATTATCCAACCTAAAAAGTGTTTTCGGAACACCGATTTCATTATTAAGGTTGCCCTCTGTTCTTAAGGTATTGAATTTTTCGCTTAAAACCGTATAAATCATACCTTTTGTTGTGGTTTTGCCCACGCTGCCTGTAAGGGCTACAAAGGGGATATTAAAATTTTTTCTGTATCCTGCAGCAATATCCAAAAGAGCTTTTCCCGTATCTTCTACAAGAATTACCCTTTCGTCATCCCCTTCATATCGGGAGCAAACAACGGCTTTAGCACCTTTATTAAGAACATCAGAAACAAAATCATTCGCATCAAACCGTTCTCCCTTAAGGGCAATAAAAAGTGTTGTTTCGTCAATATCTCTGCTATCTGTTGATATTTTCTCAACAAAGCCGTCGGTTTCGGATTCAGCACCGCACCACTCTGCTATTTTTTTAAGTGATATTTTTTCCATTAAAAACCACCTTCAAGAACTTTAGCTACTACCTCACGTTCATCATAATGAACACGTTCTTTACCAATTACCTGATATGTTTCATGACCTTTACCTGCAAGAAGAATTGCATCATCCTTTTGTGCAATAGAAATTGCTCTTTTTATTGCTTCACTTCTGTCGGTAATGGTAATTATTTCCTTGCTTTGAGCATCTATACCCTCAAGAATATCTTTAATAATCTCCTCGGGGTCTTCAGTTCGCGGGTTATCGCTTGTAACAACAACAATATCTGAAAGCTCTGCGGCAATTCTGCCCATTTTGGGGCGTTTTGTTTTATCTCTGTCACCGCCGCAGCCAAAAAGAGTTATAACTCTGCCCTTTGTAAAGCCTCGAACTGCACTGATTGCTTTTTCAAGTCCGTCGGGACTGTGAGCATAATCTATTATAACACTAAAATCAGTGTTTGTCTTTAAAACTTCAACTCTTCCGCTTACGCTTTTTGCATAAAACGCAGCATTGATTACCTTTTCCAAATCAAAGCCTAAATTATTTACAACTGAAATTGCGGTAAGAGAGTTATAAACAGAAAATCCGCCGGGAATATGGAAAACAACCTTATGTCCGTTTAAATCATACTCTACTCTATCTGAGAAAAGCTCTACATTTTCTGCTTTATAATCTGATTTTTCATTAATGGAATAATCTGTTGCGGGAGCTTCTATTCCCTCTCGCATAAAGCTTGAAGCTTCATCGTCATTATTAAAAATTGCTTTATCGCAATTTAAGAACAAATTCTTCTTACACTTCTTATATTCTTCAAGAGTCCCGTGGTAATCAAGATGGTCTTGAGTAAGATTCGTGAAAGCACCTACAACAAAATGAATACCTGCAAGACGCATCTGATGGAATGCTTGAGAAGAGGTTTCCATTACGCAATACTTTATACCCTCATCAACCATCATTTTGAAAAGTGCGTGCATATCATAAGGGTCGGGAGTTGTAAGCTCGGTATGAAAATCCTTATCGCCTACCATATTTTTAACGGTACCGATAAGACCGCTCTGCACACCTAACTCCTTAAGAATATCTTTGATTACAAAGGCGGTTGTGGTTTTTCCGTTTGTGCCTGTGATACCGATGATTTTGAGCTTATCAGCACTTCTGCCGAAAAGATTTTTACACATAAGAGCGTAAGCCTCACGTGAATTTTCAACTATAATCTGCTCTTTAAGGCCTAAATCTCTTGTAACAATTACAGCACTTGCACCCTGCTTTAAAACATCCTCTGCAACAGAGTGTCCGTCAAAACGAGCACCTGTTACACAAACAAAAGCACAACCGGCTTTAATATTACCGCTTTTATCGGTAACCTCTGTTATTTCTCTGTCCTCATAAGCGCTGAGGACTTTTACATCTTGTAAAAGTTGGGAAAGGAGCATATTTTAACCTCCGAATTTTAAGTTAGCTATTTGCTATTTGCTATCTGCCATTTGCTATTTGCTATTTGCTATTAATCATCTTGAACGCCACTTGTTGTCTTGAAATAAACAGTAATTGTTGAGCCGAGCTCCGCCTTTGTTCCTTTTTCGATACTCTGGCGGTAGGAAACAACCTCGCTGTCAAGTGATGCACCTGCCACCTTAATATTGTAACCGGAATTTACGGCACGTTTATTAGCTTCGCTGATGCTTAAGCCTGTAAGGTCGGGAACTGTCGAAGTAGTTGAAACATTACCTGTTTCTGTATAAAGAATTACAACGCCATCCAACGGAATACTCTGGTCTTTTGCAGGATACTGGGAAATAACCTTATCACCATCACCTACAACTCTTGCATTGAAATTCTGCTTTGAAAGAGCATCTTTAGCCGCCGCAACACTCATTCCGTTAACATCGGGAGTTGAAGCGTTAAGCTTTGCCAGCTCTTCATCAGAATAAACAGGCTCAACATTCATATATTTAAGAGTTTGCTCAATTACAACACCTGCAACCGGTGCGGCAATGGCACCACCGCCATGGTTTGCAACCTGAGGCTCGTCAATAATTATAAGAACTGCTATCTGCGGATCATCTGCAGGAGCACAACCAACAAAGGATGCGATGTATTCGCCGTCAACAGTAAGCTTTTCCGAGGTACCTGTTTTACCTGCAACTCGATAACCGGGAATATAAGCATTTCTGCCGGTACCACCATCAACAACCTTTTCCATCATCTGAAGAACTGAGTTTGCGGTGCTTTCTGAAATAACCTGTCTTTTTACAGTAGGTGATTTTTCGTAAACCGTGTTACCCTCATGGTCAAGCTGCTTTGCAACCACATAGGGTTCCATAAGCTTACCGCCGTTTGCAACTGCAGAAACTGCAGTAATCATCTGAATTGCACTCACCTGGAAGGTCTGACCGAAGGCACTTGAAGAAAGCTGAGAAATACCCATATCTTCCTTTTTATGATAAGTAACGCCACCAACGGGATTTGCTTCCGCAGGTAAATCCACCTTTGTTGTTTCCGTAAAGCCGAAGGCCTCAAAGTATTTATAAAATTTCTCTGTACCTAATTTTTGACCGATTGTGATAAAGAACGGGTTACAGGAATTCACAAGACCTTGAGTTGTTGTCTGAACTCCATGGCCCTCCCTCTTATGACAATGGATTCTGTTATCTGCAACTTGAATTGCTCCTGTGCAGTTATAGGTTGAATCGGGAGTCACAACACCCTCCTCAAGACCTGCTGCCGCAGTAAAAATCTTGAAAACCGAGCCGGGCTCATAGGTATCGCTGACCACCTTATTACGCCACATCATATAAACCTTTTCATTATATGCTTTGGCATATTCTTCTTTATCTTTAATCTTTTTAAGCTCTTTTAAGGTTTTTTTATCTGTGATTACCGCAGGATTGTTAAGGTCATAGTCGGGCATTGTTGCCATAGCAAGAACCGCACCGGTATTAACATCCATAACAATTCCGTAAGCTGATGCAGCTTTATTATCCTTCACTGCTTGAGAAAGGCCCTTTTCAAGATAATGCTGAACTGTTTTATCTAAGGAAAGAACAAGGCTTGTTCCCTGCTCTGCATCGAATTTGGTTTCATAGTTTGTTGACATCAAGTCGCTATGACCGTCACGAGCAGTAATTATTCTTCCGGGAACACCAGTAAGAGTATCGTTATATTTAAGCTCTATGCCAACTCTGCCGTCAGAATCAATATTTGTCATACCGATAACTGTTGAGGCAAAATTGCCGTAAGGGTAATATCTTTTGGTGTCGGGGTCTATGCAGACAATGGCATACAAATCATTTTCGTTGATAAATTTCTGGATTTTTGTTTTGGGACCATACTCAATTTTGCCCTTGATTTTCACATAGCCATAATCTTTATTGCCGATTTTGTTATAAATATCCTTCCATTTAAGGTCGTCATCCTTAAGAATTTTGGCAAGTCCCTTTGAAATAAGAATTCTTTGCTCCTTACTCTCAATTTTTGAAGGATTAACATAAACAAGCCATGCAGACGCACTTTCCGCAAGAACCTCCATATTATTGTCGTAAATTACACCTCTGTCTGCAGGGATTTCAGTATCACTTAACTGACCCGATTCTGCAAGCACCCTATATTCATCTGCGTTAAAGATCTGGAAGTAAGCAAGGCGCACAATATCTACGCCAAATCCCAATAAAAGCAGAATTGCAACCGCAACAATACATCTTTTTTTCAAATTTTTATTCACACGATTCATAATAAAAACCTTCCGAAAAAAGTACAAAATGAGAGTCGAGATACTCAACTCCCATAAATACATATTTTTATTTAGAAAATATATGCAAACAGCTGTTTTATTTTCTTGGAAATATCTTCCTGTCCGCCGACGGTTCTATCTCCGGACACAACTATTTCATCGCCCTCGGACAAATCAATATAACTGATTTGATAGCTTTCCGCTTTAACCATACCGAGCACGTTTTCTGCATAGTTTTCTATTTTATCGGATGAGATTTTACTGCTAAGCTCTGCATTAAGCCTTACAGCTTCACCCTCTTGAATATCAATTTTGCTTTCAACAGAGGCAATCTGCTTATCGAGAGCATTGATTCTCGATTCCATAACAAGCAAGCCGAGGAAGCATAAGCAACCTGCAATACAGGAAAGAATAAGCTGTTTTGTAAGCTTATTGATTTTAACTGATGTAGCTTTTCTTTCAACAGTCTGGCTCATACCGTTAACTTCAACAGCAGTTGTTATTTTCTTCTGCACTTTTGGTGCAACCTTTGTAACAGGTCTTGCAGTCTTTGTGGTTTTCTGAACCTTTTTAGGCTGCTCTATAACTTGGGGCTCAAACAAAGATAAATCGTACGCTGCTGAGCTTCTGTAGGTTGCCATATTCTCTCCTCCTGTTTTTTATCTTATATTTACAATTTTTTTGCCGTACGCAGCTTTGCGCTACGGCTTCTGTTATTTTCGGTAACCTCTTTACCTGTTGCCTTTACACCTGCAGATTTCACAACCGCTTTCGGCTTTTTCCCGCAAACGCAAACAGGAAAATCTTTCGGGCATGTACAGCCCTCTTTTAATGTTCTGAAATATTCCTTAACAATTCTATCCTCTAAAGAATGGAAAGAAATTATTGCGAGAACACCATCCTTGTTAAGACAATCGAACATATCGGGCAAGGTGTTTTCTAAAACAGTTAATTCTGCATTTACCTCAATTCTTATAGCTTGAAAGGTTTTTCTTGCAGGATGTCCGTTTCTTCTGAACTTTGCAGGAATCGCATTTGAAACAATTTCCGCAAGCTCCAAAGTGGTTTCGATTCTTTTTTTCTCTCTCGCCCTAACTATTGCATTTGCAACAGAGCTTGCGAACTTTTCCTCGCCATATTTACTTATTACATTAAATAACTCTTTTTGGGAATATGAATTGACAATATCCTCCGCTGTTGTTCCCTGCTGACTCATTCGCATATCAAGAGGTGCATCATAATGAAAAGAAAAGCCTCTCTCAGCAGTATCAAGCTGATGACTGCTTACGCCTAAATCGGCAATTATTCCGTCAACACCGTTTATATTCAACTCAGTAAGGACCTTTTTAATTTCGGAAAAATTGCTGTGAACAACCGTAACTCTTTTATCGTCTTTAAAACGATTGGTTACCGTTTCGATAGCATCGGGATCCCTGTCAAAGAGAACCATACGTCCATTCTCGCCAAGCTTTTTCAAAACCTCTGCGGAATGACCTCCGCCACCTGCGGTACAGTCAATGTATATTCCATCATTTTTAATTTCAAGTGCATTAACCGATTCTTCAAGAAGAACCGAAATATGATTAAATTCCATAGCTTTTAGAAATCAATGTTAAGCGATGCGGTAGGCGTAACGTCCAAAATAGCCATTTCTTTATCCCACTCGGCAGGTGACCATATTTCGATATGCCTTGTATTACCTACGATGCAAACCTCGTTTTCAATACCCGCAAACTCTTTGAGAGAGGAATTAAGAGTAAGTCTACCGCCTTTATCTATTTCGCCATAAACAACACCGGAAAGAATTTTTCTTGAAACACGTCTTGTTGTTTCGTCGTGCTGGTCGCCTTTGGTAAATTGCTCGTACAACTCATTCCAACCCTCTTCGGAATACATATACAAGCACTTCGTACTGGGGTCGGGTGATTTAATCAGATATGCTTCAACACCCATTTTTGCACGGAGAGAGGCAGGGACTTTAAAACGGTTCTTTTCATCAAGGGTATGATTAAACTGACCGCAAAACATGACCGACTCTCCTTTCAAAATAGTGTTTTTTATGTTAAAATCGGGACACTTTGACCCTATTTAGAACACTTCGCTCCACTATTATAAAAAAAACAGCCCACAATGTCAATAGTTTTACATAAAAAAATTGGTGATTTCTAAGCTTTTTTGCTTGAAATCACCAAACTTTTTTGTTATTGAATTTTATTTAATTTCTTTTAATATTTCCTTTACTTTTTCAATTATTTTTTCGGCAACCGAATCAGAAATTTTATCTTTTCTATATTCAAACAAAACTTGTCCTGCACCATTTCTTTCCACAAAAGTAATTAATGAAGAAGAACGCATTTTCAACGGTTCGGAAGCTATTATATTTTTAAACCCACTAATCCCCGACCAATAGGCTTGCGAAAGATTATATGAACAGAATTCACCAAAAACCTCATTGGCACAGCCGTATGTATCTGCAAGCTTTTTAGAGTATTTATGCTTGAATTCACCTGCACAATACATATATTGAGAATCAGCAAAGCTTTCCGGCAATCTCATAAAAAGGAATTCATTATAAAAGACACTAAACGAGCTGGTTGCACGTTTATAAATCTCATTATGAAATCCTTTAGCTTTCTCCGCAAGAGTATCCGGCATTTTTTTATTTCTTTTATTTTCCACAGGAAAATAGCCATTATATGCCCCAACATTCATACAGTCAGAGTCTTCAAAGAAAATACGTTCATTTGCTTGCACGTTTAATTTTCGGTATTTCCTTTTACCACCGATGTTTTCGCACAAGCTTTTATAAAAGGCAAAAGCAACTAAAGAGGAAACATCAACCCGTTCTCTCGCAGAAAACTCTTTCAAGCCTTTCATAACCTCATCATCCGCAATAAATGACACTCTTCCCCCAGGCGATTTTGTTTCGGCATACCTTGCTCGAGCTCTTTCATAATCCTCGCAAGTAAAAGCCTTGGTTTTCTTTTGCCAACCAACCTCTAAGCCCGAAGCAAGACGGTCAACAACAACGGAATAAACATTTGAGGGCAACTGGGAAGTCAGAGATATCACTTTATTATCGCATGGGTCTACAGAAAATACTTTTTTGTTATAAAAAGAGCTGAATTGAGCAGCAAGATACAGAATAGAACGAACATCCGCAACTACAGTATGGGCAAATATACATAAAACTCTTTCATTAAGAAGAGCAAAGGAAAATAACTCCTTTGAAAAGTCCAAGCCTTGCTTCTTTTTCTTTTCTGAAAGCTCCTGCAAATCTCCTGTAGCTATTTCTAAAACGGGTGTATTCTTTCCCATTACAAGAAAAGCCTCCCCACTCGTCTGAAGCTCCACGCAAGATGTTACAATCGGTTCCTTCAAGCAAAGCATCTTCAAAGCCGTTTCACAGCGAAGAAAATCCACTTTTTCTTCGAGCTCACAAAAAGCACTGACGCAATTATCAAATTCAAACAATCGGTTTCTTGTTAAACCAAGCTTTATTCTTTCGGACATCACTGTTCCTCACTTTCGGAAGAACGGGTGATTTTTTCAATAAGAGCCTGTTTAACCCCCCATAGCTTGCCTGAGAAATCCACATAATATTTATGAGGATTTTCAAATCTTGCAACCTCTTCCCAAAGGGCTGAAACCTGCTCGTTGCAATAGCTTCTCACCTCTTCAAGAGAGGGAGCTTTATAAACACATTCACCTTTATCAAATATCTTAACAAGCATTTCACGGGCAACAAAATTATCGACTGTTTTTCTCTTCCATGTGAAATCCGGGTCAAAAAGAGAATAGCTTTTCTCTTCGCTGATATTTTCACTATCAAGAGTAAGAACATCAGCGATAGCCTTACCGCTTTCCATATCAAAAAGACGCCACACTCTTTTTGAACAAGGTGTTGTGATTTTATTCACATTATTACTTACCATTATAGCAGGTGCTTTAACACCGCCTTTTTCGGTTTCACAAAGCTTATAAACCCCATCAAGAACAGGAGAAGAGGCAGAGGTTAAAAGCTTTTCACCGACAATAAAGCCGTCTATCTTCGCACCTTGATTAAGCATATCCTTAATAAGAGTTTCATCAAGAGAATTAGATGCAAAAATATCACAATCGGGGAAGCCTGCTTCATCAAGAATTCTTCTCGCCCTCTTAGAAAGATAGGTCATATCACCACTATCTATTATGATACCTGCAGGTCTTAAGCCTTTCGGAACAAGAACAGCATTAAAAGCTTCAACAGCATTTTTCACACCGCTGTCAAGAGTATCGTAGGTATCGACAAGAAGAGCACCATCCTCACCGTGTTCTTCAAGATAAACCTTAAATGCTTCCAGCTCATTATCAAAAAGCTGAACCCAGCCATGCCCCATCATTGTAACAAGAGGGATGTTATATTTTTTCGATGCAGGGTAAAGCGTTGTTGCATTAACGCCCCCAACAAAAGCCGCCCTTGCACCATTAATCGCTGCATCAAAGCCATGAGCACGTCTTGCACCCGATTCAAAAACCCTTCTGCCCGAGGCTGCTCTGACAACCCTGTTTGCCTTTGTTGCGATAAGTGTTTCGTGGTTTATAGTATTGAGCAAAAGTGTTTCTATAAGCTGAGCTTGGATAGCGGTGCCTTGAACCTTTACGATGGGTTCATTGGGAAAAACCGGTGTTCCCTCAGGCATAGCGTAAACATCGCAAGAAAATTTAAAGCTCCTTAAATATTCAATAAGCTTTTCTGAAAAGCCGAGATTTTTGAGGTTTTCCAAATCCTCCTCACAGAAAGAAATATCAGAAAGCTTTTCAATTAACTGATGGAGTCCGGCCATAACTGCAAAGCCCCCTGCATCAGGAAGCTCTCTGAAAAACATATCATAAGTAACTTTTACATCTTCCATTCCTGCAGAAAGCAGACCCTCTGCAGTTGTAAGACAGTTATAATCAGCAAAAAACTCTTTACCAACGCTCATATTATACCTCCGAAAACAAAAACAGGCTTCCAATCATAGCTATTTTAACACAACAACGCATTTATAGCAAATATTTTTATGTTTTTTACAATATATTTACGATTCTTTTTCAACATAGTTTACTTTCATTGTTGAAAACTTTGTTTTAATATGGTATTATAGTATCACAAATAATGAAAGGGGTACCGATATGAGAGTACGAAAACAACCCGTCGGCACCCGCAACATCTGTGGAGCCAAGGTCGAGGAAAGACGCAAGGAAATCGGGATGAAACAAAAAGACCTGTTAACTCAGTTGCAGATTCGCGGTGTCGATCTCAATGCATCAGGGCTTTCTAAGCTTGAAGGTCAAGTTCGCTCAGTATGCGATACAGAGTTAATCGCATTATCTGAGGTATTAGGAGTTTCAGTTAATTGGTTACTTGGTTTAGAATAAATAAATGGTCTGTTCAAAAGCAGACCATTTATTTTTTGTTTTATTTACCAAAATTAAATCCACTCTTTTTTCATATTATATTTTTGACAACAACAGATTTTGTTGATTTTTGTCGAAAAGTATGTTAATATGATACAAAATAAAGAGAGCGTGGTGGTGCAAAATGCTGTGCAACAGACTAAAACAATTCAGAGAATATAACAAACTGGATTGCAGATTGGTTGCCGAAGTTCTTGGTATCGCAGAAAGTGAATACAAGGATTTTGAAAGCAACAAAGCCACCCCAACAATAGATATAATCACCCAGCTTTCTAAATTTTATAAGGTTACGGTTGATGAATTTTACGGCTATACCCCTCGCCTTACTCTTCACAGCAAAGAAAACGAAATCCAGTTTGATGATGTAAGCGAAAACATTTTAAAAATGTCCGACTTATCCTGGGAAGAGGCTCAATTAATTCTTTATTACAGAGCTCATAAAGAAGACGATAACGACGAGATTATAAAAAAAATTTTGGAAAAGAATTACAAATAGAACAACAAATCCCTTGCAATTTTCTCAAATTGCAAGGGATTTTAAATATAATTATAAATTAAAGTTTTACAATTTCGCCCATCATACCGGGAGTTGCGAAAGCTGCGTTGCTTTCATCTGTATCGATATGCATTGCGGGAGCAAAGTTGGGGTGAACACGGCAAACAACATCACCGAAAATAAGTGAACGGCCATCAGACTCAACCTTAACGCCAACAACCTCTTTATCTTCAACACCGAATTCTGCCGCAGCTTCGGGAGTAAGATGAATATGTCTTTTTGCAACGATTACGCCTTCCTTAAGCTCAACCTCGCCTTTAGGACCAACGAGCTTGCAGCAACCGCTGCCTGCTATATCGCCACTTTCTCTTACGGGAGCGGCTGCACCGATTGAACGAGCATCGGAAGCAGAAATTTCAACCTGAGAAGAGGGTCTTGTGGGTCCGAGAATGGAAACTGCAGGGAACTGACCCTTAGCACCAACAACAGCAACTCTTTCTTCGCAAGCAAACTGACCGGGCTGAGAAAGGTCTTTTTTAGGAGTAAGCTCATAGCCTTCACCGAAAAGAACATCTAAATCTTCTCTTGATACGTGAACATGACGAGCAGATGTTTCAATAAGTACCTTTGACATTTTTAAAATCCTTCTTTCAAAATACAAGTAAAACTTGCTTAATTTTTTACACCCAAGATTATACACAATAACCAATATTTTTGTCAAGGTAAAGAATTAACAATGTTGTATATTGTAAAAGTGATTTTTATGTGTTAATATTATGCTATATTATTATGAGTAGGTGTATTTTATGTCTTTTCTCAATGCAATACTTGCTTTGTTTTTGAGCTTCATTTCACTTTTTAATATTTTTGATACGCCAAAGGATTATCCCGGAGGCTTCCCAAAAGACAGCTTCGAATACCTGGAGTATCCCGAAGAAGCTATTATAAACCCTTCAGATGTCGGCTTATCTATGTCGGAATTCCTCAGCCGTGCCGATGATGACGGTGACGAATTGTACGTAAATGCCCAAGGCTACCAAGACATAAACGGAATCGTTGAATCCCCATATTTCAGCGTTCATGTTGACGGTAAAAAAGTTCCCGTTTACGGTACAACAGTATTTGTCGGAAGCACACAAAAGGGCGCACTTCACTCGTTCTGCGAAATCTATGTCGATTCAACCAAGGATATCGACCTCTCCTTCCAGCTTAACACTCACGGCTTTATGATAAATCAAGTGAATATATTCCCCGGCAAGCTTGATTTCAAACCAATATACGCAAACAATGTCCTTAACGGAAAAATAACAGAGCTTGGCACATATACTTTTGTTTTCAATAACACCGACCAAGAGCACGGATTTACACTTTTCGTAAGAGAGCGTATTGATGAAGATAAGGAAATAGCTAAGCTTCAAAGCGAGGGCTACAATGTTGTGGTCGTTGAGAAAGGGCTTCATGCATCTGAGGCTTACTTTGATTTTGCCGGTTGGGGTAACACCGTGTTCTATCTTAAAAGAGGCGCATATCTTCTCTCGAAGCATACTTACGATATAACCGGCGACGACGACAACTATAACAACACCGACAAACAAGATACGGATTTAATGAATGCGGGGCATTTATCTATGGGACTTACCCGTTGCCCGTATTTAAACCTTTCAGGTTGTAATAACGTAAAAATTGTCGGCAGTGGTGTTGTTGACCTTTCCCATCTTGACAGAGGTGAAAGGCGTGGTATTGTTATTTCATATGCAAGCAATGTCGAAATAAGCGGAGTTAAATTCATAAACGCTCCCGAATGGACTTTCATTACTTATGACTGCGAAAACATTACAATTAAAGATGTTGACATTTTCGGTTACAGACAAAACTCCGATGCTTTCGCAATTTGCAACACAAGAAACGCAACTATCGATAATTCTTTCTGCCGAAGCGGTGATGATTTATTTGATGTTAAAACCTTAGGAGGCCGTCCGGAAGCCGTAAGTAAAAATGTTACCTTCACAAACTGTACCGCATGGAACGGAAAGGCTCGTTGCTTCGGTATCTGCGGTGAGGCAGAAAAAGAAATGACAGATATCGTTTTCAAGGATTCCTGCGTTGTTTTCCACGATGCAACCTGGGATGCCAACAGAATCCCCGCCATCGCAATCGTTATTGAGGTTGGCGGAGGCAGCATTGATAATGTTACATTCGAAAACATTGATATTTACAGTGCTAAAAGCAGAGCAATCGGTTGCCTTGTTTATAACGAAAGCATTGAAAATATGAGCATTTCAAATATTAAATACAAAAACATCCGTTATAATTCCGTAAATCCAAACAAGTTTGCTTCCAATAGCAAAACCACTAACTCAATTCAAGCAGAGCTGGAAAACATTTATGCAAACGGCAATAAGCTCACCGGAATTGATTCGGCAAACTTTGAAACCGACCAATATGCAAACCTCACAATGAAATAATAAAACATAATAATAAAAAATCCGTCATTCCTCTCGGGAGTGACGGAAATTTTTTATTTAATCAAAGCTTATTTACAAGCTTCTTCGATAGCAACTGCGCAAGCAACTGTCATACCAACCATGGGGTTGTTACCTGCACCGATAAGACCCATCATCTCAACGTGAGCAGGAACTGATGAAGAACCGGCAAACTGAGCGTCAGAGTGCATACGACCCATTGTATCTGTCATACCATAGGAAGCGGGACCTGCAGCCATATTATCGGGGTGAAGAGTACGGCCTGTACCACCACCGGATGCAACTGAGAAGTATTTAACATCGTTTTCGTTACACCATTTTTTATAGGTACCTGCAACGGGATGCTGGAAACGAGTGGGGTTAGTTGAGTTACCTGTAATAGAAACACCAACATTTTCAAGTCTCATAATAGCAACGCCTTCGGGAACATTATCTGCACCGTAGCAACGAACCTTAGCTCTATCGCCTGTTGAGTAAGCTGTTTCGTTAACAACCTTAACTGTTTCTGTATAGGGGTCAAACTCTGTCTGAACATAAGTGAAGCCGTTGATTCTTGAGATAATCATAGCAGCGTCCTTGCCGAGACCGTTAAGAATAACACGGAGAGGCTGAGTTCTAACCTTGTTTGCGTTAAGAGCGATTTTGATAGCACCCTCTGCAGCTGCGAATGATTCGTGTCCTGCAAGGAAGCAGAAGCATTCTGTTTCTTCAGAAAGGAGCATTTTACCAAGGTTACCGTGGCCAAGACCAACCTTACGGTTGTCAGCAACTGAACCGGGGATGCAGAAGCTCTGAAGACCTTCACCGATTGCAGCAGCAGCGTCAGCAGCCTTTGTGCAACCCTTTTTGAGAGCGATAGCACAACCTACTGTATATGCCCAAACAGCATTTTCGAAGCAGATAGGCTGAGTTTCTCTTACGATTTTATCACAGTCAATGCCTTTAGCAAGTGTGATTTCTTTACATTCTTCGATTGAAGAAATGCCGTATTCTTTAAGAACTGCGAGGATTTTTGCCTCACGTCTTTCGTAGTTTTCAAATAATGCCATGTTCGTTTACCTCCTTATTCTTCACGGGGATCGATATACTTAGCAGCATCTGCAAATCTGCCGTAAGTACCCATAGCTTTATTGTAAGCTGTTGTGGGATCGTCGCCTTTTTTGATGAAGTCTGTCATTTTGCCGAGAGAAACGAATTCATAACCGATAACCTGATCGTCATCATCAAGAGCCATTCTTGTAACATAGCCTTCAGCCATTTCAAGATATCTTACACCCTTAAGGTTTGTACCGTACATTGTACCAACCTGAGAGCGAAGACCTTTACCAAGGTCTTCAAGACCTGCACCAACTGAAAGACCGTCTTCTGAGAATGCAGACTGAGAACGACCGTAAACAATCTGAAGGAAGAGCCCACGCATAGCTGTGTTGATAGCGCCACAAACAAGGTCTGTGTTAAGAGCTTCAAGGATTGTTTTACCGGGGAGAATTTCACTTGCCATTGCAGCAGAGTGAGTCATACCGGAGCAACCGATTGTTTCAACAAGTGCTTCTTCGATAATACCGTTTTTAACGTTAAGGGAAAGCTTGCAAGCGCCCTGCTGGGGTGCACACCAACCGATACCGTGTGTGAAAGCGGAAATATCTTCGATTTCATAAGCCTTTACCCATTTGCCTTCTTCGGGAATGGGAGCGGGACCATGGTGAGGGCCTTTTTTGACCATACACATTTTTTCAACTTCATGTGAATAATTCATGATGTCTGTTTCTCCTTTCGGATGTTAAATTTTTACCAAATAACATTTTATTACATCTTGTCCTTTAAGTCAAGTAAAATCATACCCAACTCATTGACAAAATAATAACACAAATTCTGACAAATTTATTAATTTTATATAAAGGTATTGCATTTTTCGACTTCCGCCAATATAATGTTATATTGGAAATTTATCAATATATAATTTGTTTCTTTGAATATATATTATTAGTCACAACACCAACTTTTAAATCGGCGAGGTCAAAAATGGTATTTTCAAGTCTTTTATTCATATACGCATTTTTGCCGATATGCCTTATTTTCTATTCTCTGATGAAAGGCATAAACGGTAAAAATATCGTTTTGCTTATATTCTCCCTCCTTTTCTATACATGGGGCGAGCCTGTTTACGTTTTACTTCTCATATTTATGACCTTCTGGGATTGGTTTTCGGCTTTGCTCATCGAAAAAGCCCAATCACAAAGCAAACAGAAATTTTGGTTAGCACTTTCCGTTATTGTAAATTTAGGTCTTATAGGCTATTTCAAGTACACCGGTTTTGTTCTCACTAATATTCAAAGCATTTTCGGTATTCCCGAAATTATTCCGAAAATTGCATTACCAATAGGAATTTCTTTCTATACCTTCCAATTACTTTCTTATGTTGTGGATGTTTACAGAAAAGAAGTTCCTGCCCAAAAAAACTTTTTCTGGTTGCTCTTCTATTCAAGTCTTTTCTATCAATGCATCGCAGGACCTATTGTCCGTTACAGCGATGTTCAGAGAGAGATTAACGAAAGAAAGGTTTCTTTACCCGAAATCTCAATGGGTGTTAACCGCTTCGTTGTGGGTCTTGGCAAAAAGGCTTTGATAGCAAATGTCTGCGGTTCTCTTTCAGACCAGCTTTTAGTTTCCGACTCTTTAATGAACAGCTCCTTCGAAAGTGCAATAGCAGAGCTTTCTTCACGTTCTGCAATAGGTCTTTGGTTCGGTGTTCTCTTCTATATGCTCCAGATTTACCTTGATTTCTCCGCCTATTCCGACATGGCAATAGGCATGGGGCTTATGGTAGGCTTCCATTTCAAAGAAAATTTCAATTACCCCTATATTGCTAAATCCGTTACAGATTTCTGGAGAAGATGGCATATTTCCTTAAGCTCATTTTTCAGAGATTATGTTTATATTCCCCTTGGCGGTAACAGAAAAGGCAAATTCAATACCTACCGCAATCTTTTCATTGTTTGGCTTCTTACGGGACTCTGGCACGGTGCAAGCTGGAACTTTGTTCTTTGGGGATTATTCTTCTTCATTTTCCTTGTTATCGAGAAAATCGGGCTTTTAAAAATTCTCGAAAAAATCCCCGCATTTTTCAGCCACGCTTATCTTCTTATTGTGGTATTTTTCGGTTGGATTCTTTTCCGCTTCTCCGATTTCCGATACATTCCCGTTGTTATTAAAGGGCTTTTCGGATTAAACGGAAACGCCTTTATGGACTTTGAAACAAGAACACTTTTAATCGGCAACATTATATTTATTATCGTTGCTCTCTTTAGTGTTACACCACTTGTTAAAAGATTTTCAGTAGCTTTACAAAACAGTGAAAAGGGTTCCCTCCCCGCTGTTTTATATAAGATTTTTAGTGTTGTTTTACCATTAGGTATTCTTTTCCTTTCAACACTCGCTCTTGTTGGCGACAGTTATAATCCGTTCCTTTATTTCCAATTCTGATTTTTTGAGGTTTTTTAATGATTTACAACAAACCAAGGGATATAGATTTCAGTTTATTTCCCCATACTAACGGCAAAAAACGCCGTAAAAAAGAAAAACAGAATATTAATAAAACCTACGCTTTCAAGGTAGTTGCTTTTTTCCTTATGCTTTATATGGGGGCTACAATTTCTTTTATGATACCTTTACGCCCCACATATTCAGAAAGCGAAAAGCGTGACCTTAAGAAGTTTCCCGAATTCTCTTATAAAGCAATTATTTCGGGCAGCTACTTTGACGATATAAGCACCTGGTTTTCGGACACCTTCCCATTCCGTGAGCAATTAACGAGGCTTAACACTTCACTCAAAAAGCTTTCGGGCTTTGATTCCATTGCCATTCACGGTGATGTGGATTTAGGTGACGACATCCCCGATGCACCAATGGATGTGCCTGTTAAGGAGGAGCTTGAATCAGAGCCTCAGATAACTGCACCCGAAACGACCCCCCCGATTACAACAGAGCCATCTACAACTCAAATAGCTGATGAGCCAAAGCCCGATATAAAAACTCAGTCCTTAGGGGCAATTCTCGTAGCAGGAAACAGTGCTTATGAATACTATAATTTCTCAAGCAAATTAGCACCCGATTTCATTAACTGCGTAAGCAATATCAAGGGTGCTGCAGGAAACACTGCAAATGTTTATTCCCTGCTTATTCCTACAAGTATGGACATCACACTCCACGATGCTATAAGAAAAGACATTAACTCCTCTGACCAAAAGAAAGCTCTTGATTATTTCAACTCTTCATTTAAAAATGTTACGGCTGTTTCAAGCATTTATGATGTAGAGAAAGCCCACCGCAACGAATACACATATTTCAGAACAGACCACCATTGGACTGCTTTAGGTGCGTATTATGCCTATGGCGAATTCTGCAAGGCGAAGGGTATTGCGGCTGTGCCCATAACAGATTACCTTACGACCTCCTTTGACGGTTTTTTAGGAACCTTCTATTCCAGCTCGGGACAAAGCTCAGCCTTAGGCGATACTCCCGATACTGTTACTGCATATCTTCCAAAAAATAATGTTGAATGTACTTTAACCGAAAGCGACGGAAAAGAATATAAATGGGATGTTATCAGCGACGTTACGGAATATGCTCAAAACCTTAAGTATCTGACCTTTATCGGTGGGGACCAGGCATTAGTTACCATTAAAAATCTTGACATAGTGGAAGAAACAAGCTGCCTTGTTATTAAGGAAAGCTACGGCAACGCTTTTGTTCCGTTCCTCATTTCTCATTACAAAAATGTTTATGTTATTGACCCCCGTCATTATAAAGGCACGTTAAGTGATTTTACCACCAATAATAAGGTAGACGATATTATCTTCCTTGCAAATATTTCCACAACAAGAAACGAGATTTATATTGATGCAATGAAGAATTTTATACAATAAGTAAAAGGTTATTCAGAACTTGTTCCGAATAACCTTTTTTATTTTTGGTTGTGTTTTTAGTCGAACCACTCTAAATCAACATTATCAGCAACTATTTTTCCGCCTAATTTGTTAGGGTGAACATAGTCCTTGCCAAGATATTCTTTCTTTGTGCAGGTCGGCTTTTCGGGATTCACAACTAATACAGCCTGGTCATAATAAGCGTGAAAATGATGTTTATTTTCTTCAAGAAGCTTATTAATTTCAGTTACCATTTTTTCTTTTTCAGGGCGGGAATCGATGCTTTCTCCAAAATTAAGAATATTAAAAACGATTAGTTTCTTGCCGTGCTTTTTCAGCTCCTCCGATACACCCACCATTGCTTTTAAAAAATCCTTTGGTGTAGGTTTCTCGGATTTCGGTGCGGCAATAGTGCCGTATTGAAGAAAATCGTTTGTACCGAGGGCGATTATAACATACTCAACATCGGGGTAATTGAGAATATCTCTCTGCAAACGGTTCAGACCACTTTTACCAAACAACCCTTTACAGATAAAGCGTTTATGCCAATCCCTTAAAAGACGAGTTCCCATAATAGATTTATTAATAACAGAATATTTTTCGGGACAGGCTTTTCTTATTCTGTCCTCAAATGCATTTGTCCAATAGCCCTGCTGACTTATGGAGTCACCATAAACAACAATGCTTCGTGCATCAGCTTCATTTAAAATCTGAACGGATTGGAACAATGGTATGGGTTTATGGAAATACATTTTTAAAACAACGGATGCAACTTCCCTTACCTTATCACGAATTCTTCTTTGATTTTCGATTTTCGGAGCATGGGAAGCATCGCCCTTGACTGTTAAAAGGCTTACATTATCGAGAAGATTACCGCTTCTCAAGGCACCTTTTTCCACATAAGCATTAATGCAGAAATATTCACCTGCTTTAATATCAAGCTCCACTTCGTCACTTAAGACCACCTCGCCTGTTTTAAGGCAGAGAGCTTTTTGAGAATTAACCGTTGCAGTTTTACATTCACTGATAAAGTTGCCGTCTTTATCACATTTCGCAACGGATAAAGCACCTATGTAAACATCATTCTTTGCACATTCATTGGAAAGCTCAAACCGGACACTTTTTCCCGAAAGTGCAGAATTTATAACAATTCTGTAGGTTTTCTTGCAGGATGGGTAATAGAAGAATGAAAAAGCTGAATGAGCTTGACCCCATACTTGAACCCAGTTGTTCATTGATAAACCTCCTATTTTAATTTTCGGGAGTTGCGGTTTTATGAGGAATATTATTCTCAACCATTGTCAGCAACTCATCAAGGGTAACAAGCTCAACATCCTCGTCAAGCTGGCTGACAAAATATGCGAGATTTTCAATACTTATTGTCCAAGGGTGAATATTTATAACGCTGTAGCCGTTTATCGTTTCCAACTCTGCAGGATAAGAGTTTACTATATCTGCTTGTTCCTTTAACCACTCTTTTGTTACGGTTGCACCCTCACCGTCGGGATGCCATAGAGAAAGACGGTTACTTACAAAGGGCTTCTCATTCGCAAAATATACCTTACCCTTTCCACCCTCGTATCTTTCGGGGTCAAGGCTGAGAACACCGCCTTTGATATTATCGTACCTTGCATAGTATTCAAGCCTATGCTCCATAACCTTGTCGTCTATAAAGCTTCCGGGTGTACTATCAAGAATAGAAACATAGCTTAAATCACTTTTTGCCATCATAGAGGAAGTTAAATCTGTAAAGTCAGCCAAAGCATCCAAGGGATATTCTGTCGGATGCATATAGCCTGCACCCGAAACACCTGCTATAAAATAATCCTTTTCCGTTGCAGATGAATAAACCATATTTGCAGTTAAGGGTGAAAACTCCTGCATAAAGGGTGAAAATGACCATGTAATCGGAAATTGCTTTTTGAGAGCAAGTTTTTGGAAATACTCAGAATAGCCATTCTGAATCCATTGAACATTGTCACCATCGCTGAAAACCAGAGCACAGTAATGCTTGGTATTATCATTGTGTTCTTTGGTTTCTTGGTGCTTTTGCTTTAAATTTTCATATTTGAAAGATGCAAGGAAGCTGTTATTATGGCTATGGTCCGAGGGAATTACCATATTGCCATTTTCAGAAGCCTGAGCAACATAATCAACCTCATATTTAGCCCAACCTAAAACAGGAACATTATCCCCTGCATAATCTATTATTTTACCTCTTAACTCGTCTGTGTCCTCGTCATCATCAATATAGAACATATAGAAGCCTTGCTGAATTGCCAAATCACGAAGACCTGTTGCTTCATATTTAAGGCTGACAACTGCTTTCTCTTTAAACTGGCTCTTATACTTTTCAAAATACTCTTCTTGAAGTACTACATTATATTCCTTTTCGCTTAAATCCTCTTTAAGCTCTAAACCAATATCTTTTGCAAGGTTTTCAAGGCTTTTGTGAACGGGAAGCCAACCATAAACAGAGGCAAGGTTTGTTGCAATATTCAAGCCCTCGCTTTTTTCGCTTTCCCTATAAAGAGTGTAGCCATTGTCACCGATAAAATCTTTAAATTCTGCTAAAAGAGTTGCGATAGTCCAGGGTTCACCTTTTTTATCGTTATATATAAGCTCAATTCCGCTTTTGGAAATCTTTTCAAGGTATTTTCTGTCCATATCATTAGTTATAATGAAAATAAAAGGTGTTTTTTTAGCAACGATACCTTGAAGACTTACTGCTAAATGCCTTTCTTCAATACTTTTAAAGGTTCCCGAATCAATAACATAAAGCCTGTTTTCTATTTTTATTTCTTCAATGAAATCACCCAAAGAAGCAACGTTTGCCGCAGGCTTCGATTCGGGAATTCTACTAATTGAAGCAACACCTATAAGAACTGCCACTATTAAAACAACTGCCACAACGGGAAAAATTATCTTTTTCATAAAGCACCTTCTAATCAAAGCTTAAAAATAAGCTTAAGCCATTTTTTTAAATCCGCAAACCAAGCGGAATTATATTCAAAAATAGGACTCATATCGTCAATAGTCTGACTGTCGCAGGTAGAAAGACCGTGACCGCCGAATGGAAAAATATGAAGCTCAAAGGGTACACCCTTTTCTGCTAAAGCATTTGCATAAAGAAGACTGTTTTTAACGGGAACGCAACCATCCTCAGCAGTGTGCCAGATATAAGCAGGGGGAGTTATTTCTCTCACCTGTTTATCACAGGAGAAATATTCTTCCTCCTCCTTGGTTTCGGGCTGGTGACCAAGAAGATTTATAAAGCTTCCCATATGAGCAGTTCGGGCATTGGCATTAATAACAGGATAGCAAAGAACGGAAGCGTTAACGGATTTACTTTCCGGGAAAACCTCTCTTACCTCTTTGCAATCAAACATTGTTGAATAATGAGCTGCAAGATGACCGCCTGCAGAAAAGCCCATAATTGCAATTTTTTCTGTATCGCAATTCCATTCCTCCGCATTTTTATAAATCAGCTCAACTGCCGCCGCAGCCTCACGGATTTGGGCGGGGAAACGGTTTGGCGCAACAGAATATGTAAGAACGAAAACATTAAAGCCCTCAGGAAGAAAGTGCAAGGCAACAGGCTCGGATTCTCTCTCTGAACACATACCATATCCGCCACCGGGACAAATAAGCATACAAGGCCTTTTCTGCTTTTCTCTTTTCATTTCAACCATATTATAAGGAAGATAAATATCAAGGGTGGGGTTTCTGCCCTCTTCACCTAAAAAACAAAAATAATTTTTCAATTCAAGTCTTTCGTGTTTCATAATTTCAGCTCCTGAAGCAGTTTTTATACTAACAAGTATAATACATATATTTTTTCAATTCAATAAAAAAGAATAAAAATATGTTGAAATTACACAATTTATATTTACAATTACCCCTTTTTATGCTATTCTTTTAACAAAGGTAGGTGAGCTTATGCCAACAAGAAAAGTTAAAGATTTTATTAAACAGAATAAAGTTGTTTTGCTTTCAGGGCTTACTGTGTTTACCGTATTTTTTTCTATTGCTTACTATGAGCTTAAGCTGATAAGCAACCACGGGTGGCACAATACCCTTTCGTTAAACATCTTAAGATTTTCTTTTGCAGGCGTTTGCTTACTTGTTTTTATCATTACTGCAATTAACCTCATTGTAAGTCGCAACAGAGAAAATAAAACCAAAAAACAGCTAAGCGTTGCCGATACTCTTATCAACTGCATAACTCTCCTTGCAGAAGAGCAGGATATCAACAAGGCTGTTGACAGTCTTTTAAAAATACTAAACGATTATTTTAACGGTGACAGAGCTTATCTTTTCGAATTTGATTACGAAAAGCAAGTAACAAACAATACCTATGAATACGCTGCTGAGGGAGTTACGAAGCAGATTGATATTCTTCAGAATGTTCCTCTTGAGGTTATTGACACATGGATTAAAACATTTGAAGAAACAGGCACATTCTACATTTCGAGCCTTGATAAAGACGTTGATAAAGACAGTGACACTTACAAAATTCTCGAAATGCAGGGAATCACAAGCCTTATTGCAGTGCCGCTTATTAAAAATGAAGTTATAATCGGCTTTTTAGGAATTGACAATCCGAAAATCAATTACGAGGATTTAACCCTCTTATCCTCTGCCACATTTTTCATATTAGATAGCATCGACAGAAGAGAAACCCACTCAAAGCTTCAACGACTTAGCTTTGAAGATACGCTCACATCAGTATATAACAGAAACAAATTCAACCATGATATTGAAGAATATCATCAAAAGCCCGTTGAAGAAATCGGCGTTGCTTATTTTGATATTAACGGCTTAAAGGATATTAACGATACAAGAGGTCATGCTGCAGGTGACAAGCTGATACAAAATGCCGCAAACGGTATTAACAGCGTTTTTATCGGAGACACCTATCGCATCGGCGGTGATGAATTTGTTGTTATCACCTGCCACGTTAAAAAAGAGGTTTTTGAAAAGAATGTTGAAGAAACCATCAGAAAGCTCAACGAAAACGGAATAAGCGTTTCCTTCGGCACAAGCTGGGAGCAAAATAGTGAAACAATCGAAAAGCAGCTTTCAACCGCAGACCATTTGATGTATGAAAATAAGCTTTTGCATTATAAGGAATTAGACAATAAAAATGAGAACGATTAAACCTCGTTCTCGTTTTTTATTATCGAAAAATTCACCAAAAATCTTTTTTCAAATCCCCTATTTTATAACAAATTTTTAGAACATTTTTCGACAAGAAAAAAAATGGCTCTCTGCACTTGACAATCGCTATATTTGGAATTAAAATTTATTCGTGAAAAAATTTCCTAAATGTTAACAAGGAGATGTCTATTATGAAAAAAATCTACGAAGGCAAAACAAAAGACGTTTACGAGCTTGACAACGGCAACGTAATGCTCAAGTTCAAGGATGACTGCACAGGTAAAGACGGCGTTTTCGATCCCGGTGAAAACAGCGTTGGTCTTACAATCGAAGGTATCGGTAAAGAGAACCTTAAAACATCTATCTACTACTTTGATATGCTCAAGGAAGCAGGAATCAAAACTCACTATGTAAGTGCAGATGTTGAAAACGCTACTATGGAGGTTCTTCCCGGTAAGGTTTTCGGTCACGGTCTTGAAGTTATTTGCAGACTTGTTGCAACAGGCAGCTTCATTCGTCGTTACGGCGAATATATCGAAGACGGCACAGTTTTAGAAGGTGGCTATGTTGAATGCACATTCAAGAACGATGCTAAGGGCGATCCCCTTGTTACAGGCGAAGGTCTTGCAGCTCTCGGTGTTATGAGCCCTGCAATGTTCGAAAGCATGAAGGAGCAGACTCTTAAAATCACAAAGATTATTGCTGATGACCTTAAAACAATCGGTCTTGACCTTTGGGACATCAAATTCGAATTCGGTTACAACAATGATGAAGTTATTCTCATTGATGAAATCGCTTCAGGTAATATGAGAGTTTACAAGGGCGATACAATCGTTGAACCCGTTGAGCTTACAAAGCTTATTCTTAACAGATAAGCTGTTTCATACAAAAATTACAGATACCTTACATTTCGTAGGGTATCTGTTTTCTTTTTATAAACAAATCATCTTCTGCAACCAAATTCTTTCGTTTTTGCAAAATCTATATAGTTCATAAGTGGCAAGTTTCGAGGCGCAAAATGCGCCTCGAAGAATATGGTTGATGTTAGTCTGTGCCTTCCTTCGAAGGAAGGTGGCACGAAAAATCTTGATTTTTCGTGACGGAAGGTTCTTTGTTGCAAAACAACATTTCGCCGTAGGTGGAATTAACAAATTGTTCTATTTCAATGTTTCAAAACAAAAAGAAATGTTAATTGAAGCTTACGCTTCAACGACGCTCAAGAGTTCGCGTCGAGAACCACCCACCGTTCCGCTGAATTTCATTCTAATATTTTATAATAGGCTCGCTTTATAAAAATCTTATTAATTTATATTTTTAAAGACGGTCCCCCCGCCTTTGAAGGCAGGCACCATAGACAACAGCTTTATTCGTTTTTATTTTTTACATTTTGATTTTTTATAATTTTATGTTAAAATTTTGTAACAAAAATAATTTTGCTGTGTCATATTAGTGACCGGTCAAAAAAGCAGGTTAGAAAGGGTGTGAAATGGCTTGGACGAAATTGAAATAATTTATCAGAAATATTATAAATTCGTTAAGGGCTATGCATTCACCCTTTGCTTTGACGAAAGCCTTGCGGAAGACATAACCCAAGAAACATTTTTTAAGGCAATTAAGTCTTACGAAAAATTCAACCACAAATGCAAGGTGGAAACCTGGCTTTGCCAGATTGCTAAAAACACTTTTTTAAACCTTAAACGCCCGAAGCAAACGGAAAACATAGAAAATTTCTATAACCTTGTTTCCGAGGATAACATCGAAGAAAACCTTGTAAAGAAAGATAATGTAAAGCATATTTTATCTGCCTCAAGGGATTTGGAGTCACCATATAAAGAGGTGTTTTATATGAAAACTCTCGGTGATTTTTCTTATGAGATTATTGCAGAGGTTTTTGAGAAATCAGAAAGCTGGGCAAGGGTTACATATTATCGGGCAAAACAAAAAATCATAGAAAGGATGAAAGAAAATGAGTAAAATCAGTTGCGATATTATAAAGGATTTACTACCTCTTTACATAGACGGTGTTTGCTCTTCCGATTCAGTTGATATTATAGAAGAGCATATAAGGGAATGTCCCCTTTGCGAAGCAGAGTTTATGAGCCTGCAAAACAATACAGATATAAAGCCCTCCATTGATAAAGATATTGATAAGGCAGTTAAAAACGCTAATAAAAAAATCAAAAAGGGTAAGAAAAAGGTTGTTGCAGCAACTCTTTCTATTGTAAGCGTTGTCTTGCTTATTGCGGGCATTATCGGTTATCTGATTATTCCTGTAAAGCTTGCTCAGCAGGATTTTTATAATGATAATCTGGCTGCAGTTTCTGCTGCTTATGAGATTGAATTAAAGGATAAAAACGAACCTAATTTCAAGGGTCAATTCGCTTCATTTTATCTTAATAAAGAGCTTGGCAAATACACACATACAAAAAACAAAGAATCAGACATCCTTAAATTTGAGAATGGTAAAACTATTACCATAGTAAGTGTACCAATCCAAAAAGAAAATATTAAAACATTTGAAGAACAGCATGGTACATTCGGTTTTGACGGAACACATAGCCGCCCATACTTTATGCCCCTTGTTAAAAAAGGTATTGAAAATATGGGTATAGACCCTGATACAACCTTTTTTAATTTTGACATATATATTCATATGATAAAAAACTTGGATTACACCGGCTATATTTTTACAACAACACCGAAAGAGTTTTCTATGTGGTACGCCCATTATGCCCTTTGGGGAACAGTTATGCCAACACACCCAATCAGTTACATCACAATAGACGGTAATGATTTAAAAGGCTATGGCTACTGCTCTTTCAGAGAAGACCGTGGCACATATTACCTTATAGAACTCCAAGGCAAAGAAGACTTTTTAGAGCATTTTTCAATAATTGCTAACGGCTTTACAAAGGAAGAAATTATTGAAATAGTTGAATCGATTGAGATGAATTAAATAAAGCTTGACCCCTGTGAAAATTTAAATTTCACAGGGGTCAATATTTTTCACCAAAACCAAAATTTATATAGTTTTTAAGTAATTAATACTCATTTCTGCACATTCGATAGGTGTTTTGTTCATTGATGGGTCATCCTGCTCAACAACTACCCATTCTGCACCTGCTTTTTCGGAAGCAGCGATAATCTTTTTCCAATCCTGGCAACCGTAGCCAACGGGGCGGAATTCGAATGTATTTTCAGCTTTTTCGGTTTCTTCCTCTTCAATGCCGATAAGCTTATAAAGAGGTCCGTTACCCTTTGAACCGCTGAAATCCTTAAGGTGAACAATGGGGGCTCTGCCTGAATATTTTTCAACATAAGCGCTGGGCTCTTCACCGCCAACATTTACCCAACAGGTATCAATTTCTGTTGCAAGTAAATCTGCAGGAATCGTGTTATAAAGAATATCGAGAGCATATTCACCGTCGATTTTAAGGAACTCAAAATCGTGGTTATGGTAAAGAAGCTGGAGTCCCATTTCCTTTGCTGCGGCACCGATTTTGCCGATACCTGCAACGGTTGATTCCCAACCATCAGTACCGGGACGGCATTCCTCTGTAAGATAAGGAACAACAACATATTTACATCCCATATCCTTATAATCCTTAAGAACTGCTTCGGGGTTTTCAAGCATATCATAATAAGGAACGTGAGCAGAAACGGGAACAATACCGATTTCATCACAAATAGCCTTAACCTCTACACCGGTTTTGCCGAAAAGGCCTGCAAACTCAACGCCCTCATAGCCTAACTCTTTAACCTTTTTAACTGTACCGTAAAAATCCTTTTCCATATCGTCACGAACGGAATAAAGCTGAATAGCAATAGGTAATTTCATAAATCTGAACTCCTTTATTTTGATATTTACAGCTTCTATATTACTCCATATTCCTTTAATTTTCAAGGCTTATAAAAGAGTTTTTTACCATTTTATTGACAACAATACTCCTTTAGTTGTAAAATGGTTTCATTGATTTAGAAATGAGGTATAAAGATGAAATATCTTGTTGTTTTATATGATGGAATGGCAGATTACCCTGTTCCTGCCTTAGACGGAAAAACTCCTATGGAGTTAGCTAAAAAGCCTTTACTTGATAAGCTTGCACGCTTCGGTAAGGTTGGTACTGTTAAAACTGTTGCTGACGGTCTTAAGCCCGGTAGCGATATTGCAAATATGAGCGTTTTAGGCTACAACCCCAAGGAATGCTACACAGGCCGTTCCCCTCTTGAAGCGGTAAGCATCGGTGTTGATATGAAGGACACGGACATTATTTTCCGTACAAATCTTGTTACACTTTCCGACGAGGAAAACTATGAAGATAAAACAATGGTGGATTACAGTGCAGGTGATATTTCCACTGCTGAAGCTGCTGAAATTATCAAGAGTATTCAAGAGCATTTCGGTAACGAAAAATTTGCTTTCTACAGCGGTGTTGCCTACAGACACTGCCTTGTCTGGAATGAAGGCACACTTGATTTAGGCAAAATGACTCCTCCCCACGATATTTCCGGCAAGGTTATCGGCGAGCATCTTTCAAAGAGCGAAAACGCAAAAGAGCTTATAGCTATGATGAAGGAAAGCTATGATTTCCTTATGGAGCATCCTGTTAACAAAGAGAGAATGGCAAGGGGTGAACGCCCTGCCAACTCCATTTGGCTCTGGGGCGAGGGAACAAAGCCTGCTCTTTCCAATTTCAAAGAGAAATATGGTGTTGACGGCTCAATTATTTCTGCAGTTGACCTTCTTAAAGGTATTGCAAAATGCGCAGGTATGGGTTCTCCCGATGTGGAGGGTGCAACAGGCTACATAGACACTAACTTCGAGGGCAAGGCAGCCTGCGCTATTGAAGAGCTTAAAACAAAGGACTTCGTTTATATTCACATTGAAGCTCCCGATGAATGTGGCCACAGAAACGAGCCCGAAAACAAGGTTAAGGCAATCGAAATGATTGACGAAAGGGTTCTTGCAAGGGTTCTTCCCGAGCTTGATAAGTATGAGGACTACAAGGTTATGGTCCTCCCCGACCACCCCACACCTATTGTTACAATGACTCACGCAGGTGACGCAGTTCCCTATTTGATTTATCAGAAATCAAAGGCTGCTGACAATGGTATCGAAAGCTTCACAGAGAATACTGCAAAGGAAGCAGGAAACTATGTTGAAGTGGGCTATACACTTATGGATAGCTTTATTAATGACTAGGGTGAAATGAGTTATCCGAACCTGCCTAAAAGCGAATCTTTTCAAGTCTTTTCGGCGTTTCGGTCTTGAAAGGCGCCAGCCTATCTTCGCCCTCAACACCAAAAACCCAATAAAAATCTTTCGCTTTTAGGTCGAAGATTTTATACAGTGCGGATTTTTGGTCAGACAAGGCAAAAACGCAGCTAATCCTTTCGGATTGGCGAGTATTTTAACACAGGATGAACGGAAATCCGCCTGTAGAAAACACGGTTCGGATAATTCCTTTCACCCTAATTTTAAATCCCTACATACTATTGAGGTATGTAGGGATAATTTATTTCTTCATTTCCTATGTAATAGGTATCCGGCACTGTGCCAACGATTATGGTTTCAACGAGAATAACTGTTTCATCAACGCTTTCTTCCAATCGGCAAAGCCCCATATAAGCGTTGGCAGAGGCTTTAACCTCAAGGTAAATTGTATGGCGAGTCTGATTAATCCCTGCACTTTCAAATTTTGAAACAACATCCGTTACCGCAAAGCCGTAAATAGTGGCACGAACATTAATATTAAATCCCCTGCCATTGAAAAAAGAACCACCGATTAAAGAGCCGATAGGAATGGGAACAACTGTTTTATCAAATCTTGAAAGCCTGTCGGAGCAGCCGTCCGATAAATCTGCTTTATAGCCGTTTATATATGTGTTATTAAGAGTTAAGGCAGCTATTGTGCCATCGGGATTCCGCTCAATATTCACCATTTCTCCGTATTTAACCCCAAGCTCATCCACCATATCATTAACCGCACCATCAACTACATTGGAAAGAGAGTTTTTAAGCGCATTACCGCCAACTGTTTCAATAATTGGTCTGATTTTCATATCTGCTATAACACTTATTATGGCAAGGATTAAAAACACTGAACAAAGTCTGAAGCTGAACTTTTTCCTCTTTTTCCGGAAATAAAACCGCTTTGCAATAATCGGCGGAGGTCTTTTAAGCCTCGGCTTGAAATAGAATTTTATCATACAATTCACCGATACATTATATGAAAAAGAGTAGAATAAGTTGCAAATCGTTAGCTACCGGTTGTTAGTATGTAAAAGTACCACCCACCACCTTCGGTGGTCCCCCCTCCTTTTTGCAAGCAAAAAAGAGGGATAATATTCGCAATACTTTTATTTATGAAAATTTAATAACTTTGTAATTATTTGGTAGTTTTTTGTGGTACAATATATTTATAATAAAATCAAAAACAAATACAAATACAAGGTGAATATATAATGAAAAAATTAAAAAAGAAATTGCCCGATAATATTTTTAATGTTATTATCGGCGGAGTTTTTGCAATAGTGGGGCTTTTTGTTCTGTTTTTTCCCGATACATCATTAATGACTGTTTGCTATGTTTTAGGAACAGCTTGCCTTATTGGCGGTATTATAAGAACGGTCCGCTATGTTAAAGATAAAAAAGAAAGAACCCCCAATATTATTGATTTAATATCGGGAATTGTGCTTTTAGCAGTTGCTTTTATGCTCCTTTTACATCCTAAATTTCTGATGTCTGTTCTCCCCTTTATTATCGGCATTTCCGTAGTGGTTTACGGAGTTTCAACCTTCTTCTCGGGAAAAGGCGGTCTTTTTTCAAAAATCTTTGCAGGTATTATTGCAATTTACGGTGTTTCTTTAGTTCTTAATCCCTTTAAGGGCGCAACCTCAATTACCTCAATGGTCGGTTTCGGTCTTCTTGTTTTCGGTATAATTAAGATAGTTTCTGAAATTGTTATAAATAAAAACAAACCACAACTACCCGAAGATATTGATGGGGATGGGTATATTGAGGTGGATTATAAAGATGTGTAATGTGGCGAAGCCACAGCGATATAAATCCTGACGGATTTGCGATATATCTGACGATGCGATATACCTACGGCGCGATATGTGCCTGACGGCACGAGTAAAAAGGATTTATATCATATCGAATTCAGCAACGCTAAATATATCGAATTTTATAAAATAAAATATATCGCACAAGCTTGCTTGTATATCGACAATAATTAAGGCTTCAAGACAAATCGTCTTGAAGCCTTTTTTATCAATCACCTAAACCAAAGAATTTAAAAATTGCTGTTATTAGCATAAACAGAATCTGCAGAATGTTGTTAGATGCAATTAAATTATCCGTTACATCATCGGGACCGATATTGCCTGTTCCGTCAAAAACTTCTCCGTTATACTCTGATGTATGGGAAGAAAGCCAGGAAATCATACCGTCCGGATAAGTTAATTCAACAGCATTACCATTTCCGTCAACAGTTGTCATATTAGGATAGTCACCGTTTGTAACAGAGAACATATCGTAGTTAACCGCAAACCAAGTATGGTGGGCACTGCTTGTTGGAGTGCCGTCTGCATAGCAAACATTTGTAATTGTTGAAAATCTGCAATCCTCGGGGACATTAGTTGTATTAACAATTTTATCCCAAGTGGGAGATACTGATAAATGGTAATTAACAAGCGGGTCCTGTGTGCTTGAGGTTAACCATATTGGCATATATTGAAGATAATTTATCAAATTTGCATCAGGTGCCCAAGCAGGACAAATTGGGAAAGCGGCAGCAAACATTTCGGGGTAAGAAATTGCCATTTTAAGTGTCATTTTACCGCCCATTGAATAGCCGCCAACATAAATTCTTGTAAGGTCAATATTTTCACCATATTGAACAACAAACTCATCAATAGCAGCTCTGAGAGGTGCTATCATTTCATCATCCCAATAGAAGCCATCCTCTTCTCTTGAACGAGCAGCTAAAATAAATGCACCGCCTGCAGGCTGGAAACGTGCCTGGAATTCGTCACTTGCCCAATAGGCTATCTGACTGTTATAAACCTGGCGACCATCTTCAGCACCGTCACCCATACCGTGAAGCCATACTACAAGAGGATATTTTGTGGTGTCATTTTCCTTTACAGGTGAAAAATAGCGATAATCAACCGAATAGCCTTCTTCAACCGGACCCTCGCCAAATACGAATTCATTTTTAAGTGGGTCTAAACCGCCATCAATGGACAATGCACTCGCGCTTAAAGGAAGCATTGATAACATTGAAATAACAAGCACAACTGCAATTAACCTTTTGAATTTCCTCATAAAAGCACCTCTTTCCAATATTTGTTAACTTCACATTACCATATATTAGGATACTTTTCAATAAAAGTTAATATAATTAACACTTTGGACACAAAATCAAGGTGCCGGATGCCAGTATAAAAGTTAAAGGATTCAAGACATTTTACTGTCCTAAATCCTTTTGTTTCTTTATAACTTTATTGAATCTTTCTAACAATCATACCATTGAACAAAGCCTCAAACTCTTCTATAGAACCCTTTGAGAGCAAATTTTTCTGACAAACACAAACTGCAGTTATATAAACACTCGGAAAAACAATTTCATAAAACTCGCCATAATCATTAACTGCTTTGATTTTCGATATAGGTTTACTGATTGTTGTTTTTTCACTGATGGCTTCTATTTCACCATTACAAATTCTTACTTTCTTTAAATTAATTCTCTGCTTTTCTTTTTTAGTAATACAAACACGGAAAATAATCGGAGAAAGAAGGGAAAATACAAGAACCGCTATCATTACCTCAACAAAAGTATTTGTGATTGTTGATAAAAGTACCCACATCGGAATTGATAGTGCAATAAGAATTAATAGAAGCTTACTTCCTGCATTCATCATTTTCTTTATGTAAAATTCATTTGCGTTACCTGTAAGATAACCGTCAAATAAAATCATATAATACACTCCTTTAATAAAAAACTATACGTTCTACAGCCTAACTCTACCATATATTTTCATCTATTTCAATTAGCTTTTCTACCAAATTAAACAGCCGTATTTCTAACACAATAAACAAAACAGACAAAAAAGTGGCACCCGGTTTCAACCGAGTGCCGTTGGTTTTTATTTATTGTACCCTAACTCAAATGCTTTGAGGTTCATATCAAGGAATTTTGCGGGGACGCAGGATTTAACTGCATCGAGCCAGATTTCCTTTGGAATATCTGTATTCTTTGCCATTGCACCGATAAGCACAACGTTTGTAGCTTTAGGAGAGCCTGCTTCAACTGCAAGAGGAAGAGCATCAAGCTCAACTACTGCTGCTCCTGCGTTTCTTACTGCATCAAGAACACCGTCGGGATACACGCTGTCACCGATAACAACCGACATTGGGTCAATTTTCTGTGTGTTTACAATCACCTTTCCGTCGGGCTTAAGGCAGGAAAGCCATCTTGCCGCCTCAAGCTGTTCGAAGGCAAGAATAAGGTCAGCTTCACCCTCACCAACAACGGGAGAATAAACCTTCTCGCCATATTTAACATAGGTAACAACAGAACCGCCACGCTGGCTCATACCGTGAACCTCGGAAACCTTAACATCGTACCCTTGTGAAAGAAGAGCACTACCTAAAATACGGCTTGCAAGGAGTGTTCCCTGACCGCCAACGCCAACTATCATTATAGCTTTATTCATTTTTAGCTCTCCCCTTTCTTATTCAATAGCACCGAATTTGCAAAGCTGAGAACAAACATTGCAACCGAGGCACTGTGTAAAGTCGATTTCTGCTTTTCCGTCCTTCATACTGATAGCAGGGCAACCGATTTTCATACACATTTTGCAGGACTTACATTTATCTTTATTAACCTTAAGAGGCGGATTATGCTTAACAGTTTTAAGAAGAGCGCAAGGTCTTCTTGAAATTACAACTGCAGGAGCGTTAAGCTGGAGTGCATTCTTGATTGTTGTATAGCTTTCATCAAGGTTATAGGGGTCAACAACGAAAACATTATTGATGCCAACTGCCTCGCAAAGCTTTTCAAGGCTTACTGCTGCTGCAGGCTCGCCCTTGATATTGAAGCCTGTTGTTGGGTTCTGCTGATGTCCTGTCATACCTGTGATGCTGTTATCAAGAATAATTGTAACGGAATTGCTGTTGTTATAAGCAATATCAATAAGACCTGTAACACCTGAGTGAATAAAGGTGGAGTCACCGATAACTGCAACGGATTTGTTTGCATGCTCGGGGTCTGCAAGATTTCTGCCGTGAAGACCTGATACGCTACCACCCATACAAAGAACTGTATCAATCATACCGAGAGGCTTTGATGCACCGAGAGTATAGCAACCAATATCACCGCTAACGGTTACATTAAGCTTTTTGAGAGCATAGAAAAGACCTCTATGGGGACAACCTGCGCAAAGAACGGGAGGTCTTGCAGGAATTTCTACATCTGCTTTAAGGGGTTTTGCTTCTTCACCGAGAATAACTTTTCTGATAAGACCCTGTGAATATTCACCTAAAAGAGTAAATTCTGCTTTACCCTTTACATCAACACCGATTTTACGGCAATGAGTTTCAATATAATCATCAAGCTCTTCTAAAACATAAACTGTTTCACATTCTGCGCAGAAATCCTTAATAAGCTTTTCGGGAAGAGGATAAACGCAACCTAATTTAAGGTAAGATGCTTTATCGCCCAATGCTTCTTTAGCATATTCATAGCAGATACCTGCACTGATTATACCGATTTTCTTATCATTGTATTCAACGCTGTTAAGACCGTTTTCTACTGCTTCTGTTTCGCAATATTCAATCTGATTGAGAATTCTCTTTTCAACCTCAACGTGCTTAACCTTTGCATTTGCGGGAACCATAACATATTTGGGAGCATTCTTTTCGTAGGGCTTAAGACCGTTGTCAACTCTGTCGGAAACTTCTGCAAGGCTTCTTGAATGAGAAACTCTTGTTGTAAGACGAAGAATAACCGGAGTATCAAATTTTTCGGAAAGCTCGAATGCCATTTTGGAATATTTAAGGCATTCATCGGAATCAGATGGTTCAAGCATCATAATCTTTGAAGCTTTCGCATAATGACGGCTGTCCTGCTCATTCTGAGAAGAATGCATTCCGGGGTCATCTGCAACAACAACGACAAGACCTGCATTAACACCTGTATAGGAAGAAGTAAAAAGCGGGTCTGCAGCAACATTAAGACCAACATGCTTCATAGCGCAGAATGAACGTGCACCTGCAACTGCTGCACCGAAAGCAACCTCCATTGCAACCTTTTCATTAGGTGCCCATTCGCTTGTAATTTCATCGTATGTAGAAATGCACTCCGTAACCTCTGTGCTGGGTGTACCGGGGTAGCTTGAAGCAACTCTGCAGCCGCCCTCATAAAGACCGCGTGCAACCGCTTCATTACCTAAAAGTAATTTTTTCATTTATCTGTACCTCTTTGGATTATTTATTGATTTCGTTCTGTGAAGCAACAAGGCTTTCACCACAATACATTTCACGAAGCTTGGGTTTCTCGATTTTTCCTGTAGGATTACGGGGAACCTTTGCGAAAATAAGCTTTCTCGGACGTTTATATCTGGGCAAATCATAGCAGAAATCGTTGATATCATCTTCTGTTAAGGTTTCGCCATCTTTTGCTTCGATAATAGCGGCAGCAATTTCACCAAGACGGGCATCGGGAAGACCGATAACTGCAACGTCCTTGATTTTATCGTGCTTACGAAGGAAGTCTTCAATCTGAACGGGATAAAGGTTTTCACCGCCTGAAATGATAACATCTTTCTTACGGTCAACAAGGAAGATAAATCCGTCTTCATCCTCCTGAGCCATATCCCCTGTATAAAGCCAACCGTCACAAAGAACCTCGTTGGTTGCTTTTTCATCCTTATAATAGCAAAGCATTACACCGGGACCTTTAACTGCAAGCTCACCGACTTCACCTTTTGCAACCTCGTTTTTGTTTTCGTCAACAATTTTAACTTCCCAGCCGTAGCCTGCTTTACCTATTGCGCCAACCTTGTGAACATTTTCAACACCGAGATGCACACAACCGGGTCCGATAGATTCGCTGAGACCATAGTTAGTATCATACTGATGATGGGGGAAAATATTGAGCCAACGCTTAATAAGGCTTGGGGGAACAGGCTGAGCACCTATATGCATCAATCGCCACTGAGAAAGTGTATATTCGCTTAAATCAACATCTCCGCTGTCAATAGCATCAAGAATATCCTGTGCCCAGGGAACAAGAAGCCATACGATTGTGCAGCCCTCTTCACTTGCGGTTTTGAGAATAAGCTCAGGCTTTGTACCCTTAAGAAGAACTGCCTTACTACCTGCAACAAGAGAACCGAACCAATGCATTTTTGCACCTGTATGATAAAGAGGCGGAATGCAAAGAAAAACATCATCTCTGGTCTGTGAATGGTGGTTCTGTTCTGTTAAAGCAGCGTGAACAAGGCTCTTGTGAGCGTGAAGAATTGCTTTAGGGAAGCCTGTTGTTCCCGAAGAGAAATAAACTGCTGCTTCATCTTCATCAGAAATTTCAATTCCCGGTGCATGAGATGAGCAATATGTAACTAATCTGTCATAGCTTTCAGCAAAGGTGGGGCAATCCTCACCAACATAGAAGGTATATTTAACATCGGGAATTCTATGAGCAATTTCCTCAACACGACCTGTAAACTCGGGGCCGAAAACAAGAACATCGCTATCAGAAAGCTTAAGGCAATATTTGATTTCTTCCGCAGTATAGCGGTAGTTAAGGGGAACTGCAAGAGCACCTGTTTTGAGAATACCGAAATAAATGGGAAGCCATTCAATTCCGTTCATAAGAAGAATTGCAACTCTGTCCCCTTTTTTGATGCCTCTTGAAAGAAGAAGGTTTGCAAAGCGGTTTGCTCTTTTATCAAACTCGCCCCAAGTAAGCTCGCTTCTGCCAACATTGAAGGGGTTTGTTTCAATAAGAGAATATTCACGCCAGGTCTGGCGACTTTTCCCCTGCATTTCGGGGTTAATCTCAACAAGAGCAACCTCGTTTTTGTAATTATTTGCGTTAATCACAAGAAAATCTGTAATAGGCAAATTCGTTCATTCCTTTTTAAAATTAATAAAAAATCGTCCTCTAACCGAAGCTAAAGGACGAGCAGATAAACTGACCGTGTTACCACCTTTTTTCGCAAATTGCTCACGCAACCTGCCTTAAAGAGTAATAAAACTCAAACGCTTTAACGGGCGCACCCGCCGCAGCCTACTGAAAATTTCGGTGCGAAACTCCGAGATGTATTCACACAATTCGCTCATGCGCCTCTCACCAAACGGCAGCTCTCTTTTTTACGCTGAAAAGTGCTACTTGTTCTCTTCACAGTTTTTATAAAATATACCTTGGAATTATAACATAGTATGTCGCAAATTGTCAACAGTTTCCCAATGTTAAAATATAGCTTTCTATATCGAAATCATCAACCGGACTATTATTTTTTAAATACAAGGGATGGTGGGGATGTCCTTTAACTGAGCGTTTGCCCACTGTATACCATTTTGCACCGAATTCATTACCGATTTTAATCATATCCTTGACACAAGGTATAAGATATGGTCTTTTTTCGATAATAGTGCCCCAGGCTGCCCATACGGCAGGAGTTTTACCCTCACCGTAGGAAGAAAGAATATAACGGAACGCATTCATATTTTCGTTATGTAAAAAGGTATTGAACTCTCCGTCCATATCCTTGGGATTTGTTGCTCTCTGAGCGTAAACATTGAACATAACAAAGCTGTCAAAGCCATTGAAGGCGGCGGTGCGTTCAACAGATTTCAAGGTATTATCAAGGTCATCGGGCTTTGCGGTAGACGGGTTAATGCCGATGCAGATAAGAGGGTTTTCCCCTCTTGTGCCCAATATGTAACGATATTCCGTATAAGCGTTTGGAACATAGAGCCATTTTTCTCTGTCGTATTCAAAAGAACCGTCAGCCTCTTTTAAAAGTGCCTCTTCAAAAGGAATTATGTTAAGCTCGTTGGTTTCGCAGGTTGGTATATGCATATTATTTACTCACCTTTTATATAAATATAGGACTATTATACAATAATATTGACCTATTTTCAACATTGTTTCTTATTGACTTTTTCTACCATAATTATATATAATTGAGATGTATAAAAATGGTGTAGTGTTGCACCAAAGGAGAATAGATATGTATCATTCAATGAAAATTGCAGGACTTGACAGAAACCTCCCTCTCTGCCCTCTTAACGAAAAGCTTCAAATCGGTGCATTCGTTATGTTTGGTGATGCAGAGCTTACGGTTGCTTGTGCAGATGCACTTCTTAAAAAAGCACCCGAATTCGATTACATAATAACCGCAGAGGCAAAGGGTATTCCTCTTGCTCACGAAATGTCACGCCAGAGCGGTAAAAAATACTTTGTTGCAAGAAAGAAGCCCAAGCTCTATATGACAGGTGTTTTTGATGTTGTTGTTAACTCAATTACAACAGAGGGCGAACAGCATCTTTACCTTGACACTGCAGAAGCAGAGCAAATGAAGGGTAAAAAGGTTATTATTGTTGATGATGTTATTTCAACAGGAGAATCTCTCAAAGCAGTTGAAAAGCTTATTGAAATGGCAGAGGTTGATTACGCAGGTGCTCTCGCAGTTCTTGCAGAAGGCGAAGCGGCGGACAGAAAAGATATTATTTATCTTGAAAAGCTTCCTTTATTTGATGCAGAGGGTAATGTTTTATAATGGCAGGAATACTTTATGTTGTAGGAACACCTATCGGAAATCTTGGTGATTTCTCGCCCCGTGCGGTTCAGGTGCTTTCCGAATGTGATTTTATTGCCGCCGAGGACACAAGAGTTACAATCAAGCTCCTTAACCATTTCGGCATTAAAAAGCCAATGGTAAGCTACTATGAGCATAACCGTGCTCAAAGAGGCGGAGTTATAATTGACCGTCTTTTAAATGGTGAAAGCTGTGCTCTTGTTTCCGATGCAGGTATGCCCATAATTTCCGACCCCGGCGAAGATTTAACAAGGCTTTGCCACGAAAACGGAATCCAGGTTCTTGCAGTTCCCGGTCCTTGTGCTTTTGTTACAGCCCTTGCAATTTCCGGTATGCCATCGGGCAGATTTACCTTTGAGGGCTTTTTGACTGTTTCAAAGCAAAACAGAAAAAAGCATCTTGAAGAGCTTGTTAATGAAAAGCGTACAATGATTTTCTACGAAGCACCCCATAAATTAGCCTCTACCCTTTCAGATATGGCAAAATGCTGGGGCAACAGAAATATTGCTCTCGTAAAGGAAATTACAAAAATCCACGAAAATGTTGAACGCACTACTCTTTTTGATGCAGTTGAGAAATATAAGGACGGCAGTGCAAAGGGCGAATATGTTCTTATTGTTGAGGGTAAGCCCCGGGAAGAAGAAAAGGAAATCACTATTGAGGTTGCTATTCAAATGGCAGAAAAGCTTGTTGAAAACGGACTTTCAAAAAATGAAGCCGCAAAGGAAATAGCCAAGGAAACAGGACTTAAGAAGAGCGATATTTATAAATCTTTACAGAATGGGTGATTAAATGCTTTTTGGTGTTCAATGGTATTACTGGGTAATACTTTTAGCTGCAATAATTATTGCAATTTTCGCTTGGTCTAAAGCTCTCAAATCCGGAAAGGCCCGCCGTGAAAGGCTGAAAAAGGAAGCGGCTATCTGGAAAAGAGATTACGAATTGAGAGAAAAATTCACTATTCTCACAGAAGAAAAGCTTAACTCCACAGAAGAAACAGAGCTACTTCACGGAGCTGCAATGAATATTCAAGTAGAGCTCGAAAATGCAACAGATATGACAGAAAGCTTCAACGCTCTCCCTAATGAAAAGAAATTCGTTTATGCTCTTGAATACTTTGACGAGGATGCAAAAAAGCGTCTTTCTGCATTTTTCAAAAACAATGGTGAACCGCTTATTTCCATTGTCCCCGATGCACTCAATGCAATAGGTGCAGGAAAATATGTTGAGCATTATGCTACGCTTTTACCAATGTATGACCCCGACAGTGAGGTTTCCGTTGATTACAGCATCATTGGCAAGGTTGATGAAGAGTTTGCTTCTCTTTATGATTCTGACGAGCTTCTGAGACTTTCTGCTAAATATATTTTAAAAAACAAAGAAACATTTTTATCATAAAGAAACACAAAAAAACAAAGAATATAAAGGAGAATTAAATATGGCTGCAAAATTTTACCTTTCTGCCTTTGCAGATGAAGCAGGTGGCGGAATTACAGAACAAATTAAAGCCTTAGCTGCAAATGAGATTACCCATATTGAACCACGTGGACTGGATGAAGGTAACATTTCGCTTTATACTGTTGAGCAGGCAAAGGAGCTTAAAAAAGTTCTTGACAGTGCCGGTATAGGCGTTTCCTCTATCGGTTCCCATTACGGCAAAATTGAAATCACCGATGACTTCGCACCTCATTTTGAGGATTTTAAAAACTGCGTTGAAGTTGCAAATATTCTCGGCACAAAGAGAATTAGAATGTTCAGTTTTTTCTTCACAAAGGGTCAGAGCCACGAGGAATATCGTGACGAAGTATTTGAAAGATTAGATAAAATGTGTTCATATTCTCTTTACCACGGAGTGTGGTGTTGCCACGAAAACGAAAAAGATATTTACGGAGATAACGAAACCCGTTGTCTTGAAATATACAAAACCTTTGAAGGTAAAATGAAAGGTATTTTCGATCCTGCCAACTTTATTCAATGCGGAGTTGACATTCTCCCCGCTTACGAGCTTTTAAAGGATTATATTGACTATTTCCATATTAAAGACTGTCTTTATGATGGTGGTAAGGTTCGCCCTGCAGGGCTTGGTGACGGTAACATTGTCGAGCTTCTTAAAAGATTCTCCAAGGAGAAAGACGGTGAGCATTTCCTTACTCTTGAACCACATCTTAAGGTTTTCGAAGGTCTTAAGGATTTAGAGGGTGAGGGCGGTACTGCTGAGCAGCTTAAAGACGACTTCACCTACCCTACCAACCGTGCAGCTTTTGATGCAGCAGCAAAAGCACTTCACCAATGCATAAAAGAAGCAGGCATTTCTAAAAATGTTGAATATTACTTTTAAGGAGTTTTAAAAATGTTTAATCACGAAAATTTAAAAGGCAGAGTTGCAGTTGTTACAGGTGGCGGAGGTGTTCTCTGCGGTGGCTTTGCAAAGGACCTTGCTCGTCAAGGCGTTAAGGTTGCAGTTCTTGATTTAAGAGAAGAATCTGCAAATGCAGTAGCAGAAGAAATTAAAGCAGAGGGCTTTGAGGCTATCGGCGTTGCTTGCAATGTTCTTGATAAGGAAAGCCTTGAAAATGCAAGAAACACAATTAACGAGAAAATCGGTACCTGCGACATTCTCATTAACGGTGCAGGCGGTAATCACCCTAACGGCAACACAACTAAAGAAAAATTCGAGCTTTGCGATTTAACAGAAAAGGCAGAAGATGTTAAAACCTTCTTCGACCTTGACCCCAAGGGCATTGAATTCGTTTTCAACCTCAACTTCCTCGGTACTCTTCTTACAACCCAGGTTTTTGCAAAGGATATGGTTTCGAAGGAAAATGCAACAATCATTAATATTTCTTCAATGAACTCTTATAAGCCGCTTACAAAAATTCCTGCATATTCTGCAGCAAAAGCAGCTATTTCAAACTTTACTCAGTTTATGGCAGTTCATTTTTCCGAAGTTGGTCTTCGTGTTAATGCTATCGCACCGGGCTTCTTCTCTACAAACCAGAATAAAGCTCTTCTTTACAATGAAGACGGCTCTCTCACTCCCCGAAGTGAAAAAATCCTCGGTCATACACCTCTCGGCAGATTTGGTGTTCCCGAAGACCTTACAGGTACCCTTCTCTTCTTAAGTGACGAAACCTATTCAAAGTTTGTAACTGGTGTTATCATCCCTGTTGACGGCGGTTTTTCTGCTTATTCAGGTGTTTAATTTAATAAAAATATTTAACGTGGCTGTAAAAAACGATAATTTTTTACAGCCACGTTTTGTTTTGTTATAGTTTTACCGAAACGCCTTTTGTATTATAATAACTTATATATTCTTTTGTTTTTGAGTCATAACGCCTTACGGTATAAGTATATTTTACACCTTTTTTCGCTGTGGTATCTGTATATACGAATCCTCTATACTCCACACCGTTATTCGTTGAACAAACTTTATAATCATAATATTTTTTACTTATACAAGTCCATTTGCTTTCGCCCTCTGCTTTTCTAAAAACGGCAAAGCAACCATCATCATAACCTGTATTCCAGAAAACATCTACACCATCCGAAAAGTTATCCGGTACAGCTGCGATAAGTTTAGGTCTGGGATAAAAAGCATAGTCATCAATGTATCTTGTTGTTTCATTACCATTTTCGTGAACTGCAGTAACTATAATATACATATTATAATCATAAGTTATATCAGTAAAATTAATGGTGTAAGTTTTTGAACCATCTGCTTTGATAGTTTTTTTATAGTCATCCCTTCTACTGAAATATACAAACACGTCATATTCGACTGCACCATCCACTGCATCCCAAGTCATTTTCAAGCCCTTACTTGTTGGGGTTAAGGTTACCACCGGAGCTTTACAAGTTTCTTCTTCAACATAAACAGTATTTGCACCAAGCGGTGTGCTGTTACCACTACTTGTGGATACTACACAGCAGAAGCGCGCCGGAGCAAGCAAATCATAAGCATCCTCATAACTTGGAACATAAGAATAACCTGATGCTTGTCCCCAACCATCTCCACCATATGCTCTACCCCAATAATAAAATTTTGCAGTAGATTTTTTAAATTTATCAGTTTTCTTAACATCAAAGTTATAGGATACTGTTTCTTTATCACTACCTTTATATTGACGATTAAAAACTTTAACCTCTTTATATACTTTAAAGCTTTCGATACAGGTTTCGGGTGAATATCTTATATGGGTTTTTGAATATAAATTATCATATTGCTCAACATCACCATACACCGCTCTTATTTGGTAAGTGTATGCAATATCTTCCTCGGGACTATAGTTACTAAAACCGGGCGTATTATTTTCACAGAACAACTCATAAGCTGAATCTTCAGCTCCCTTGGGCTTACGATAAACTCTGTAATTATCTGCACCTGTGCTGTTCCATGAAAACTGTGTATATGTATCCATTTCTTTTACTTCATGAGTTATCTTCGGGAAAAAAACTGTTTCTTCAACATCTGTTTTATATGTACTTAAAAATCCGCCCGTTCGACAAGCACAAACAGTTACTTTCTCATTGTAATAGGTTTTTGGATAAAAATCGTAATAATTCTTTTTTGTTTTACCTTTTTCAATCCAGTTTCCGTTTTCATTCTGCTCTAATACACGATATGATGTTGCGTAAGGCACTTTAGACCATTCTACACGCACGCCACTTTCATTAGCAGTTACAGTAAATTCGGGTTCAGCTAAAGTAAAATACTCTTTACCTGAAGAATAACTACCACTAAAGCCATCGCCCTGCGAACGAACTGTGTAAAGATATGCCCCATCTATTAAAGATGCAGTTGTATCAACATAGGTTGTAGTTTCTCCCGAAACCTCTTCTAAAACTGTCCAAGGGTCATCACTATCAAGGGGTTTTCTCATAATTGAATAACTTGTTGCACCTTCAACAAGCTCCCATGATATTCCGATACCATTTTCGGTAGTATAAAGCTCATTAGTGACCGGTGCAGGAAGATATTTTATCTTTTTAGAAGCATTCTGATAATACGAGCTAATAGCAGTTCCGTAACCGGAAGAAATTAAAGCTTTTACAGTGTATTGATAATCCACACCGCTTTCTGCAGTTGTATCTCTGTAAGAGTTGGGGGAAATCTTTGTGGCTATTCTTTTCCAACTGCCGCCAACTTCTTTTCTGTATACATTATACCTGGCTTTAGATGATGTTTCATTCCACTTAAGATAAACAACATTATCTGCTATAACTTTAATGGTTTTTAATGCAGGTGTCTCTGCATAAAGACAGGTAATACCCGAATAATGATACTGAGATGCAACACCACTTTTGTTTATGCCTTTAACAGTATAGATATAATTGCCGTCTTTTTTCTTCACACCGGTATCTACAAAGCTACTCTTCTTTCCGCTTACAGCACCAACTTTTGTCCATTTAGTGCTATTAATATTTCTGCGGTAAATATAATATTTCGATGTTCCCGAAATTTTTGACCATGTAATTTGAGGTCCGTCAATGGTATTTGTAACAGTTTTAAGTGCTACCTTTTTCTGTTTATATGTTGGCGACTTATCAACAACCATTTTAAACTGGCATAATGAGTTTTCATCAACCACCATTTTATCGCTACTTTCATAATATGTTCCCACATAAGTAACTACATAGTAAGTTTTTGAACTGTATTTTCCTTTTAACTTAATTTTTACTGAAACGTTATAGGTACCTTCATCTTCAATTTCTATAAAATCAGCTTCAACACATTTTGTAAGATTTTTATCAGAATATATTTCATAAAAGAAATAGTCAGAGTAGTGATATTTCGCATTTATATAGAAATTTATATAGTCATAACTACCGTACATTTTTACAGTTGAAATAACTTTTGTACCCTTATTGTTTACGGGTACCATATATCCAAAATCCCTATCCTGTACTTCTACAGTAAAAGCCTCGGCAGAAATACTTACAACTGAAACGAGAGTTATAATAGTCATTATGATTGATAGTATTCTTTTTGTTATTTTCATATTAAAACCCCTTTCGGCAATTCTATTTCATTAGTATATCCTTATTCTAACACACTAATAAATAATAGTCAATAAAAATATCGTCCCTTGAAAACCAAGGGGCGATATAAGTTTTATGCTGCGGTATTTGTTGTTTCGGGTTCGGATGAGGGGTCTGTTACAGGTTATGTTGCTTTTATGTTTTGATTTTATTCCCAAACAACATTTTTGTATGTAGAAACTTCATCACCATTTTTTGTATAAACATAAATAACTATATCATTATCGGTGCTGGTGTACTTAAAATCAGCGCTATACACATCAGAACCATCGGCAACAATTGTTTTAGTCTGAGCATCAACATAAATCTCATACTTCTCAACCTCTTCGCCTACACTGGGGAAGCTGACAGTAATAACCTTATCTTTTAATGTTGCGGTGAAATCAACCTTTTTATCATACCATTCATAATCAATTAAAGTATCATCAATAGGTGTTTTCATACCATTATTAACATTATAGAAAGCGAATCTGTATTTTCCGTCCTTACAGTAAATATCATAGCATTCGCGAGGATCCTCGTCAAAGAAGGGAACTACCTCCCAGGATTCCTCAGCATAGTTATATCCGCAAACAATTGCATCAGTATCAAACAAGATTGTATCATATCTTACTCGAATCTTAGGTTGCTGCTCCAACATATTTTCTGTTGAAATACCTGCCACAGTTTCTTCTAAATATTCTGTCTGCTCAACCCCGTTATTCACAGCTCTTACTTGATATATATAACGAACATCCTTCTCAACAGTTGTATCTTTATATTTTTTATCAGTAACTGATGCTATCAAAACAAATTCATCCTCAGGATTATCTGCTAATTTTCTGTAAACATTATAGCTATCAGCACCGTAGTCAAAAGCATCTATTTCAATACCATCATTATATGCCATATATTGTATAACTATATAAGGTATATGATTATAAGAAACCACATCAGAAAATTCGCTATAGGTTGAATTATTTCTTACAGCTCTTACTTTATATTCAAAGTCGCCGATTTCGTTTAAATAGTATTTGTATGACAACTCACTTGTTGTTTTCAAAAGCTGCCATTCACCATCAACAGGTCGCTGATAAATTTCATAAGCAGTTGCCTTTGAAACTTTCTTCCAGCTGATAGATACTTGATTATTAGTCTGAACTCTTTCAACGGTAACCTCAGGCGCACTAAGAATAACATATTCAATACCTGTTCTGTTATAGCTACCTTTATTCTTGGAAGCTTCGGAGCGAACACTGTAAATATAGCCTGTTTTAATATCTGCAGAAGTATCAACAAAGCTTGTTACATCTGCACCTACTTTACCTACAGAAGACCAGCCTGTTGAGCCGTCGCTGTTCTTTCTGAGGATTGTATAGCCCTTTGCACCGCTTACTGCGCTCCAGCTTACATTGATACCATTTTCAACTGCAAGTGCTTCCTTGAGGGTTGGTGCCTTGAGATAAGTTACAGCCTTATCAGCATTAGCATAGTAAGAGCTTGTTGCTTTACCATAGCTTGTGGAAAGAACTGCTTTTACAGAATAGGTATATTTCTTACCGCTCTTTGCTGTTGTATCTTTATAGGATGTTCCGGAATAGTTAGTTTTAATTGTTTTCCACTTTCCGTCGCCCTCTTTACGCATAATGTTATATTTTGCTTTACTTGAGGTACTGTTCCATTTAACTTCTATTGCATTGTTATATGTAACTGTAATTGATTTCATTACGGGTGTTTTTGCAAAAAGGCTTGTAAGTCCAAAGTAAAGATATCTTGATGCTGTACCTTTCTTGTTTACAGCTTTAACTGTATAAACATAGTTACCGTTTTTGTTTTTAACAGACGTATCAGTAAAGCTATCCTTTGAACTGCTTACAGTTCCAACCTTAGTCCATTTTGTACCTGTAATGCTTCTGCGGTAAATATAGTATTTACTTGCACCGCTTAATTTGCCCCATTTGATGTAAGCACCCTTTGTAGTATTCTTTGTTTCTTTAAGAACTACAACTTTATCATCAAAGGAAGCACTTCTTTTTACGTTAATCTTAAATTCTCTCATTGAATTCTGATCAATATCAACGCTACCGTCAGAATAAATATATGCGGCATAGGTTACCAAATAATAAGTTTTGCTGGAATATTCACCTTTTAATTTGATTTTTGCGGGAATATTATATTTCCCCTTATCGCAACCAACAGCACCGCTGTCTTTTAACTTTGTATAGTCTTTATCGGCATAAATTTCATAGCCGAAATAAGCATTATTTTTCTTAGCATTAATGTAGAAATTAATATAGTCATAATCGCCGTAAAGATTAACGGTTGTAAGATTTTTGGTACCTTTTGTATTGGTAGGCACCATATAACCTAAACCTAATTTACTTACATAGATTTGTGCTGCCTCAACCGCAATACCCATAACTGAAAAAAGGGTCATAACAGCCATAACTATTGCGAGAATTCTTTTAGTCATTTTCATAATAAAACTCCTTTCAAAACAATAGACTTCTATCGAATTAGTACACTTGAATTTTACCACTATAAAGTAAAATAGTCAACATAAAATTACAATAAATATTAACACTCTATATTTAACAAAAATCATTGAAAAAAACAAAAAATTACATTATAATAAGCTGTATTTTGTATGAACAAACCTACGCTCACAACTGCGAAATCTTAGCTTAATGCTAATTTTACGAAAAGATGGTGAAAGATGAAAAACAAACAGCTTAACTATATAAAAAATATTTTAATACCTTGCATATTTCTTTCTTGCGTAACAGGTATTTTAACAGGCATTGTAATTTTCCTTTTTGAATTTTCTGCTGATTGGGTTTTTAATTTATCAAATGAAATATATTCTACAGTGCGGTTAAATCCCCAATATCTCCCCTTGCTTTTAGGCGGCGCGCTGGTACTGGGACTTATTTCTGTATGCACAGTCAAACTTCTCGGCATTGCCAAAGGTGGCGGAATTCCAACCGCGGTTGCTCTTGTGAGAGGGCTCATTGAATTCCGTTGGTTACGAAGTCTGTTTGCAACATTCACATCTGCTCTTATTACTTTTTTTGCAGGTATTCCTCTTGGAAACGAAGGACCAAGCGTTCAGATGGGAACTGCAATCGGCAGAGGAACGGTAAAGCTTTTCTCTTCTAAAAAAACTGCCTGGGACAGGTATATTATGACAGGTGGTGCTGCTGCAGGTTTTGCCGCCGCAACCTCAGCACCTTTAACAGGAATTTTCTTCATACTTGAAGAAGCTCATCGTCGCTTTTCCCCAATGCTTTTTATTTCTGCTGCATCAGCAGTTATTGCTTCCGCAACCACTCTCGAAATACTGCACTCCGAATTTCATCCTGCACACACGCTTCTGCCATTTGAAATAACAGTAAGGTTAGAAATTAAATATTTATATATGGTATGTGTTATCGGTTTGCTTTGTGGTGCGACAGCTATTATTTTTACAAAGGCACACGAATTAATCGGTGATTTCCTTAACAACAAACTTTCAAAGCTTTCGCTATTTGTAAAAATACCAGCCATATTTGTTCTGACCTCGCTTATCGGCTTTTTTGCTTCGGAAATACTCGGCACAGGCCGTTCTCTTATAAGTGAAATGATTTACGGCAACGGTGTATGGTATATGCTTCTGCTATATTTTTCAGTCCGTGCAATTTTATTGATGGTGGCAAATAATCTCGGCGTTACAGGCGGACTTTTCGTTCCCTCACTTACATTCGGTGCTATAATCGGTTCTTTATGCGCGAGAGTATTTACAGAACTCGGACTTCTTCCCGAAGAATACGCACCGATTTTAGTTATAGTAGGCATTACCGCTTTTCTCAGTGCTTTCTCCAGAATCCCCATAACAGCAGTAATCTTTGCAATTGAGGCTATGAACGGACTTATTAACATTCTCCCCATAGCATTAGGCGCAACAATTTCTTATGCTGTAATTGAAATTGCAGGTATACATTCTTTTAATGATTTGGTTATTGAAACAAAAGTCAAAGCAGAAAACAAGGGAAAAACACCGCATCTTGTGGACACAAATTTTGTAATAAAACCCGAGGCTTTTGTTATCGGAAAAGAAATAAGAGATATCCTCTGGCCGCCAACCTGCCTTATTACATCGGTCAGAAAAAATCCTCATTCTGATACACATTCATCATTCCTTGAAGAAGGTGATATATTACATCTTCATTACCGAACAACTAATCCTGAGCATACATTCCAAAAGCTTGAAGACCTTATAGGGAGACAATCAGAGGATTTAACAACTTTTGAAAAAGCAATTTCTGAATATCATCAGGTTCCTGAAAACTAAATCCGAATATAAAACGAGATGCAATCCATAACGGATTGCATCTCGTTTTATATTACTTATTTGTTAGCAGCTTCTAAAGCTTCTCTTTTTGCGATTTTTTCTTGAATCTCTTTTTCAAGCTTCTTCTGCTTTTTCTGATATACAAGATACCAAACAACACCGATTACAACAAATATTGCTGCGATGATGATAAGAAGGGAGAATGAGCTATCCTCAACCTTGATTGTAACTGCATCGTAGTTGATGTAGTAGCAACCGTCAAAAGCATTGTCTGCATAGTCTGTAAGGTTGCTGTATACAACGAATTCACGAAGTTCATCGCAGGATGCAAAAGCATAGCTGCCGATATCTCTTGCACTTTCGGGCATTGTAATAGTTGTGATACTATCGCAATCGAAGAACGCTTCGTCACCGATGTTACCAAAGCCCTCTGCAAATGCAATACCTGTGAGAGCGTCACAGTTATAGAATGCTCTGTTTGCAATATTCTTAACGGTTTCGGGAACCTTGTAATCGCCTTTTTTACCTGCGGGGTAAAGAGCGATTGTTTCAAATACTAATGAACCGTCTTCTGCCTTTTCTTCGTTTGCAACAAGAACTACACCATCAAGTGATTTATAGAATTCGTTGCCCTCTGCAACATTAATTGCTTGAAGAGCTGTGCAGCCATCGAAGCTTACAGGGTCAAGCTCTGCAAGAGTTGCGGGAAGAGTGATTTCTTTAAGGCTTTCGCAACCGCTGAAAGCATATTTACCGATTTTTTCTGCACCTGCAATTTCAACCTTGGAGAGCTTCTTACAGCCTGCAAAAGCATCGGAGGGAACAAGCTTAACGCTTTCGGGAATTGCTACTGCTTTCAAGGAAGAGCAGCCTTCAAATGCACCTGCACCGATTGTTTCAACACCGTTTGCAATGGTTAACGTTTTAAGAGCTTTAATATCCTTAAATGCACCAACTCCGATATATTTAACATTTCCGGGAATTGCTACGGAAACAACTGATGAACCTGCAAAAGCATTGTCACCGATTTTAACAAGAGTTTTAGGAAGAAGAACTGTTGTAACAGCTTCGTTATTTACTGCATTGTCAGCAATAGCAACGGTACCCTCTTCAACAACAACATTTGCAATAGCACCTTTTACTTTATAAAGGATTTTGCCTGCATAAACCAAACCGTTTGCATTTTTGAACCAAGCAGTATTATCAAGAGCATTACTCTGAATTTCGGAAAGTGTAGCAGGAAGGCTGATTTCTGCAACATTCTTTGCAAGCTCAAAAGCATTTGCCTTAATTACTTCTGTGCCGTCTGCAACGATGAGAGAAGTTGTGTTTTTATTACCTGCAAGAACAAGTGCCTTACCGTCTGCAGAGTAAATAGCAGAACCAACTGCTTTATAGAAATCACTGTCTTCAGCAACTGTAATCTTAACAAGTGAGTTACAACCGCTGAAAGCGTTTGCGTTGAATGCTTTAAGAGATGCGGGAAGATTTACTGCAACAAGCTTTGCACAGTCTGCAAAAGCTTTATCGCCTAATTTTTCTACATTCTTACCAATATAAAGGTCTGTAAGGTTCTTGTTGCCTGCAAAAGCTTCGCTGTTAATCTTTGCAACGCCATCACCAAGGTTAACACTCTTGAGACCTGCATTTTTGAATGCAGAGTTTGCGATGTCATGAAGAGAATCGGGAAGAGCAATTTCTTTAAGAGAAACGCAGTTTTCGAAAGCTGATGCTGCGATATATTTAAGACCATCTTTAAATTTAACTTCAGCAAGCTTCTTTGCATCTTTAAAGGTATTGCTGTTGATTTTTTCAACATTTGCAGAAATTTCAAATTTATTAATCTGAGAATCCTCAAATGCATTGATACCAATATATCTGAGAGCAGGCTCTTCAGCAAGCTTAACTTCGGAAATCTTTGCATTTTTGAAAGCATAATCTCTGATTTCTTCAACGCCTTGAGGAAGCTCATAGGTACCTGTTTTGCCTGCGGGGAATGTAACAAGTGCATTACCTTTTTTATTATAAAGAACACCGTCTACGGAAGAGAATTCCTTATTGTTATCAACAACATTGATTGTTTCAAGAGCTGTATTGCCAACGAAGGAGTTAGCTCCAACTGCATTGATATTTTTTCCGAATTCGATTTCTTTGAATTTAGTGTTTACAAAAGCAAAGTCACCAATATCGGAAAGAGTTTCGGGAATTTTGATTTCTTCAAGAGATGTACAACCTGCAAATGCTTCATAGCCGATTGTTGCAAGAGTTGTCTCTGAGAAATCTGCAACTTTAAGAGAAGAACAGCCTTTGAATGCACCTGCTTCAAGAACACCGATAGCATCGTCAAAGCTTACTTCTTTAAGGTTTGTACAATTCTGGAAAGCATAAAGGCCGATTTCTTCAACGTCGGGACCTAATGTTACGGTTTCGATATAATCGCAACCAAGGAATACATAATCTTCAATAAGAGAAACGCCCTTGGGAACTTCAATATTCTTTACCTTACCCTTAACACCATATGTAACACGACCGAAGCTGAGAGCACCATCGGGCTGAGCATTTTCCCATGCAGTATCTTTAAAAGCGTCAACTGCTACATTTTTAAGGTTTTTATGCTCTTTGATTTCTTTAAGAGAGGTTGCACCTGCGAAGCATTTTTCGGGAACTGCTGTAACTGATTCGGGATATTCGAATTCTTCAAGAGCAGTACAGCCCTCAAATGCAGATGCACCAACAGATGTAAGAGATTCAGTTTTTGTAACCTCTTTAAGAGCAGTACAATCTTTAAAGGCTCTGTCTTTAACTGTAACAATTTCGCTGTTGAATTTAACGCTTACAACAGTTTTGTTACCTTCAAAGCAACCTTCGCCAACAGCAATTACGCTCAAGCCGCCTAATTTAGTGGGGAGCTTAACTTCTGTTTCATTACCTACGTACTTAACAAGCTCAACTGCAGAACCTGCATCGACTTTGATAAACTCATAGCCATCTTCAGTTTCTTTATTGAGTTCAATCTCTTTTGCAGAAATAATAACTTCTTCACCTTCTGCAAAAACAGATATTGGGGTGGCGGCAACAAAAACAAATACAAGAATAAATGCTAAAATGCCGCACAGGGGTTTCTTAAATGCTGTCATAAAACAACGTCCCTTCAAAAATAAATTACCGTAAACAATAAATTCTTTTCAGAACTTTACAGATAGATAAATTATACAATAAACCCCTTTGGTTGTCAAGCAAAGTGACCATAACCAAAGGGGTTTTAAATCTTTAATTATTAACAAATTTTAGCATTCAATTATGTGTAAGTTGCTAATTATTTGCTTAGCTTTTATCTCTGAACTCTACCGGAACCGTCGCCACCTGCAAGTTTTTCAACCTCTTTAACGCCAACTCTGTTAAAGTCGCCCTCAACAGAGTGCTTAAGAGCAGATGCTGCAACTGCAAATTCGATAGCTTCTTGAGTTGATTTACCGCTGAGAAGAGAATAGATAAGTCCGCCACCAAAGGAGTCGCCACCGCCTACTCGGTCAACGATATGAAGATGATATGATTTTGAGAAGCAATAGCTCTCGCCGTCATAAAGCATACCTGCCCAGTCATTATCACTTGCTGAAATTGATGTTCTTAAAGTGATAGCAACCTTTTCAAAGCCGAATTTATCTGCAAGCTGCTTTGCAACAGATTTGTAGCCCTCATGGTTAAGCTTACCGCCGTAAATATCAGTATCTTCTGCTTCAATGCCGAAAACATCCTTTGCATCCTCTTCATTGGAAATGCAAACATCAACATACTGACAAAGGTCTGTCATAGCTTTTCTTGCTTCTTCTCTTGTCCAGAGCTTACCACGATAGTTAAGGTCGCAGGATATTTTTACACCCTTTGCTTTTGCAGCCTTGCAAGCTTCACGGCAGATATCAACAAGATTTTCGCCCAATGCGGGAGTAATACCTGTAAAATGGAACCAATCTGCACCATCAAAAATAGCATCCCAATCAAAATCGGAAACAGATGCCTGCTGAATTGATGAATACTTACGGTCATAAATACAAACAGAGCCTCTCTGAGAAGCACCTTTTTCAAGGTAATATATACCAACTCTTTCGCCGCCTCTTACTACCTTTGAGGTATCAACACCGAAGTAACGAAGAGAGTCAATAGCTGCTTGACCGATAGCATGGTCGGGAAGCTTTGTAACAAAAACGCTTTCCATTCCATAGTTAGCAAGAGAAACTGATACGTTTGCCTCACCACCACCGAATGTAGCCTGCATTTTATCGTTCTGGAAAAATCTGTAATATCCTTCGGGAGCAAGGCGAAGCATAATTTCGCCGAATGTAACAACTTTTGCCATTATTTGCGTGCCTCCTTAACAATTTCAACACTCTTTTTACAAAGGTCAATAATTTCGTCCCATTTCTGATTATCAATAAGGTCTGCAGTAACCATATAAGAACCTCCGCAAGCCGCAATAACAGGACAAGAAAGATAGTCTTTAAGGTTATTAAGACCGATACCGCCTGTGGGCATAACCTTGAACATAGGGAATGGCGCACTCATAGCCTTAATTTTTGCAAGTCCCCCGGACTGCTCTGCAGGGAAGAACTTGAGAACCTCAAGACCGAATTTAAGAGCTGCATGGTAATCTGTGGGAGTTGTGCAACCGGGATAAATAGGCATATTTTTATCCACACAATATTTAACTATTTCGGGATCAAAGCCGGGAGTAACGATAAACTCTGCACCTGCGGCAATAGCTTTATCAACATGCTCGGTTGTAAGAACAGTACCTGCACCAACAAGCATATCGGGGCAAGCCTCTTTCATAAGACGAATTGCAGTATCTGCACCTGCGGCACGGAAGGTTACCTCCGCAACAGGAACGCCACCCTCGCAAAGAGCTTTTGCAAGAGGTGCTGCATCTCTTTCGGGGTTGTTAAGCTTAATAACCGGAACAACACCGATAGCTGAAATTTTTGTATTCATTTCGTTCATAAGTCTTACTCCTTTTCACAAGCCTCAAAAAGACCATTAATATAAGCGGCACCCAATGCTCTGTCAAAAAGACCATAGCCGGGTTTACCTGTTTCGCCCCAAATCATTCTGCCGTGGTCGGGACGAACATAGCCGTCAAAATTATTATCTGTAAGTGCTTTAACAATTTTATACATATCAAGAGAACCGCAATCTGAAAGGTGGGCTCTTTCTTCAAAGGAACCGTCCTCCATAATCTTGACATTTCTGATGTGCATAAACGCAATTCTGTCTGCCTTTGCGTATTTTTCAACCATTGCAGGAATATCGTTAGATTCAGCACAACCAAGACTACCTGTGCAAAGACAAAGGCTGTTTGCGGGACTGTCAACAATACTTAACATTCTGTCAAGGTTCTTTTCATTAGTAATAATTCGGGGAAGGCCGAAAATGGGATATGGCGGATCATCGGGATGAATAGCCATTCTTACGCCGCATTCCTCTGCAACGGGAATAACTTTCTTGAGGAATTTTTCAAGGTTTGCCCATAAGCCCTCTTCGCCGATTTCACCATAAGCGGTAATAAGCTCACGAACCTCCTCTTGAGTATAGCTTGAATCCCAACCTGGAAGATGAATATCATCTTTAAGGGGGTCAAGACCCTTCATCTGCTCCCAATACATTACAAGACTTGTTGAACCGTCCTTTGCTTCCTTATCAAGCTGAGTTCTGGTCCAGTCAAAAACGGGCATAAAGTTATAAGTAACGCATTTAACACCGTATTTTGCACATCTTCTGATATTTTCGCAATATACATCAAGAAGATGCTCAACATTGTTTCTGCCAAGTTTAATATCTTCATGAACGGGAATTGACTCAACAACATCGAAAACAAGACCATGCTTTTCGCACTGCTCTTTCATTTCTTTAAGAGATTCCTCGGGCCAAACCTCACCGGGCTTAACATCATAAACCGCAGAAACGATTGAACGCATACCGGGAATTTGGGAAATATATTGGAGTGAAACAGGGTCTGTTTCGCCGTACCAACGGAATGAAAGCTTCATTTTCATTATTTTTTCCTCCTAAGAGTGAATGTATTCAAGTGTTTTAAATCTACAATTAAATTATAGAAAAGCACAACATCATTGTCAAGCAATTAACAAGTAACAGAATATGCAATTTTTGTATATTTTAGTATAATTTTTGCTAAATCGTATTATTTTTGGATTTCCGCCTAAACAAATCAAATTTTTGCTTCTGCCGACCTTACGGTATTCTCCAGAAGCATTGTTATTGTCATTGGTCCCACTCCGCCGGGAACGGGAGTTATATATGATGCTTTTTTCTCAACCTCGGGGAAGCATACATCTCCGCAAAGCTTTCCTTCTTCGTTTCTGTTCATACCAACATCAATAACAACTGCACCATCTTTTACCATATCAGCAGTTACAAAGTTTGCAATACCCACTGCCGCAACAAGAATATCTGCGGAAAGAGTTTCCTCTTTAAGATTTTTTGTTCTTGAATGGCAGATTTCAACAGTTCCGTTTTCTTTTAAAAGAAGCATTGCCATAGGTTTTCCGACAATATTACTTCTTCCGATAACGACGCATTTTTTACCGTTTACGGAAATGTTATAGTATTTAAGCATTTCCATAATTCCTGCGGGAGTGCAGGGTAAGAATGTGAAATCACCTATCATAATATGGCCCACATTAACGGGATGAAAAGCATCCACATCTTTTGAAGGGTCAATGGAATTCAATATAACCTTTTCATCAATATGTTTTGGCAAGGGTAACTGACAAAGTATACCGTCCACCCTATTATCAATGTTTAATTTTTCAATGAGAGAAAGAAGCTCTGCTTCAGTTGTTTCCTCGGGTAAAGCATATTCAAAGGATGTTACACCGATTTCCTCGCAGCCTTTTTTCTTATTATTGACATAAACTCTTGAGGCACTGTTATTTCCTACAATAATAACTGCAAGGCCTGTGCTTACGCCTTTATTTCTCAAAGCTTCCACACGATTTTTCAATTCTTCTCTTTTCGCAGCAGAAACCTCTTTACCGCTTATAATCTCAGCCATTGTCACGCTCCCCTTTCTCATTATCAAGTTCAACTGTTTTAATATTGGACTGTGCTTTTAATTTTTCTGCTTTTATCTCTTTTCTCATTTTTGCAGCATCGGGCGGAAAATAATCAACGCCCTCAATTTTAACAGGGTGCTTTTTAACCTTAATAAGCACAGCTACAAGAATTATTGAGCAAACCGCAACGATACAAATTGAAAGAAGCTGAGAAACTCTTATACCGGTTGCGCCGATATAAAGACTGTCGGTTCGAAGACCCTCAATGAAGGCTCTTCCTAAGCCGTACCATATACCATAAGAAAGGAAAAGCTGACCGCTGAATTTACGGAATTTTTTAAGCATTATATAAAGGACAAGGAAGCCCAACATACACCAGGCAAATTCATAGAAAAAAGTGGGGTGAACGAAAAGGTTGTTCTCTTCAATATAAGCGTTTACATCAGTCACACCCTCTAAACCGAATTTATCGGGGTGAGAGGCTATGTAAGCCGCAACCTTTTTGCTCATCATACCGTAATTGCCGTTTGTGAATGTGCCGAAGGCTTCTTGATTGGCATAGTTTCCCCATCTGCCGATACCTTGACCTATAAGAAGGCTCATACCAACCATATCAAGAAGATTCAAGAAATTCAGCTTTTCCAGCTTACAGGTAATAAATGCTGCTAATAAACCGCCGATTATACCACCGTAAATGGCAAGACCGCCATTCCATATCTGAAATATTTCCGCAGGATTCTGACTATAGTAATCCCATTGAAAAATAACATAGTAGGCTCTCGCACCGATTATTCCGCCAAAGGTTCCGTAAATGAGAACATCAACCATTTTACTGAGATTAATTCGCCAGGTATATGCGATTCTTCCACCAAAAAGTGCAGCAAGAGTAAAGCCGAATGCAATAATCACACCGTACCATTTTATTGAGAAGAATTTATCACCGATGTTAAATTCACAGAAAACCGAGGAAACATCGAAAACAGTATCAATACCGCCGAATGAAACTCGGGCAAAATCTGCAAACCATTCCATTTTTATCACTCCTATGTATATGACGAAAGTAAGCTCCCGTCAAATTAATTCAGCTTTTAACTACCGAAAGTGCGGCCTTATCTTCGTTAAAGCATTTCTTCAAAAGCTCATTTACAAATGAGAGCTTAAGATTCTTTATTACCTCAAATTCGGAGAAAAGCTCTTCCTTTTCAAAATGAGAAACCACAAGTCCGTTTGCAACAGTATCAATATCTGTAAATGCTCTTACGGTTTTACCGTAACTCTTTTTGCGTACTGTTTCAAACTGCTGAACTGTTATGCCTTTTTCCTTTAGCTCCTTAATGCAGGAATTGATTTTTCTTGCAACCTCAGGTGGATTTGCAGATTCACCCGAGAAAAGACAAGCGGCATAATTATGACCGTTGAAAAACTCTGTACTGAAGGTTCCGTTAATAAGACCCTCATCAAGAAGCTCCTTATAGAGAGGTGAAATCTGACCTGCTATTATTTCAAGCATTAAGGACATTGCAATTTCCTCTTCAAGAGTACAGCTTTCATTAAAGAAATTTTCCTTATAACCTAAAGCAAAAACAGGTGTACCAACAGGAAGCTTTTCTTCAACATAGTTTTTAACTATTGTTTCCTCTTCCTTTTCAAAAGCACGTTCTACTGTAACATCCTCATCACTTTCAAGAAGTCTGTCGGCAATTTCAAGGACCTCTTCTACAGTTGTTTTACCTGCTACCGCAAGTGCCATATTAGAAAGGTTATAGAAGGTTTCATAGCAGGAGAAAAGCATTTCTGCGGTAATCTCTGCAATAGATTCCTTTGTACCTGCAATATCAATTTTAACAGGGTGCTTATGATATAAGCATTCAAGCAAATTGAAAAGACATTCCCATTCGGGTGAGTCTTTATACATATCAATTTCCTGACCGATTATTCCCTGCTCCTTCTGCACTGTTTCCTCAGTAAAATAAGGATGTCTTACAAAATCAAGAAGTATTTCAAAATTTTCTTTAAAATGCCCTGTACAAGCAAACAGATAACAGGTTCTGTCAAAGCTCGTATAGGCATTTGCGGATGCACCGGTTTTAGCGTATCTCTGGAAAGCGTCAAGCTCTTCACTTTCAAAAAGCTTGTGTTCAAGAAAATGGGCCGTACCTGCAGGAATTTCAGTAAAAGACTCTCTGTCGCTTCGTTTAAAGCGTGTATCGATAGAGCCGTATTTTGTACCGAAAACTGCATAGGTTGAGGTGAATTCGGGCTTAGGGTAAACAAAAATTTTCAAGCCTGATTTATGGTCAATACTATAATAACCCTCTCCGAGAATTTCGTTTTCAATATATTTGACAATATTCTCACTCATTCTTCAACACCGCCTTCCGCAGTTCCCTCAAGCATAAACACAGTATCAAGAGTAACAGCCTTTGCTGCCTCAATAATATCTTCACGTTGAACTTTTTTAAATTGTTCAATAAAGTCTTCGGGATATAAAAATTCATCGGAGCAAATCTGAGATGTGAACCAATTTGCAACACTTTCTGCAGAATCGGAAACACTTCTGAAGCCATCCTCGAGAGATTTAACTGATGATGCGATATCATCATCGGAGAATTTGCCGTTTTTAATATCTTCAAGCTGGGCTAAAATTGCATTTTTAGCCTTCTCTTCGTTATAGCTTTCAATTCCGCTTTGAACAAGCATAACACCCTTCTGACGAAACATCACAGCAGAGCAATAATAGCAAAGGCTCATTTTCTCACGAACAACAGTGAAAAGCTTTGAATGAGGGCTACCGCCGAATAAATCCACCATAACCCGACGGGCAGCATAATTATCGCCTTCGCTTTTCATACCCATTCTGAAGCCCATAACAAGCTTACCCTGCTTTACAGCTTCTTGTTCTTTGACATATTTTATGTCTTCGCACTCTTCAACATAAAGGGTTTCGTTAAGCTCGATATTTCTGTTTTTACAAGAAATATATTCTTCTAAAAGCTTTTGAGCATTACTGAAGCTTCCGCCGCTGACGCAAACAAGAATTTTACTGTTGCATAGAATTTCTTTATATGCCTCATAAAGTGCTTCGGGAGTTATTTTTTCAATAGCATCAACAGTTCCGTAACGATGAATTCCGAAAAGCTCATTTTCAAACATTATTTCAGTACAACGATTTTTTGCATAAGCTCTCTTATCGCTGTTTTCTGCAATAAGACGCTCTGCTAAAAGCCTTTTTTCACTTTCAACATCGTCAGCACAGAACACGCCGTTTTCAAGACGAGGCTCAAAAATCATTTGGAACAAGAGCTTAAGACATTCATCAGTTATACTTTCTTCGTCAATGGAAAACCTGTCATCAATGCAGGAAACCTCAATTTTTAAAACCTGGTTTTCACCAACCTTACTTACATCAACAATAACCTCTGCTCCGTAAAGAAGAGCAAGCTTATTTTCAATGCTTGTAACATCGGGATAAGCCTTGCAGGAACGGGTAAGCACATTAGGAACAAGGGCATAAAGAGAGGCTTTCTCTCCCAAGGGCATAACAAAGCTTAAAGACGCACAGGCGGTCTTGAAGCCCTCGGCCTTCACCGTGCAAAGCTCCACTCCATCAGATATTTTTCTGTTTTCTAAATCATATTTCACAATACCACTCCATTTTATTGGTTTAATGATATAATTAAGTAGTATTTTATCATAATACGGAAAATCTTTCCACTCTTTTTTCATTTTTCTTCCTTTCATACCTTTCAAAAAATCTTATTCATATTTGGTATTTTTGACTATTTTTTATTGAATATATACAACTATCGAAAATATTGACAAAATAAATGCGTTGTGGTAATATATTTGGGTTGTAATATCACCCTGACCTCCCTGGCGAAGGGAGGGGGACCACACCAAAGCAAAGCGGAGGCGTGGTGGAGGGTTCTAACGCGCAAGCGCGTATAATAAATTCCTTAACCTAATTGGAGGCATTCAAATGTCAGGACATTCCAAATGGAGTACCATTAAGAGAAAAAAAGGTAAAATTGATGAAGCAAGAGCTAAGGTTTTTACAAAAATAGGCCGTGAAATTGCTGTTGCAGTTCGTGAAGGCGGTCCCGACCCCGCAGGTAACTCAAAGCTCAAGGATTGCATTGCTAAAGCTAAGGCAAACAATGTTCCTAACGATAACATCGAAAGAATTATAAAAAAAGCCGCCGGTGAAACAGGTGGCGCTAACTACGAAGAAATTATCTACGAGGGCTATGGTCCCAACGGTATCGCAGTTGTTGTTAAAGCACTTACCGATAACCGCAACCGTACCGCAGGTGATGTTCGCCACTATTTTGACAAATTCGGCGGAAATATGGGCACATCCGGTTGTGTTATGTTTATGTTTGATTACTACGGTGTAATCATAATAGAAAAAGAAGATGTTGATGAAGATAAATTAATGGAAGACGCTATTGAATGCGGTGCTGTTGACTTCATCACAGATGAAGAAGAAATCTTCGAAATCCGTACTGACCCCAATGACCTTGGCGCAGTTACAAGCGACCTTGAAGCAAAGGGTTATAAATTTATGAGCAGTGAAACCGCTTATATTCCCCAGACATATACTCGCCTTGAAGATGAAGAGAGTATGAAAAAAATGAGCAAAATGCTTGAAATGTTTGATGATAATGATGACATTCAAGGTGTTTGGCACAACTGGGAAAACGAAGACGAATACGAAGGTTAATTCTTTGGGTTTCTTTCCCCTTTTCTATTGATTTTTATTTATTATTAATATATAATGTAGTAACAACTTACGCTCAATTCGGTCATGCGACGGGTGGGTCCTGTGCGACGGGGCACCGTGAACCATGTCAGGCGGGGAACCGAGCAGCATTAAGCGGACCGTCCTGTGCGCCACAGTCCGCCTGCTCGTCGTATGACCGAGTGGAGCGTAAGTTTTTCATTTGCGGGGCAAATGAAAAATGCAGAATTATGAATGCGGAATGCAGAATGTCGGGCACTGCGTGCGGCATTATAAAGCTTCGCAATACTTTTACTAATTCTTCTACGGTGCATTTTCGTGCCCCGACACTGGCATCTGGCATCTGGCGACTGGCATCTTATAATCGGCTTTGCCCCGAAACTTGCCACTTGCAACTTGCCACTTGCAACTCTATTCAGGGAGTGAATACTTTGTACAGAGCTTTATACAGAAAATGGAGACCGCAGGTTTTCTCGGATGTTTCCGGTCAGAACCACATTACAGAAACTCTTATGAACGAGATTTCTACCGGCAGACTCTCCCATGCTTATCTTTTCACCGGTTCCAGAGGCACCGGTAAGACTACCTGTGCAAAAATTCTTGCAAAGGCTGTTAACTGCCTTAACCCGCAAAACGGCAGTCCTTGTAATGAATGCCGTATTTGTAAAGGTATTGATGACGGCTCAATTCTTGATGTTACGGAAATTGACGCTGCAAGTAACAACAGTGTTGATAACATCCGTGATTTAAGAGATGAGGTTAACTTCACTCCTGCTGCTGCAAAATACAGAGTTTATATCATAGACGAGGTTCACATGCTTTCAACAGGTGCATTCAATGCCCTTTTGAAAACTCTTGAAGAACCTCCCGAGCATGTTTTATTTATACTTGCAACTACCGAAGTTCAGAAACTTCCTGCAACCATTCTTTCAAGATGTCAGCGTTTTGATTTCAGAAGAATTCCTCCGGAGGATATAGCTGCAAGGCTTATGACGGTTGCAGAAAACGAGAATTTAGAATTATCAAAGGATGCTGCTCTTCTTATTGCGAGAATTTCCGACGGTGCGTTGAGAGATGCTCTTTCAATTCTTGACCAATGTGCAGGCTATAATGAACCTATTACTGTTAACACAGTGGGCAATGCAGCAGGTCTTTTAGGCAAGGATTATCTGTTTGAAATTTCTGATGCAATCTTAAACCAAGACAGCACCGCAGTTCTTAATATAATTGACAGACTTCACTCCTCTTCCTGCGATATGGAAAGGCTTATGAGCGAGCTTGTTAACCATTTCAGAAATTTTATGATGGCTAAAACCACAAGAAATCCGGAAAAGTTTATTGTAAGCACTCCGGATGAGCTTCAGCGTTATAAAGAAAATGCTGATAAAATGACTTACGGCACAATTCTTCATATTATGGAAACTCTTTGCCGTGAGGCTTCCCAGTTAAAATACAGCTCACATCAGAGAGCACAGACGGAAACAACTCTCATAAGGCTTTGTGAGCCTGCTCTTTCAACAGATAATGCGGCAGTTATTCGCAGACTTGACGAGCTCGAAGCAAAGCTGATGCTCCTTAAGGCACAGGGCGTTACTGTAACAGTAGCGGATGCTCCTAAACCCGCACCCGTTAAAGAAGAGCCTGCTCCCGTAAAGGTGGCTGAAGAGATTAAACAGGTTGTACCCGGTCAGATTAAAGAACCCGAAATTATTCCTGTTGAGGAAATCCCCTTTGACGAACCACCTTTTGAAGAGCCACCCGTTTTTGAGGACCTTGCTCCCGTAAATCCCGAGGAGGAAGCTCCCGAAGAGGTTGTTGAAGAAAAGCCAATCCCACAACCCGAACCTAAACCACAAAAGGTTGATACCGGCATTGTTACAGATACAGATAATGCGGTGCCCTTTGCCGCTTGGGAAAATGCTTTAAATCAACTTTCAAAAATAAACAGACCTTTGTACCCAATGCTTATCGGTTCAACCGCTTACCGAGCAGGTAACACAGTCTTTATAAAAGCAAAGAACACCGCATTCAGCCAGATGTTCAAGCAAAAAATACACGCTGATTCAATCGCAGAAGCACTTATGAGGTCTACGGGCGAAAAGCTGAAGCCGATGATTTATAATGACGGCTCTTCCCCTGCTGCAGATGAAACTGCAGAGCCTATTGACGCTTTTCTTTCAAAATTGAATAAACATAATATTGATTTTATTATTGAAGAATAAATTACGAAAAAGGACGGTAGAATAAAATGAAAGCAAGAATTCCTAACCAGGGCGGAAACTCCCAGGCAGCAATGATGAAGAAAATCCAGGATATGCAAAACGAAATGGCACGTATTCAAGAGGAAGTTGAAAACTCTGAGTTTTCTGCAAGTGCAGGTGGCGGAGCAGTTGAGGTTACCGTTAACGGCAAGCATGAGGTTCTTGCAGTTAAAATTCAGCCCGAGGTTGTTGACCCCGAGGATGTTGAAATCCTCTCCGATATGATTATCGCTGCTACTAACGAAGCAATCCGCAAGGCAGCAGATACAATGGAACAGAGAATGGGTAGTGCAACAAGCGGTATGGGACTTCCTGCAGGCTTAGGTTTCTGATATGGCTTATGATGTTGTTGCCCTTGAAAAGTTAATTGAGCATTTTCAGAAAATGCCCTCAATCGGCAGAAAAACTGCTCAGCGAATGGCTTTTCACGTGCTTGATTTATCAGATGAAGAGGCAAAAGAATTTTCAGAAGCAATAATCAATGCTCATACAAGAATTCATCGTTGCTCCCTTTGCCACAACCTTACAGAAAACGAGCTTTGCCCTATATGCGAAAGTGTTAACAGAGATAAAGGAACTGTTTGCGTTGTTGAAGAGCCCAAGGACGTTCTTGCAATGGAAAGAACAAGAGATTTCAGCGGTGTTTACCATGTTCTTCACGGAGTTATTTCCCCCATGAACGGCATCGGTCCCGAACAGCTTACTATAAAAAGCCTTGTTGAAAGAGCCGCAGGCGGTGAAATCAACGAGCTCATTATGGCAACGAACCCCACTATTGAGGGTGACACAACCGCTATGTATATCAGCAAGCTTGTTAAACCCTTTGGCGTTAAGGTAACAAGACTTGCATACGGTATTCCGGTTGGTGCTGATATTGAATATGCCGATGATGTTACGCTTATGAGAGCGTTGGCAGGGCGTAGTGAACTATAATATAGAAAATGAATTTATTCTTGTTTCACTGAAAAGCGAAACATATCGAGTGACTTGTCACATATCGAGTCCATCAGGACATATCGAGCCGAAGGCATATCGACTTTCGATATGTTTATCTTACGATAAACTCGATATATTGCTACGCAATTCGATATATAAATCAAAGATTTATTCGATATATTAAAATGAGATAAAAGAAAGGAGTAGTTATGGCGAAACAAGAGAATAAAACAGTTGCACAGAACAAAAAGGCTTACCATGACTACTTTGTTCTTGAAACCTATGAAGCAGGCATTGAGCTTTTCGGAACGGAAATAAAGTCCATTCGTGCAGGCAAGCTTAATCTTAAGGATTCCTGGTGCAACGTTGTAAACGGTGAGATGCTCGCCAACGGCGTGCATATTTCACCTTATGAAATGGGTAATCGTTTCAACCGTGACCCTTTAAGACCGAAGCGTCTTTTAATGCATAAAAAAGAAATAATGAAGCTTATGGGCGAGGTTAAGCAGCAAGGCTGCGCCCTTATTCCACTTTCGGTTTATTTCAACGAAAGAGGAAGAGCTAAAATGCTTGTAGGTCTTTGCAAGGGTAAAAAGAATTATGACAAGCGAGAAACAGAAGCAAAACGCGATGCAGAAAGAAACATTCAGCGCGCTATGTCATTAAAAAATCAATAAAAATACTGTATTCAACCATTAGTTTATAGTATTTTCGGAAAAAACAACTAACAGTTTATTGGATTTTACGTGTTTCAACCTTTGTTATCTTCATATTTTGTTCCGCAAAAGTTAAAATGAAGATACAATAAATGGTAAAAATACCAAAAGGAGAATGAACAATGTCTATATTCAGTAAAAAGAAAAACAATTCTAACGAAGAACCTATGCAGGAAATCGTAAACGAACCTATTATTGAAGAATTTGAAAACGCAAATACAATCGGTTCACGAATTGCACAAGGAAGAAAAGCAAAGGGTTACACACAGGAAGAATTTTCTCAGATGCTTGATGTTACTGCACAGGCAGTTTCAAAATGGGAAAATGATATTTCTTGCCCTGATATTCAGCTTTTACCTAAAATTGCAGAAATTCTTGATATGACAACCGATGAACTGCTTACAGGTAAAAAGACAGAAAAAAAGAAAGAAACTCAAAAAGTTAATATTGACACAAGCAATCTTAAAATAAATATCAATGTTTTAAAACCGGGACAAAATCCGGTAAATGTTTCCCTCCCCTTGTCAATGGTTAAAAGATTTGCTAAAATAGGCAATGGTATTTCGGGGATAATGGGAAACGGTGCAATAGACGGCGTTAAGCTTGACGAAATACTTACACTTGTAGAAAACGGCGCAACAGGCGAAATACTCAATGTTGTTGCAGATGATAACACAAATGTTAAAATAAGTATTGAATAAAAACACGTACATATACTCAATCTTAATGGTTGAGTATATGTAAAAACTTCTTCACTATTCACTTTTCACTCTTAACTTGAGCGAAGCGATATATGGGGATGAAAGGATTTCGACGGGGATTTTGAACCGTTATAAGCGAGCAGAGGCGTGGTACCGCTTTAAAAACCACACTTTTAAAAATAACTGACAATAATAAAACAGTTTTAGCAGCTGCTTAAGTCAGCTGCCGTTCCTACTGAGAGTACCGCGACTCAGATAGGAGCGTCATTTAGCGGTGCACGTGAACAAAGGAGAGCCTTGTACTTTGTCACGGATTAAAGGGCTACCGAGGGTTAAAGCCTGTTTATCGGCGTTTTCCCAAGGGAATTTCAAAAGATAAACTACGCTCGTAGAAAGTTTCGGGAATAGATTTTCGGACATGGGTTCGACTCCCATCATCTCCACCAAAAAGAAAAGTTGCACTTTGGTGCGACTTTTTCTTTTTGTTCTTTTCTCTCTTCTTTTTTCACTTTTCTCTATTCTCTACAAAAGCAACTTTTCCAGTTAAGAGATAAAAGAGAAGAGTGAAGAGATTAATATTATACCTTGCACCAATCTCCCTAATATGCTATACTACCTACATAAAAATCAAGAGGAGCAAAGCTATGTCCATCGAAAAAGTCAGAGAATATTTTAAACCATTCGCAATGGAAGATAAAATTTTAGAGTTCCCTGTATCAAGTGCAACTGTTGAGCTGGCGGCTAAGGCACTTAATACAGAGGGGTGCAGAATTGCAAAGACACTTTCGTTTTCTGTTAACGACGCCCCTATTCTTATTGTTACAGCAGGCGATGCTAAAATAGACAACAAAAAATACAAAGCATTTTTCGCTGCAAAGGCTAAAATGCTTTCCTTCCAAGAGGTTGAAGAGAAAATCGGTCACGCTGTTGGTGGTGTATGCCCCTTTGCCATCAATGACGGTGTTAAGGTTTACCTTGACGAAAGCATAAAGCGTTTTGATACTGTTTTTCCTGCTTGTGGCAGCAGTAACAGTGCTATTGAACTGACTCCCGAGGAACTGGAGAAATATTCAGCACATTTTATTGAATGGATTGATGTTTGCAAATTACCTGAATGAAAATATTTTAGGGAGCATTACAAGTTCAAAAAACTTGTAATGCTCCCTGTTTTTATTATTTAAAAATTTTATTGTATTTTTCCGCCCATTGCAAAACCTTAGTTTTATTATACTCTTTAGGAAGACAGGCGCAAAGTGCCATAATCTTCCCTATATCTGAACCCACCTTTAAAATTTTCTTTAAAAGCTCTTTGTCTTTTATAATTGCTATTGCTCGTTTTGGCATATCAAAAGCCGGATGAATGAAATCCATAATACTTGTGCTGTCTGCAGTAATTGTCATTTCACGCCAAGTAAGGATATTTTTTTCAAATATGTAATCCAGCTGTTGTGGTGTGATTTTAGTCAGCAGGAGCTTTACTGCAGCGAGGGGTGCTAAGCCTGCACCCAAGCTCTTAAAAAACTTATACTGATACTGCCATAAGCTTTGAGCAGTATAGGTTTCAGCTCTGTCGTCCATAACTGCTTTTGCAAGTATGGGTGCGGCTCTAAAGGCATTTGCAATACCTGAGCCAATAATTGGAACAGTCATAAAGGCACTGTCACCTATTGCGGCATAGCCGTTTGCAACCATTACAGAAATCGGCTGACGGACGGGAATTTCAACAAACTGACCACCACGGACAACATCTGTACCAAGGCTTTCGTTACGGCTTCTGAAATATCCTGCAGTTCTCTCAACCTCTGCCATATCAAAGGGCTCAAATCTGCCGATAAGTAAATCCGTGTACTTCTCCTCTGTTGCAACCCAACCAATACCCAGCTTACCCTCCGGAAGAAGACAAACCTTATATTTATCTTCAACAGTATTTTCAGTTGCTTTATTATAAAAAGCTCTGTAAACATAGAACTTCTCATTTTTATCGGGGTGCTTTTGTACGCCGAACTCCTTGGGCAAGCTGCTTCTGACAGGAGATTCGCAACCGCAGGCATCTATAATCAAATCGCCATATATTACGCCCATAGAGGTGTTAATGCCCACTACCCTATTATCTTTTACAACAGCACTCTCAATACTGCAGTTATAAACAAATTTAACACCGTTTTTTTCTGCAGTATCAATAAGCAAATTATAAATATCTTTACGCTCTACTTTAATTTCAAGCACATCATCGGGAACCTGTTGTCTGATGGGTGTTTTTTCATTTGGCGAATAAAAGGTCATATTCTCCTTATATTCATAATGATTTTCATCGGGCATAGGTATGCCTGCTTTAGCAAGTGCTTTGGGGTCAAATATATCTGTCCAATCATAGCCCATATTCTCTCTCGTATTTTTTTCGTAAACCGTTACATCAAAGCCGTTTCGGGAAAGAATTGATGCTACCGCAATGCCACCGTGACCTCCACCTGCTACAATAATTCTTTTACTCATAAATGCCCCTCCGTTTTTTACTAAACTCAATATACCACATTATATGATTAAAAAGCAATAAAAAATCGGCACCACAGTAACCTGTGATGCCGAAATAATGTTTAATTGAGGAATCAGCCACCAAGACCGAGTAACGCAAGAAGCTTTGCAAAAAGTCCGAAGATGATGCTGAGAATTGTATTGGGTCTTACAATTTCCTGCTCTTCGTGCTCATTTGCACCAACAACATAATCGAAGGTTTTCTCATCGGTTACGCCTGTTGCAACCCATTCGCCTGTTTCTTCGTTATATTCTTCTTCAACATAGTTGATTGTAAGAGTATAGTTACCGAAAACTGTATGAGTAAAGTTTACTTTGTAACCATCTTCATACTTATTGCCTGTAAACTCACCGTTGAACTCTTCAGTTACATACCATGATACAGGAACGAAACGTGTATTAATTTCACCCTCAGCGTCCATACCGCTACCAAACGCAGTGAAACGAACTGTTCTATGGAAAATATATTCTTTCTCAAGACCAACTGCAGCGTTGTTATCTGCAGAGTAAATCTTCATACTGCCTTCATCAGTAATAGTGCTTGATGTTCCGCAACCATTTGTACAGTATGCTGTTTTAGTACCATCAGCAGAATATGTAGCATCGCCATTTGAAGTATACTTTGTGAAAGAATGGTTTTGAACTGTGAAACGAACTGAAACAGTTACATCAGAAACGTCATAATCACAATCAAATACTAAATCAGCTGCATAAACGTCAACTGCAAGATCCATAGCAGGAGCAATTTCTATTGTAACAGCTTCGCCGGGTCCGAGAGTAAGAGAACCGCTCTTAACAGAAATGTCGAAATCGGGATTTGAAGGTAATGTGTATGTAAGAGTCATATTACCTTTGTTAGTGATAACTAATTCTTTACCGGAAACTGAAGTATAGTGAATACATTCAACACCTAAATTAATGCTTGAAGCACTTGCGTTAACTGTATAATCACATTTTTCCCAAACAGGATAGAATGTAACTGCTTCTGTAATGGCAGGTGTTAATGCATTAAATGCATATTCTAATTCGCCACCATCAACTGAAGACCAACCAACCATAACATAATCTTCACGAGTGAAAATTGCACCGGGGAATCTGGTGGTTTTGCCGGATGCTATTTCTTCAACAACAGCAGCACCGACACCATTTGCACCGGGAGCAAATGTTACTTTAACTTTTGCTGCTTCCCAATAGGGATACAATTTTGTATTTTTAGTAATTTTAAGAGAAGCACCAAGCTCATAGTTCTTTCTTGAACCTGAGGAAGAGGTGGACCAACCGGTCTGCTCATAGCCTTCACGGGTGAAGATTGCACCGAGAAGTGTCACAGTAGTGCCACCTTCTACATTAATGGCATCGGGACCTGTCTCTGTTGAATAACGACCGGGTAAATATTGAAGTTTGTATGTAGCAGCAAAAGCAGAAACGCCCACAACGGAAAGGAGCATAAGCATTGCCATAAACACTGCTAAGGATTTTTTGAAGTATTTCTTCATAGCATGATTCCTCCAAATCAAATACATATAATTACACAATAGAATTATATCACACTTGTCAAAAAATTTATATTAACATATTCACCAAACATAAGGTAAAAAAACTGTTAAAGTTAATGATTGTTTACACAAAATTCCACTTATTTTTCAATTTTATTATTAGAGTGAGTTATTCGGTTATGGGCATTGAAGCAACTGCATTAAGGGTTAAGTCTGCCCTCTTCCCTGCTAAAAATTCATAATAACCCTGCGACGCTATCATAGCTGCATTATCACCGCAATATTTTAGCTCGGGTTTGTAAAGTTCAACACCTTTACTCTTGCATTTTTCTTCCATAACTCTTCTCAAACGGGAGTTTGCTGAAACTCCGCCTGCAAGAACCACCTTTTCCGCACCGAAATCCTCAACCGCTTCCATTGTATGAGAAACAAGCAGGTCTGTAACCGCCTTGATAAACGATGCACCCAAATCCTCTGCCTTTACCTCCTCACCCTTCTGAGAAGCGTTATGAACTAAATTCACTGCAAAGGTTTTAAGCCCGGAAAAGCTGAAATCATATTTTGAATCCGCTATTTTAGGAACAGGGAATTTATATTTATTTTCGTCACCATTAACAGAAATCTTATCAAGGTTAACCCCACCGGGATAAGGAAGACCCACAGTTCTTGCCGCTTTATCCATAGCCTCACCTGCGGCATCATCACGGGTTCTGCCGATTATCTCAAACTCCGTATAATCCTTAACGTTGATGATATGGCTATGACCACCCGATACCACCAAGGAAATAAAGGGTGGTTTAATTTCTTCATCTGATATGTAGTTTGCGGCAATATGACCTCTTAAGTGATGAACCGGCACAAGAGGTATTCCCGTTGAATAGGAAAGCCCCTTTGCATAGTTCACACCGACAAGCAATGCACCTATAAGACCGGGTGCATAAGTAACCGCAACGGCATCAATGTCATTAATGGTGCAACCCGCATCGCTCAAGGCTTTTTCCACAACAGAGCAAATTGCTTCCGTATGGCGTCTTGAAGCAATTTCGGGAACAACTCCGCCGTATATTTTATGCTCCTCAACCTGAGAAGCGATAACATTTGAAAGAACTCTTCTGCCATCCTCAACTACCGCTGCAGCAGTTTCATCGCAGGAGCTTTCAATTCCGAGAATTTTCATATATTATCTCCAAATTATTCAATATAATATGTCATTAAAATTGCAGCTTCACGTGGCTTTTCATAGAAATCTTTTCGTTGCCCAACCTTTTGAAAACCGCATTTTTCATAAAGAGAAATTGCCTTGAAATTGCTTTCCCGCACTTCGAGAGTAACAAATTCTGCATTTTCTTTCTTCATTTGGTCAACAAGAAATTCTACAAGAGCCTTTCCGATACCCTTTTGGCGAAACACGGAAAAAACGGCAACATTCGTTATATAAACCTCGCCTAAAACATTATGAGAGCCTATATAACCTGCAATCTTCCCATCTAAAATCGCAATATAAAAGCGGGCAAAATTATTATTCAATTCGCTTTTCAGCCCATCCTCGCTCCAAGGTAAAGAAAAGCATTCCTTTTCAAGCACTGCTATTTCTTTAATATGAGAAGCGGTCATTTTTTCGATTACCAATTCCATCATTTTGTATCGTACCAGGTTTTGCCGTGTTGCACCTCAACAGTGAAGGGAACTGCCATTTCGCAGGCACTTTCCATTGTTTCCTTAAGAAGAGCAGCAACCTTTTCCTTGTCTTTTTCGGGAGCTTCAATAATCAATTCATCGTGGACCTGCATTATGAGCTTCGCCTGCGGAAACTCATTTTTTAAGCGGTCGTAAACCTTAATCATAGCGATTTTTATTATATCTGCCGCCGTACCTTGAATGGGCATATTCATTGCAACTCTCTCGCCAAAGCCACGGCGGATTGCATTTTTCTCTTGAAGCTCGGGAAGATATCTTCTTCTGCCGAAATAGGTTTCGGCATAGCCTTTATCTTTTGCACTCTTTTTGGCATTTTCCATAAATGCCGCAACACCCGAATAATTTGCAAGGTAGCCCTTGATATACCTGTCTGCCTCAACAATAGAGGTACCGATATCATTTGAAAGGGAAAATGCACCGATACCGTAAACAATACCGAAATTGACTGCTTTCGCCTTTCTTCTGTCATTAGAGGTAACATTTTCAAGAGGAATTCCCATAACCTGAGAAGCGGTAATAGAGTGGATGTCCGCACCGCTTAAAAAGGCATTAATCATTGCTTCGTCATTTGCAAGAGATGCAAGAACACGAAGCTCAATCTGAGAATAGTCAGCATCTACAAGAGCATAATCCTCTTTTGCCACGAAAAACTTTCTCAATTCTCTACCCTGCTCGGTTCTTACGGGAATATTCTGAAGATTAGGCTCTGCTGAAGAAATTCTACCGGTTCTCGTTTCCGTCTGATTAAGGGTTGAATGGATTCTTCCGTCATTATCAATAACCTTTAAAAGACCCTCACAATAGGTGGATTTAAGCTTTGTTAAGCCTCTGTATTCGAGAATTTCATTGATAATCGGGTGTTTATCCCTCAAGGACTCAAGAACCTCTGCATTGGTTGAATAACCGCTTTTGGTTTTCTTTCCGTGAGGAAGATTCAATTTATCTTCATCAAAAAGAACCTCACTCAACTGCTTAGGTGAGTTCACATTAAACTCGCACCCCGCCATATCATAGATATTTTTAAGCTTTTCTTCTAATTTCGAAGAAATAACATCGTTATATTTTTCAATACCCTCTCTGTCAATGAGAAAGCCCTCTCTCTCCATTGAAGCAAGAACTCTTGCGAGAGGTATTTCTATTTCATAAAGAAGCTTTTCTTGATTGTTTTCTTTGATTTCTGCGGAAAGCTTAACGCTTAAGGCCTCAATATGCCCCGCACCATCAACAAAGTCCTTTTCTGCAAGGTAAAACTCACTTAACTCCCCTGCTTCAATTTTAACAGGTGCAAGAGAATATGAGCCCGCAAGCATTTTAACGGAATAATCCGAGGAATTAGGGTTAAGAAGATATGCTGCAAGAGATGTATCAAGGGCAACATTTTTAAGCTCTATGCCGTTTGCATCACAAAAGCCGTAAAGCTGTTTTGAATCATCTGTGTATTTCTCTATTGCTTCATCTGAGAAAAAAGCACTGGCAAAGGACATAAAAAGGAAATTGCTGTTTTCAATGAGAGCAACTCCATCAACAGTTTTAAATAAAACATATTCAATTCCGCCGTTATTATATTTAACGGTGAAATATGCTTTACCTGCTTTCTTCAATGAATTTAAAAGCCCATCAGTATCGGTTATTTCATAAAGCTTTATTTCCTTCGCATTTTCCTGCTCTGCGATTTCTTCTTGAGAAAGATTAAGTCTTCCTAAAAGCTTACTCATTTCTAAGGACATCAGAAGATTTGTTGCTTTAACGCTATCGGGTGATTTGATTTCGTAATCACTCAATTCTGTGCTTACAGGGGCTTCAAGACAAATTCTGCCTAAATCCTTACTTAAAAAAGCATTTTCCTTTGATGCTTCAAGCTTTGCTCTTATGCCCGCTTTAACATCAATGCTTTCAAGGTTGTCATAGATATATTCAATGGAGCCGAAACGGCCTATAAGGTCCTGGGCACCCTTTTCGCCGATACCTGCAACACCGGGAATATTATCGGATGTATCACCTTGAATAGCTTTGATATCAATAAGCTGTTCGGGTGTTACACCATAGACCTCTTTTATTTTATCTGTATCGTATAAAACTGTTTCGGATTTACCCATTCTCGTTGTTGCAAGAACAACATTAACATTATCTCTTACAAGCTGAAGACTGTCCCTGTCACCTGTTGCAATATAGCAAAAATCGTCCTTACCGCAGGCAGCAGAAAGTGTACCTAAAATATCGTCTGCCTCATAGCCAGGCATTTCAACAATCTTATAGCCAAGATAGCCTAACAGCTCTTTAAGGGTCGGAAACTGCTCTATAAGCTCACTTGGAGCAGGCTTTCTTGTTCCTTTATAGGCATCATACATTTTATGGCGGAAGGTCGGTGCCTTAACATCAAAAGCAACCGCAACACTATCCGGCTTATATTCTTCAAGAAGATGAAGAAAAATATTCATAAATCCGAATATTCCATTGGTAAATCTGCCATCCTTGGTGCTTAAAAGCCGAACACCGTAAAAAGCACGATTCAATATTGAGTTACCGTCAATTACAAGAAGTTTCATTTATATACCTCATTGATTTACAAATCATACATTTAAAGTTTCAAGTGTAACAAAATGATATCCGTTAGAAGAAAGATAATTTTCTTCATTTAATGCACGCAGGCAGCCTAATGCTGCAACATTTGTAGCATTGCCGGGAATTTTAACCTTTATTCCCGTTGCTTCTTCGATATATTTGTCAAGCCCATATAGCTTTGCCATACCGCCGCAAAGGAAAATTCCGTCATCGGTAATATCTCTTACAAGCTCAGGTGGTGTTACCTCAAGCACATCAGTTATAGCTTTGCAGATTTCATCTACACAATCTCGGATTGCGAAATTAATTTCCTGTGCAGTCACCTCAAAAAACAAGGGCATACCATCTGACATATCTTTTCCTTTGGCAACTGCTGCAATGGTTTCTTCTCGCATTTTAGCACCACCTATAAGAGCTTTCAGCTCTTCGGCAGTAAGCCTTCCTACATTTACGCCACGGTTATTTTTAAGATATGTTCTTATAACCCTGTCCATATCGTCACCGCCTATTGCGGCACTTTTTGCAACAGCAATACTGCCCATTGTTATTACGCCAACACCCGTTGTACCTGCACCCACATTAACAACCATTGTTCCATAGGGCTTGTCCGTCATAACACCAATGCCCAAAGCTGCTGCAAGAGGCTCTTCAATAAGGGTTGCCCGACCTGCACCTGCTCTTAAAACACAGCCTAAAATATTTCGCTTTTCAAGATTTGTTATACCTGCAGGCATTGTTGCAACAACGGTGGGCTTGAAAACCTTATTCTTACAAATTCTTTCTATAAAGCATTTTAAAAGCTTTTCGCTGCTCTCAAGCTCCGAAATGCCACCACTCAAAAGAGGACGAACAAGCTTAATTGCATCGGGGCATCTGCCCGTCATTTCGCAGGCTTTTTTACCTGCCTCAAGAACATCCCCCGTTTCACGCTCGAGTGCTAAAACAGCAGGCTCTGAAAGGACTACGCCTTTATTTTCGACCGCAGCAATAACACTGCCCGTCCCTATATCAAGACCAATTTTAAGGCCAACCATAAAAGCACCTCTCTTCCTCTTCCAAGCTATTTTTAAATCATAAAAATACATAATAATTATACACCTATAATATCTTTTTGTAAATAAGTAATAACCATATTTACAAATCTTTTCGTATGTATTATAATAATATGTAGACCTATAAATAGTACAAGAGGTGTTAATATGGCCGGAACGCAAAAATCAAAATTAAAGCTACTTTATCTTGCAGATATTTTAAAGAAAAAAACTGATGAGGAGCATTTCCTTGCGGCAACGGAAATAGTTGATGAGCTGAACAAATTAGAAATCCCTGCAGAAAGAAAATCCATATATAAAGACATTGATATTTTAAAGGAGTACGGCTTTGATATAATTCATTCGGGCTCTAAAAACCGTGGTGGTTACTTTTTAGGAGCAAGAGAATTTGAGCTTGCAGAAATCCGTCTTCTTTCCGATGCAGTTCAAGCGGCAAATTTTATTTCCCAGAAAAAAACAAATCAATTAGTTGAAAAAATTGAAAGCTTCGCAAGTGAAAACCAAGCTAAAATTCTTCATTCTCAGGTTTATGTTGATAACAGACCAAAATGCAATAATGAAGAAATTTATTACACCATAAGTCTTCTTGACGAGGCTATTACAGAGGGTATTAAAGTCAGCTTCACTTACACAAGAAGAAAAATTACCGAGGAATTCAAAACTGCAAAGGAGGACAAATCCTTTACCGTAAGCCCCTATGCACTTATATGGTCCGATGACCACTATTACTTAGTTTGCAACAACGAAAAATATGATAATTTAATGCATCTGAGAATTGATAAAATAAAGAAGCTGCAGAAGACTAAAGCCCCTGCAAGACATTTTTCCGAGGTTTCCGATTACAGAAACAATTTTGACTCTGCCGACTATGCAACAAAGCTTTTCAATATGTACAGCGGTGAACCAAAGCCCGTTGAATTGATTTGCAGTAATGAAATACTCGAGGTTATTCTTGACCGCTTTGGTGAAAATGTTAAAATACAAAAATATGACGAAAATCATTTTCTTCTTAAAACCAATGCGGTTGTAAGCGATGGTCTTACTAAATGGGTGCTTCAATTCGGCGGTAAAATAAAAGTTAAATCGCCCAATGATTTGATTTATGAAGTAAAGAAAAAAGCAGAGGAAACCCTTGAATTATATAAGTAAAAGTAAAAATTCAGTTGTCCCGAGGGGCAACTGAATCTTTTATTGTTATGATATTTTCTTATATCTGTTAGCTTCATAATCGAACATATAATTCCCGTCATCATTGAAGGAAACAGTATGATTAATAGCTTTTCCGTCCTTTTCATAAAGGCGGACAACAAACACTGTTTTTCCGTCCTCTGCAGTAGTAGTTGTTCCCGGCACCACAAGTATATATCCGCTGATTTCCTTTTCCAAGCCTAACTGCTCTTTTGAATATGAATCAAAGCGTTCATGCAGCTTCTTGTTATTATTCTTATCATATTCAAAGGCTTTCTCTGTTGAGTCGGATTCTTGCACTTTGGTGCTGTCAACGGAGCTATCCTCAACCACCTCAACACCATCAGTTGTAAGAAGCAAATACTTTTGCTTTTTGGAATCATATAAATAGCAATGCTGACCCGAAATCACAAAGGTCCCCTCAGGCTTTTGCGCACCCTCAAGGAAAGCTTCAACAAGGCAGGCATCCGTTTCCATAAAACGAGTGGCACTCAATTTAAGGTTATATTCATAGATATCTTTAGACAAGCCTAAAACTTCCTTGTCATAAACCTCTAAAAGACTCCTTGCGACATTTTCATCCAAAGTAAGCGAACCCGAACCACCTGTAATTTCTACATAGGTTTCTGCGGTTTCAAGGGCTTTGCCGTCATCCTCTTGATTTTTACCGCAGGCTGCAAAAACTGCGATACAGCTTAAAATTAAAAGAATTGCAATTATTTTTTTCATTTTTACTCTCCGAAATATTTTAACAATATGTTTTTTGACTTACTATATGACACTATACAATTTTCGGAGTGATTTGTCAAATTACAAACTTGTTACCGCTTTGAAACAATCGCTTCTCTTTTATATTTTTCCCTTGTGGCAATACCGCCCCTTATATGCCGTTCCTCTTTATTTATATCAAGAACCTTTCTTACCTCGCTATATAAAGCGGGGTCAATTCTTTTCAGCTTTGTTGTTATATCGCTATGAACGGTGGATTTTGAAACACCGAATTTTTTAGCTGCCGCCCTTACGGTCGATTTGCTTTCAGTTATGTATCTTCCAAGCTCTACGGCCCTTTCGTCATAATCGTTAAACATAAAAATCCTCCCATATATTTCTATACAAAATATATGGGAGAATCTGTTTAAATATTACTTAACTTATAGGAATCTTAATTTTTGTCAGATTGCGTGAAGTTGGCTTTTTGTGACACCCGAAGCGTATAAAGATACATGAGCTTGGTGGCACAAAATGACAAATACTCGTAATATTGCAAAAATTACTCGCCTTTCATTCCGAGAAGCTCTACTGTTCCGTCATAAACTGCCTGTGAAACCTTGATTGAATCAAAGATTGCTGCTTTGATATCATCATCAGTTGCGCCAAGCTCTTTTGAAAAACGGTCGGGAATGAAGAGGTTAACGTCCATAATATCTGCAAGTCCGTCAACATCAATACCGCTTTCAATACCCTTTGCTGCGTACTCTTTCTTAACACCGCCAAGACCCATTCTCATCATCCAGGGAGCAACGCTGATAATCTTACGGTCTTCGCCCATACCTCTTGCGGCATAAACGATTTTAAGGAATTCCTTCCATGTAAGGTTATACATACTGATGGGCCAAGCCTTTGCACCCTTTGACTTTTCAGCAGCACCAACAATAACCTCACCAACCTGGCGTACTGTAAGCATAGCAGTACCGCCACCGGGATACATTGTAAAGGGAAGCTTATCCATTCTCTTAATCTGCTCGATAAGAATAACCCAAACAGGCTTTCTGCCGGGCTGAGTGCCGAAAATATAGGGAAGCTCGAGAACTGCTACATCGAAGTTTTCGTCTGCAAAGGAGAACGCAACATTTTCCTGGTCAATACGGCTTCTGATATAGGGGTGCTTCTCTGTAAGCTTCATATCGGGACGTTCCTTTGCAAGATATGCAAAATAAGAACCGAGAATAACTGCACTCTTAACGCCAACCTCTTTACAAAGAGGAAGAATTCTTTCAAGAGGCTGAATATTGTATTTATAATAAGCATCGTAAACAGGTGCGGGGAATTCAACTCTTTCGTCAATACCTGCAGCGAAAACAAAGCAATCGTGACCCTTGAGAAGTTCACGGATTTCATCGTCTGACTTCTCATAGATATTGCAGAATTCCAGCTTCATTTCTTCGGGAATAGGAGCACCTTCGGGAAGAGGAGGAAGAGCAACGCTTGTTACTTCATGGCCTCTTTCGATAAATATTCTTGCGGCTTCACAGCCAAGAAGACCTGTACCGCCAATCATAAAAATTTTCATTCTGTAACCTTCTCCTTAAAGTTATCAAAGATTTCAGGACCATAAACATTATTTTCGCCTTCACGGTCCCAAACCTGTGCAAAGAACGGATTAATTCTTGCTTCTTCATCATAGTTCCAGGGCCAAGGAAGCTCTGCAGGGCACCAGTGGCCACCCTTAAGAACAAGGTTGGGAGACATTTCAAATTCATTGCCTCTCGCACTTACCCATTTAACAGGAGTATACATATCAACGATTTCAGTTGCAAGGCACTTACCGCCTCTGAATTCCGCTGCTTTCTGAAGGTCCTCAAGAGTAAGAGAGTCGAAATCCTTTGTTTCGTCATAACCATGGTCGAGAACTACAACATCATCTGCAGTTGTCTGCTTTGCAGGAATAACAATATTGAAATCTTCCCATTTTCTCGGAAGCTTCTCATACTCTTCCATGCTGCCATAGTAAGCTTTCATTCTTACATCAACTTTGTTTGCTGCCCACCAGAGTGTACCATACTCGGGAGTCTCTGCAATCTTCTTCATCCAGAGCTTTTTGAGAATCGGTGCAAAGGGCTTTGCAAGGAATGCTAATTTATAGTAGGACTCAACATTCTTCATCATGCCCTTGAAATAATCCTTAACGGGAATGTTTGCACGGAAATGGCAATATTTTTCAAGGTCATCACCATCGTAGTACCACTGACCGTGGAAGTTACGGGTTGTGAACCAATGAGGGTCAAAGAGCTTTTTGGGTGACCCAAGACCAAGTGTACCGAGAAGAAGCTCTTCAAATTCGTAGTTAGTAATTCTATACTGTTCACCTGAACCGATGTTATAGAAGCGTCTCCAGAATTCTTCGGGAATATCATCACCGCAAACATTTGCAAGAAGACGACCTGAATCTTCAACAGTTGCCCACTCAAGCATACCGTTAATCGGAACGTGGTACATAATAGGCTCAAGGTTTTTGAGAATTGCAGGGTAAAGAATACCTGACTGACGAAGTGATACCCAATGCTTAAGACCTGATTCTGCAAAAACAGCCTCTGCCTTAATCTTACTGATAGCATAGTGGTCATAAACGCTGACTTTAAGAGGGTCACCTGTTCTACCCCAGTGGATAGGAGCGTTTCTGTCACCTGTTTCGGCAACTGTGCCTATGTAAACAACCTTAATATCGTCGGCATTGGGCTGAGCCTTAACAGCGTTAACAATGTTCTGAGCTGCAGTAACATTTGTTTTCTGAGTTTTAACGGGATAGTAGTCAGCTGCGGGAGAAACCATACCACCAACGTGGAGAACATAGTCTGCGCCTGTTACACATTCGAGAACATCTTCATAGTTTGTAAGGTCACCCCAAACAAGCTTAACAGAAGGATCATTTTCATAATCCTTGAATTTGTCCTTGTTTTTCTGGCTTCCTCTGTTAAGAAGAACGATATTATAAAGGTTCTTCTTAGCATAGAGCTCCTTGAAACCTGCCCATCCCATTGTACCTGATGAACCGGTTAAGAATACGGTTTTTTTAGACATAAAAAACACCCCATCTTTCCAAAATTTATCAATATAAATTATACAATTAAATAATACAATTTGTCAATAGAACCAATGACAATTTATAAACATATTTCAAGTCGCCAGATGCCAGTGTCGGGTCTGCGACACTATAAAAATGATTGGAAGCGAAACTTCCCCGACATTCCGCATTCCTAATTCCGCATTTCGCATTTAAAACACGACTTGCTCTCGCAAGTCGTTTTTTCACCATTCAAATTCAGGTCTTTGATTTTCCACATGCTTTGCGGCTTTGAGAAGGAACTTTCTCATTGGCTCCATTTGTCTTATGAAGAAGGTTAATTCCTGAAGAAAATCTTCAAAGTCATCAATATCTTCATCGGGTATGAAATAAATCATTTCCCAATTTTTCATTTTTATATACTCAGCTGCAGGGTCATCGGCAGAAAAGCCACGGGGCATTGATTTGAGCTTATCACCGTTTACAGAAATATTTGTTTCTTTAAGTATCTGCTGAAACTCGTCAAAATGCTTTGAAATATAGTGTCTGATATTATTCATTTTTGCGGTGGTATCGCACCAAAGACCTGTTCCGAAGCAGGAACGTCCGGGGGCAACGCACAAGAAATAACCAATAGGTAACCAGGATTTTCTGTCGGGAGAAATATATGCTCTGAATGAGGGGTTATATGGCGGTCCGTTTTTATGAAAACGCATATCACGGGCAACTCTATACATCCACTCTCTCGGCTCCATATACATTATGGATTTACCGATATCGGGTGCTTCATCGTTTATTACAAAGCGGAGTCTGTCAATAAAACCTAAAAAGTCTTTTTTAGCCAAGTCATATTCATCGTGGTTTTCGTGAAACCAGGTTCGGTTATTATTTAACTGCAGATTGTAGCAGTAATTCATTATTCTTTTAAAATTCATTTTTAAATCCTTTTTGTAAAAAATTATAAAAATAAAATATCATATTGGTTTTTAAAATGCAATAATATTATTGACAAGAATTATTTAAATACAGTAAAATGAGTTATAGATTTTTAGCCCTTGGAGGTATTATATATGGCAGTTTTCAGACGCTTTAAAGCACTAAGACCCACACCCGAGTTTGCATCCCGCGTTGCTGCTCTCCCCTATGATGTTATGAACAGCGCAGAAGCAAAGGAAATGGTTGTTGGTAACCCTTATTCATTTCTTCACGTTGATAAAGCAGAAATAGATTTGCCCGAGGGCACAGAACTTTATAGTGCTGAGGTTTATGCAAAAGCAAAAGAAAATCTTGAAAAGCTTGAAAAAGACGGTATCTGCGCTATGGATGAAGCCCCCTGCTTCTATGTTTATCGCCAGATTATGAACGGCAGAGAGCAAACAGGTCTTGTTGGTTGCGCATGGGTTGATGATTATATTGAAAACCGCATTAAGAAACACGAATTAACCCGCGCAGATAAAGAAGCGGATCGCATCCGCCACGTTGACACCTGCGATGCAAACACAGGACCGATTTTCCTTTGCTACAGAGATAATGAAAAGGTTAATGCGATAATTGAAGAGCAGAAGAAAAAGACTCCCGTTTATGATTTTGTTACTGATGACGGTATCGGAAACACCGTATGGGTAATTGATAACACCGAAATCTGCAAGGAGCTTTCCGAGCTTTTATGTAATGTTGGTGATTTCTATATTGCAGACGGTCACCACCGCTGTGCAAGTGCCGTAAACGTTGCAAAAATGCGTCGAGAACAGAATCCCGACTTTGACGGAACAGAAGAATTCAATTTCTTCCTTGCAGTCCTCTTCCCTGCTGATAGCCTTGAGATTATGGACTATAACAGAGTTGTTAAGGATTTAAACGGCAACACCGAGGAAGAATTTATTGATAAAATCAGCGAGAAATTTGAGGTTGAGCTTGCATCTTGTAACGGTGCATATCATCCGGAAGAGAAGCATAATTTTGGTATGTATCTTGGTGAAAAATGGTATAAGCTCACCGCAAAGGACGGCACATTTGACGAAAAGAACCCCGTTGACCAATTAGATGTTTCAATTCTTCAGAAAAATCTTCTCACACCAATCCTTAATATCGGTGACCCGAGAACAGATAAAAGAATTGACTTTATCGGTGGTATCCGTGGTCTTAAGGAGCTTGAAAAGCGTTGCAAAGAGGATATGACAGTTGCATTTTCAATGTATCCCACCACCCTCGATGACCTGATGTCTATTGCCGATGCAAATATGATTATGCCACCAAAATCAACCTGGTTCGAGCCGAAATTATTAAGTGGCTTATTTATTCACAAATTGAAATAATCAACACATAAAAAATCACCTTACCGAATTGGTAAGGTGATTTAATTTTATTTCAATTAATATTTGAAATCTGTGATAACCATTGTGTTGAAGAGTTCCTGCTTGTCAATTTTGATTTCAGAAACACCGAAAATCTTACCACCGCCTTGAATAGCAACATTCATATACTGCTCAAGCTTAATGATTTCGTTTGTTTTTGTATCATACTCTACAACTGCTTTGCAATCGTGATATGTAAGGTTATATGTAACATTCTTGATAACTGCCTGAACGACACCACCGTTGATTGTATTGTCAATATCAGCTTTTGAAAGTGGTGAGAACATTGCACCGGTGTTGCTGGGAGAAGTTGATGCACCTTCTGCCATGGGTTCGGGGTTATTTTCATCCTTAAGCTCAATAGTGATTCTTGCTTTACCATTGCCAAGGTCTTCGTACTTTGTGCTTTCAATAGCGTTTACATCTGTAAGATAGCAGCCCTTTTCGCATTTATAAACGGGGAACCATCTCATATCACTGCCTTTTTCAACGATTTCCGGGGAAGCTTCTGCTTCTTCCTTAGTTGTTAAAAGATCTAATGTGTTTGTAACAAGATTGAGGAGAGTATCAACAAAATTAGCACCCTTTGAAATCTGACGGTTTGCTGCATCGCCGGGGAGCTCCTGATATTCAACCTTTTGGTAACCGGGCTTATCTTTTTTAGCCTTGTTCATAAGGGTTGTGTAGATTTCAAGAACTTCTTTATCAGTTTTTGTTGCTGCAGTTGAGCCACCGTTATCTGCAGGCTTGTTTGCATCGGGAGTTGTTGCATTGCCGCCATTATTTTCGGGAGTAGTAGCATTAGAGCTGTTATCTGCGGGAGCAGTTGTTTCAACACTCTGCTGAGCCTGCTGTTGCTGCTGAGGCTGAGCCTGCTGTTGCTGCTGGGGCTGAGCCTGCTGTTGCTGCTGAGCAGGAGCTTCTTGAAGCTCGTTTTTTGCAAGGAAAACGATGGAAGCAACGGAAACTGCATTACTTGCAAGAACTGTGAAAACAAGAGCTACTGCAAGAATGACTGCAATAATTTTTAAATCTTTGCTTTTCATTATGTATAACCTCTTTCATATTTACGCCCTGCATAGCAGAAACGCATATTTCTTAACATTATAAGATTAAACCAAAATATAGAAAAAGTCAATACTATATATTATACAAAAGAATTGTAGTTTTGTTGTGCAAAAAAAGACGACCCTCTTTCGAGAGTCGTCATTATGTATCTCAAATTAATATTTGAAATCGTAGTAGTGAGCGTTGAATGAAAGAGCACCTGAAGCACTGAGATCACCAACTGCAACTGCTGTAAGGTCAGCATTGATATCACCAACACCATAGTGAACGATATCAATAAACTTACCGTCTTTTGTCATTTTAGCTGTGATTGTGTATGCCTTGTAGTTAATAGTACCGTCAAGCTTGCTAACAACTTTTGAAACTGTGGGGTCTTCAACAACTGTTTTCTTAACGTCATTAATATCAAGGAATTCTCTTGACATTTTTACAAGACCGTCTTTATCAGCATAAGAGGGGTTAACCTGGTCGTTCATAACGATAGTGATAACATATGTATCGCCCTCAATCTTTGCTGATGAGCTCTTGATATAGCTCTTTGCACAGTCAGAAGCAGGCATACGATTCTTAGCATCGTCTGAACCTTTTTCATTGATTTTTTCTTCTGCTTTATCTTCAGGTGTCATAAATTTACCGATAAGGTCTGTAAGAGTACCTGCAAGGAAGCCGAATTTGCTGAGCTGAAGTTCGCCTTCAACTTTCTGCCAACCTTTTTTTGTATAGCCGGCAACACCTTTAGTATTGATTTCTTTAGCTGCTTTCTGATACATAGCAAGAGCTTCGTCAGCAGAGAGCGCTTTCAAACCATTTGCATCAGCAGCGGGTTTGTTTGCATCGGGAGTTGTTGCAGTACCTGCATCGGGAGTTGTTGCTGTACCTGCATTAGCATTTGAATCAGCAGCAGGAGCTGTTGTTTCGGGAGTTGTTGCAGTACCTGCATCAGGAGTTGTTGCTGTACCAGCATTGGGAGTTGTTGCAGTACCTGCATCGGGAGTTGTTGCAGTGCCTTCGTTGCCTACAGTACCTTCAGTAGCTGTCTGGCCTTTTGCAAGGAAAACAACAGAAGCGATGGAAACTGCATTGCTTGTTACGATTGTGAAGAAAAGTGCTATACTGAGAATTATAGCAATAACCTTCATATCTGAATTTTTCATTGGTATAATACCCCTTTCAACTTTGTGGTACTGTATAACAACAACAAATTATATACAATAACACATTATTTTTCAGTATCTTAAGATTACTCTAAAAAGCGAAAAAAGTCAAGTGCATTTTTTCCAAATGCACTGACTTAATTCAAATTCGTCAAAAAAACCAAATTCGCTCACATTTTTTGTGTATTCCATATATTTCGAGCATATTCGTTAATAGCTCTGTCTGCAGCAAATCTGCCGGAATATGCAATATTGAGAAGTGACATCTGATTCCATTTCTTTTTATCGAGGAAGGTTTCACGAACTTTTTTCTGAGCTCTCTGATAATCTGCAAAATCAGCAAGCACCATAAAGGGATCGTGGTGGATGATAGTACCCGAAATATCTGAGAAATCCTTACCGTCAATACCGTTGTGGGTAATGAAATCAAGAACCTTGCGAAGCTCGGGGTTATTATTGTAATAATTCTGAGGATTATAGCCTGCTCTGCGAAGCTCATTAACCTCGGGAGTTTTCATACCGAAGAGGAACATATTCTCGTCCCCTACGGATTCGTGAATTTCAACATTTGCACCGTCAAGAGTACCGATAGTAAGAGCACCGTTCATCATAAGCTTCATATTACCTGTACCGCTTGCTTCCTTACCTGCAAGAGAAATCTGCTCGGAAACATCTGCAGCAGGCATAAGTCTTTCAGCATTTGTTACATTGTAATCCTCAACATAGAGAACCTTAAGTCTGCCTTTAACATCGGGGTCCTTATCAATCATTTCGCCGAGAGCTAAAATGAAGCTGATAATTCTCTGAGCTACATAGTAACCGGGAGCAGCCTTTGCACCGAAGATATAGGTCTTGGGAACAAAATCACCGTTGGGATTCTCTTTGATTGCAAGATATTCGGAAACGATGTTAAGAGCGTTAAGATGCTGACGCTTATACTCATGAAGGCGTTTAACTTGAACATCAAAGATTGAGTTTGTATCAAGCACAACTCCTGTTGTTTTCTTAATATGCTTTGCAAAGGCTTCTTTGTTTGCTTTTTTGATTTCTCCGATTTTATTGAGAACCTCTTCATCATCCTTGAAATCCGCAAGCTTTGAAAGATGCTCCGCATCATAAACAAATTTATCGTTACCTAAAAGCTCCTTAATATACTCTGTTAAAGCAGGGTTTGCTTGACAGAGCCAACGTCTGTGAGCAATACCGTTTGTAACGTTAGTAAATTTATCGGGAGTGAGTCTGTAGAAATCGTTAAAGAGAGTGTCTTTAAGAATCTGACTGTGAAGAGCAGATACGCCGTTTACCTTATGGCTTGCGGCAACGCAGAGGTTTGCCATACGAACCGCACCACCCGAAATGACAGCGGTACGCTCAACATAATCTGCATCATGGGTGCTTTCCCATACATAAGCACGTAAGCGGTTATCAATCTCCTTAATTATATTGTATATACGGGGAATAAGACGCTTTACAAGCTCCTCACTCCAGCATTCAAGCGCCTCGCTCATAACAGTATGGTTTGTATAAGCAACTGTATTTGTAACAATTCTCCATGCATCGTCCCAACCATAGCCACATTCATCAAGAAGAATTCTCATAAGCTCGGGAATTGCCATTGTAGGATGAGTGTCGTTAATATGGATTGCGATTTTTTCGGGAAGATTATCGATAGTGCCGTATTCACGAAGATGGTGGCGAACAATATCTTGAACAGATGCAGAAACGAGGAAATACTGCTGACGAAGTCTTAAGGACTTTCCTTCGGGGTGATTATCCATAGGATAAAGAACCTTGCTGATAACCTCTGCCATTGCCTGACGCTCCATTGAACGCATAAAATCGCCTTGGTTAAAGGACTTCATATCGAACTCGGGTGCTCTTGCACTCCAGAGACGAAGGCAACTGATACCCTTACCATCCTTACCTGCAACGAACATATCATAAGGCACAGCCTGTATAACATTACCGTTTTCGATTTCAACATGGTGATACTGATTATCCCAGGACTCTTTAAGAGTACCCTCAAAGCAAACATCAACCGCACTACTTTCACGAGGCTGCAACCACACCTCACCACCGGGAAGCCAGTTATCCGGAAGTTCAGTCTGCCTACCCTCAACAAGCTTCTGACGGAAGATACCGTATTCATAAAGAATTGAATAGCCTCTTGCGGGGTAGCCTTGAGTTGCAAGTCCGTCAAGGTAGCAGGCTGCAAGACGGCCAAGGCCGCCGTTACCGAGACCTGCATCGGGCTCACACTCGTAAAGGGCCTCAAGCTTAATGCCATAATCCTTTAAAACGCTTTCAAAGGTTTTAGTAAGGTTAAGGTTGAAAAGGCTGTTCTTAAGAGAACGGCCCATTAAAAATTCCATTGAAAGATAGCAAACTCTTTTTTTGCCCTCTTCATCCGCTTTTTTACCAAGCTCTGCTCTACCCTGAGCCATCATATCACGAACAATCATTGAAACTGCTTTATAATACTGGTCATAGGTAGCATTCTCGGTTGAGATACCGAAAAAATGGAGAAGTTTATTTTCAAGCATCTCTTTTGCTTGCTTCTTTGTAAGCTTATAATTCATACAAATCCTCCAAAAATATTTTTAAAAACCATAGTTTTTTAATGTTCGATTATACATATTACACTAAAATAGAGCTAAAATCAACTGTAACAAAGCAAAAAAATGTATAATATATCACAGTAAATTTTGGATAATATTTCGGTAACCACACCTCCCTGGCGAAGGGAGGGGGACCGAGGAGCATATTTGCGAACTCGGTGGAGGGTTCTAGCGCATAAGCGCGTACAATAAAATCCTTTACCTTATAAGAGATACCTTATAAAACAAACGTTTTACAAAGAAGTAAAAATATGACACCCGGAACAGAAAAAAGAACGCTGAAAGCAAGGGAAAAAGCATTAACACCTAAGGAAAGAGGGACAAAGAAATTCACCGCCCAGACAGCACACAACGCCCCTACTCCCCCAAGGGCACTTGTAAAAAACGCTTTTAAAAAATTTCCGCTTGCTTTAAATATTACAAGCACTACTATAAAAAGAACAACACCGATAAAATAAATCATTTCTCCACTTCCTTAAGCTTATTGAGTAAATATGCATGCTTGACCTCAAGACTGCGAAGCTCAAGCACCGCTGATTCTACGAGGGCATTGTCATTTGCCACCGACAGCTTAAAATAGGCAAGCTTCATTAGAAATCTTACATCCTCAACTTCTTTTAAAAGCAAATCTCTTTCGCTCATTTTTCTTATTCTTGAATACTTTTTTATTTTAGTTAACTTCCTCACCGCCTGTTATTTTAATACAATTATTTTTATTCATATAAAATTAATTTTATTACAGATTAATAATCATAGTTAACGAGCATAATTATTATAGATGAAAAGATTTATGACTTTTTTGAGAGGTGCTTATGAACAGACATTCTTTTACTTACCAGCAATACTGTCCCGTTGTGGACAAAAACGTTATTATTGAAGAGCTGACCTTTTTAAGCGGAAGAAAGAAAATCCGTTGCCTTTACTATCACAAATGCAACTGCAAGGAAATGGGCGGCTGCAAAAACAAATATGTAAAAAGACGAATTGAAGCGGTTGAAAAAAAGGAAGATTGATTGTATAATCATTCATACAATTCAAATTCAAGCATCATTTTGTAAAGATATCAGAATAAATTTTTGCTATTTGTGCCTTCCTTCAAAGGAAGGTGGCACGAAAAATCTTGATTTTTCGTGACGGAAGGTTCTTTGTTGCAACGCAACTTTCAGTTGAAGCTTACGCTTCAACGATGCACCTTTGGTTGCATCGAGAACCACCCACCACCCGACTAACTAATCCAAACGATAAACAACCCTTACGTTTACAATAAATTCAATTATTCAACTGTATTCAAGGTGGTCCCCCCGCCTTCGAAGGCAGGCACCTCAAGCAGCAACATTTCTTGCAATTTTCACAAAATCGAATAGTGAAACTGTTGCAATTATAAAGAGGTGAGAAAATGTCCGGTATATATATTCACATACCCTTTTGCAAATCCAAATGTCCTTACTGTGATTTTTATTCTTACAGATGTAAAAATGATGATAAGACCCTTTATGTTGAGGCTTTGATAAATGAAATCAACACTCTTGAAAGAGTGAATGAATTTGTTAAAGAGCCTTTCAGGGCGGATACTCTTTATCTTGGTGGCGGTACTCCCTCGGTTTTATCGGGTGAAGAGCTTTATAAAATAATAACTGCCGCAAAAGAAAAATTCATAATTACAGATAATTGCGAAATCACCGTCGAATGTAATCCAAACTCCGATATTGAAGGTATTCTCCCCTATCTTTTAAAGGCGGGAGTTAACAGAATCTCTTTAGGTTTGCAATCCGCAGTTGATAAAGAGAGGAAAGCTCTCGGCAGACAAAGCGATAAAAAAAGAGTAAAGGAAGTTATTGAGCTTTTAAAAGCAAAGGGAATAACCAATATTTCTCTTGATGTTATGCTTGGTATTCCGCACCAGACTGAAGAAAGCTTAAAGGAAACTCTTGATTTCGTTATTGAAAGTGAAGTTCCTCATATTAGTGCATATATGCTTAAAGTTGAAGAGGGCACTCATTTTTATAAAAATTTTGATAAATATGATTTCCCCGATGATGAAAGGACCATAGAATTTTATAACCAATGTGCAGACGCTCTTGAAAAAGCAGGATTTATTCATTATGAAATATCTAACTTTGCAAAAGAGGGCTTTGAGAGCAGTCACAACACAAAATATTGGGAGCTTCAAAACTATTTGGGCCTTGGTCCCGGTGCACATTCATACATTGACGGAAAAAGGTTTTATTTTGAAAGCGATACCGAAAGCTTCATAAACGGCAAAAAAGCTGTTTTTGATGATTTTGGCGGTGACTCTGAAGAATACATAATGCTTAAATTAAGGCTGAAAAAAGGCTTGTATTTATCAGAATTAAAAAAGCTTTACAGTGAAAAGCCATTAATTAAAATAAAAGAAAAAGCCCCGTTCTTAAAAGAACAAGGCTTGATTGATTTTGACGGTGAAAGAATTGTCCTTACAAGAAAGGGCTATCTTCTTTCAAATTCTGTTATTTGCCAATTAATTTAAAGTCCTCGGAGAGAATTTCGCAGTCTTCCACTCCGTCGGTTAAAATTATTTCTCTGTTTTCTGTAACAAAAATATACTGAAAGTCGTTATGCTCCTTTGCGAACTTAACGGCTTTTTCCTTTCCCATAACGAAAAGTGCAGTTGAAAAGGCATCGCAAAGGGCTCCGTCCTCACCTATTACGGTTACACTTAAAAGGTCGCTTTTTGCAGGCTCACCTGTTTTGGTATCAATAATATGGTGATAAGCTTTTCCGTCCTTTTTAAAGCTTCTTTCATAGCCGCCCGAGGTAACCACGCTCACATTACCCTTATGCTTAAAGGTGCAAACAAGAGAATCTGTTTCCAAAGGGTTTTTAACCCCAACGGTCCATTGACCCTTTTCTGCATTCTCACCGCAAAGGACAATATTACCCCCCAGGGAAATTATCCCGCTTACATCATATTCCCTTGCAAGCTTCAAAAGCTCATCACCAAGATAACCCTTTGCAATTCCTCCCAGAGAGATTTCGGCATTTTCTTTTTTTGTTACTTTATTATTCTTTACGGAAACTGCATCCTTCCCTACAAGAAGAAGAGCATCCTGTATTTCTTCTTTCTTAGGCACGCCGTAATTACCGTTATCAAAGCCCCAAAGCTTTAAAACGGGCATTATTGTAATATCAAACGCACCCTCCGTAAGAGTGTTTGCAAGCATTGATTTTTCTATTATTTCTGCGGTAGCTTCACTGATTTTTATTTTTTTATTTTTGCCGTTGATTTTTGAAACGTCACTATCTTCATTATTGGCATCAAAAAGCAAATCGAGCTCATTGATTTTATCAACAAAAAGCTGTAAAACCTTTTGATTATCGGCTTCAGAACTACTGAACACCCTTATACTCATAAGGGTGTTCATAGCTGTAAATTCAATTTTCGCTTCTTTTTTAAAATTGCAGGAACACATTGTCAGCAAAAAGCAACCGCAAAGAAATATTGCTACTGCTTTTTTCATATCAGCTTAAACCTGCTTTTCTCATATTAGCCTCATGCTCGCTCATTGTGTTAGCATAGAAAACATCACCTGTTTCGGTGTTATGGCAGAAATAGTAATAGCTTGTAGCCGATGGCTCCAGTGCTGCTCTTATTGCCGCATCACCGGGGTTAGCTATTGCACCTATGGGAAGACCCTTACAATCGGTGTCATAGGTATCGTAATTCTTGATATAATCCACATATTTCTGACTGTCCTCAGTTGAAGATGTTAAGGTGGGCTTAATTGTTTTCACAACATAATCAGAGGTCGAGTCACAGTTGAGCCAGGGGAACGTTCCGGGTCTGTCAAGACGGTTATAAAGAACGGATGAAATATCTGCCATCTGAGAGCTTGAAGCTGCTTCCTCTTGAAGAATCGATGCCATAATAATTACTTCGTCAAGGCTCAAGCCTCTTTCCTTAGCCTGCTTCTGATATTCATCAGTCCAACGATTCTCGAAGTTATCTAAAAATCTTCTCGCAACGCTTGAAGCGTTTTCACCAACATAGAACTCATAAGTATCGGGGTACAAATAACCCTCAAGCACTCTGAAGCGTTTTTCTTTATTGGGAATTGATTTTATAAAATCATAATCCTCTGAAAAGTCAACATTCTGAAGAGTATTGATAAAGCTTGCGGCGGTGCAAACCTCGTTAGCTTCAAGCTTTTCTGCAATCTGGTCAATAGTCCAGCCCTCAGGGAATGTGAGAGTAACAGTTTCGGAAAGAGTAATATCAGCTTTCATTGTGGAAAGCATTTTTTCAAGGCCCATTTTGGGGGTGAGAGTATAAACTCCGGAAACATATTCTCTTTTCTCTTTATCTGCCGATGTCAAATCTAAAAGCTTAACAAACAGATTACAGAAGAGCTCATTATTTATAAGGTCCTTATCCTTAAGAGCATCAATAACATCCCCATCGCTCATACCTTTAGAAACCTCAACCTCAACTGCAATGTCCTCAACATCTATTGCAAGAACATCATTGATGCAACGGATTCCGTAAATGCAAAGAACTACGCTTGAAAGAGCAATTATTGCTATTGCAAGAGCTAAATGAGAAAGCTTACCCGATGCAAAAAATCTTCCCAAAGCGGTATTCTGACGTTTTTTATTTTTAGCCTCTTTCTCTGCAATAGCTTTATTCTGCTTTGCGGTTGTAGGCGGTGCAGAAACCTTAAATTTATCTACAGCGGGCCTTTGCCTTTGATTTCTTCTGACTGTAGCTTTTTTCTCTCTTTGAGCCGCCTTATCTATATCACGGGGAGGATTGGAAAAATACACGCCGCCTTTATAATTAGGGTTTTCATAGGCACTATTGGAGTTGATATTAATTTTAAAATCATCAACCTTTTTCTGTCTTTTATCTTTAAGTGCAGCTTCATCAGTGTGCTTTGCAGCTTGAGGTGCTTTCTTTGTACTGTCTTTTTCAAACATACTCAAAAGCTCTTCATAATCATTAAAATTATCCTTTGCCACTCAAAATCACTCCTTTATCCGTAACTATCATATCCACGGTTCTGTCATATTTCCCGTGAAATAATTCATCCTTAATATTTTGGGAATAGCAAATGCCTATGGTTGAACCCTTATACTTAGAAAGATAGCGGTCATAATAGCCCTTGCCATAGCCCAAACGATAGCCCGATTTATCAAACATAAACGCAGGAACTATACATATTGTGTTTTCAGTTTCCGTCAGCATTTTCTCTTTATCCGACTCAGGCTCTAAAACACCAAAGGAGCCCGAGGAAAGCTCTTCAAGAGAATTTATATAATAAAAATTCATTTCCGAGGGTCCGCCCTCGCAACGAGGCACCGCAACCTTTTTACCCATAGACAAGAGAGCATTTATAAGCTCTTTTGTATCAACCTCAATATCTGTTGAAACATAGCATAAAAATGTTTCAGCTTCTCTTACTGCCCATAAATTGAGAAGCTTGTTGCAGATTTTTTTATCCAAAGAGCATTTGGTTAAAGGCTCCATTGAAAGTCTGCTTTCTTTAGCTTCAGCCCTCATCTTCTTTTTTATGGGTCTTATATCTATTACTTTCTCCATTGAATACCTCTGAGTATCTGCAGGGCTTTTTCTTCACCTGTAATTATGGAGCATATTGCAGCACCGAACTCCCAGGCAACACCTGCACCCCTTGCGGTAACTATTGTGCCGTCTGTAACAACACCTGCTTCAACAAGATTTGCGCCAATAAGCTCATCCTCAAAGCCGGGGAAGCAGGTTGCATTTCTGCCCTTTAAAAGACCTTTTCTGCCTAAAATAAAGGGTGCGGCACAAATTGCACCAATGATTTTACCTTTATCTGCGCAATAATGAATTGCCATTTTTACAAGCTCACTGTTATTAAGGTTTTCCGCACCGGGCATCCCTCCGGGAAGAATTATACCCTGAAGATTACGGTCAAGCACTACATCATGGGGAAGAATATCTGCTTCAACATTTATTCCGTGAGCACCACGGCAAAGCTTACCGCTTACGCCGACTGTTTTAACCTCAACACCTGCTCTTAACAAAAAGTCAACGGGAGCAAGTGCTTCTATTTCTTCAAAGCCGTCGGCAAGAAAAACATAAATCATTTTAAGACCTCTCAATTTGAGTATGGAACACCGAAAAATCCGTTTCGGATTTCGGGAACATTATTTATTTTATAATACATTCCGTATGGAACAGGCTTATTATCCGCCACTGTTCTGAAAACAAGCTTTTCTTTTTGAGTATTTTGAAAGACTGCATTTATGAGTAAGCTTTCATTTCCGAAAGCCTCAAAAATCACAAGCTTTTCTTCTGTTTCTTCATAAAGGGCATAGCCCTCATTTTCAATAAAAGCTACTTTCACCTCTCCGCTTACGGAATTAAAGAAAGAATTAAAGGTGCTTTCTTTAAGAACCGCAAGAGGTACATTCACAGGGTTTTCAAAAAGGATCTCTCTGTAATCACTATAAGTCAGCTTTTGAATATTTTTTACTCCGTCATTTATAAAATCCTTTTTGGAAATAACCATTTCAGAATAGGAAAATCCGTTTTTAAAGCCAAGCTTTTCATAGACTTTAAAAAGATATTCTTCTTCGGGTACAAGGAAAAGGTAGTCAACATTTCTGCTTTTCGATACCTTAAAAAGCTCTGCAAAAAGGCTTTTCATAAGCCCCTTACCACGATGCTCGGGGTGGGTACAAACTGCGTAAATATAGTAAGCAGAATATGTTTTTCCACTTATTAAAATTTCGCTTTCAAGCATATATAAAGCACTTACGGGCTTACCGTTTCGGAAAACCGCCAACACTCTATCAAGAGAAACAGTTTTCTCAAAAAAGAAATCAAGACTTGCTTCACTGTCATCAAAACCGGTTTTCCACAGGTGTTTTAAATTTTCATAATCACTTTCATTCGGAAAGCGGATTTCAAAGGATTTTTCCATAGTATTTTTTCACAAGATACTCCGGATGATAAGAGGTTTTTGCTTTTCGCAAATTCTCCGCACCCGCATCATCTTCACGGTTTATATATTGAAATTCTCCGAGAGAATTTTCTGCAAATAATTTATTGATTACCGCATAGGCAGTAAGATATTCGGGCGAGGCTTTTTCAAAATGGGTGCAGTAGGTTTTTCCGTCAGGCATCGCTTCGCCTAAAGCATAGGCAACGATTTTGCCATCGACTCTCAAAAGCGCACCTGACAATTCTAATTCATCGAAATACTCAAAAGCCTTATCAATAACAAGCTTTTCTTCGTCAAGCTTGGGGTTTCTCTCTCCGCTTTTATGCCAAAGGCGAGAAAACTCAAGACATTCTTTTAAATTAGCCTCATTCAAATCCTCATAAGAAAAATTATTTTTCTTACAAAAGGAATTAACATGATTTTTCTTGGAATGGTATTTTCTTCCACTCAGAGCTGCAAGCTTTTCACGAAGATAAACATAGTCAAAGAAATCCCTTTGCTCTTTGAGAACAAGCCTGTCGCCATAAATGCCTTTAAGAAGCTCCGCCTGCTCTTCGCTTAAGCAATAGAAGCTGAAATCTGCATTTCGTTCTTTTGCATCTTCCTCAATTATTTTAAGGGCCGTTTTAATATCCCCCTTACCCCATGGGAAAGCATAGCTTTTAATTCCGTTAAAGCGGGAGCGAAGAAAGATGAAGCCGTCCTTCTCTGCAATTCGGGTATTCTCCCCTACGCTCCAGCAGAAAATATTACCGAAGGAAAAGTCACATATCTGCGAAGCACTTTCGGGAATGTTATTTAAAATTAAAGCTCTGTCTTCAATTTTAACAGGTTTAAAATCAAGCATAGTAATTATTCTTTTATTGTTTCAAGCAAAATTTTATATACTTCGTCATTTATTTCTTCAATGGAAAGAGGCTCACCGTTTTCGGAGCAAGGAACAATTACCCAGCCGCATTTATCTGCCGCATAAAGAGCTGCCTCACGGCAGGCATTGAGAAATTCCACATTAGCTTCGTGAACATCCTTTTTATTTTCGTCACCCTCATAGCGTTGAGTCATAAGTCTTTGAGAAACCTCAACGGGCATATCAAGGAAAATAACCTTGTCGGGAGCAGGGATTCCGATTTTTTTATATTCAAAATCAAAAAGCCAGTCAAGGTATTCATCCCATTGTGCTTTATCAAGCTTTGTCATTTGATAAATTGCATTTGCGGGAGTATAGCGGTCCGCAAAAATCAATGTACCCTCAAGATATTCCTTTTTCCATTTTTCTGTGTAAGAAGCAAATCTGTCTGCCGCATAAAGCACAGAGGTGGCATAGGCATTAACATCTCCTGCATTTTTACCGAAGTCCCCTGCAAGATATTTTCTTACGAGAATACTTGACTCACTTTCATAATCGGGAAGCTTGATTTTCTTGTAATCAATTCCGTCAGCAGAAAGCCTTTTGCAGACAAGCTCGGTCTGAGTAGTTTTACCGCAGCCGTCAAGCCCTTCCAAATCAATAAACATAAGTCTTTAAACAAACCTTTCAAAATATGACCGCAAAAACACATCATATTATTCCAATTATACCCATTAATAATACAATAAAACTTGTCAACTGTCAAACAATGTGACTAATTTGTAATAATTATGTAATAAAATAAAAAGAGAAAACCCGAAGCAACAGGTTTTCCCTTTAATTTTAACCATCTATTAATTTTAAAACACTTGCCTTCGGAAGAAGCCCAACGCCTTGATTAACAAGCTTTCCCTCTTTGAAAACAAGAAGAGTGGGAATACTTGAAATGCCAAACTGCATTGCAAGCTGCATTTCTTCATCCACATTAACCTTTCCCACAACAATATCTGCTCTTTCCTCAGAGATTTCGTGAATTATCGGAGCTATCATCTGACAAGGACCGCACCAGGTTGCCCAGAAATCAAGCAAAACAGGCTTTTCGCTTTTTAAAACCAATTCTTCGAAATTAGCACTTGTAATAGTTAATTCTGCCATATTTATTTTCCTCTCAATCTTTAGATTTGTAGTAAAGCATACAGTGACAGTAGCCCTCAAAGCTCGGGTCTTTAATCTGCTCACGGAATTCCTTACAAATGCATTTATTATCTTCTGTTCTTTCTAATCTGCAGGGACAATAACCGCCCTTCATTTTAAGGCCTTCCTTTATTCTTGCAACAACCTCTTTATCTTCATTGAATTTAACTGCCATCATATACACCTCTTTTATCTTTTTTCTATATTTTAACAAGAAATTGTTAACATATCAATAATAATGCTTTACTTTTTTTAAAAAGAGTGTAAAATACAAGGGAAATATATTTTAATTTTGAGGTGTGTTGTTATGAACACAATTAAGGAACAGGCTTATTCAGCCGCAAAGGAAATAATCGAAACAGCTAAGCTTAAAAAAGGACAGCTTCTTGTTATAGGTTGCTCAACAAGTGAAGTAATCGGTGACACTATCGGCACAAACTCCTCTCCCGAAACCGCAAAAGAGATTTTCGAGGGTATTTACGAAGCCGCCAATGAATATAGTATTTTCGTTGCGGCTCAATGCTGCGAGCATCTTAACAGGGCAATTATCGTTGAAGCGGATGCAGTTCCGAATGGCGAATATGTTAATGTTGTCCCCCAACCAAAAGCCGGCGGTTCATTTGCAACTGCTGCATATAAGGCTTTTAAAAATCCCGTTGCACTTGAAGAAATCAAGGCAGATGCGGGGCTTGACATCGGCTCAACCCTAATCGGTATGCACCTTAAGAAAGTTGCAGTTCCCGTAAGACTTAAGAACAACAAAATCGGCAACGCCACTCTTACTGCCGCAAGAGTAAGACCGAAATTTATCGGTGGCGAAAGAGCACATTACAATGAAGATTTGATGTAAAGGAAATAGATTATGAGATACGAAATTTTAAAGCTTTTAAGTAAAAATGCACGTTATACTACCGAACAGATTGCAACTATGCTTGGTTCAACCGAAAGCGAAGTCAAAGCGGAAATCGAACAGCTTGAAAAAGACGGTATGATTCGTGGCTACAAGGCTGTTATTAACTGGGACCAATATGATGATACCTATGTTTCCGCCATTGTTCAGCTTAATGTTGTTCCCAAAGCAGATTCTGGCTTTGAAGAGGTTGCCGAAAAGGTTATGTCCTTCCGTGAGGTAGAGTCTGTTTATCTTATGTCGGGCTCTTATGACCTTAATGTTGTTGTAAAAGGTAAAACTCTCCAGGATGTTGCAAGATTTGTTGCAAGAGAGCTTGCAACTATTGATTCCGTTACATCCACCGCAACTCATTTTGTAATGCGTCGTTACAAAGAGCTTGATGTTGAACTGTTTGACACCGAGGAAGATACCAGGGGGCAGTTCATTTATGATTGATTACAGTAAGGTTTTAAACCCTGCGGTAACTGAGATAAAGCCATCGGGCATAAGAAAATTTTTTGATATTGCTGCCACAATGGAGGATGTTATTTCTCTCGGCGTTGGTGAGCCGGACTTTCAGACCCCTTGGAGCATCAGAAAAGCAGGTATAAACTCCCTGGAAAGAGGCAGAACAAAATACAGTGCCAACAGAGGTACAATCGAATTAAGAAAAGAAATTTCCGCATACTTAAAAAGAAGATACAAGCTTGAATATAAGCCGGAAACTGAAATACTTGTAACAGTTGGCGGAAGCGAGGCAATCGACGGAGCAATAAGAGCCATTGTTGCCCCGGGTGACGAGGTTATTATTCCTCAGCCAAGCTATGTCTGCTATGAGCCTATAACAAGCCTTGCAGGCGGTGTTCCCGTTATTATTGAAACAAAAGCGGAAAACGATTTCAAGGTAACACCCGAAGAATTAAAAAATGCTATTACGCCTAAAACAAAAGCACTTATTCTCCCCTATCCCTGCAACCCCACAGGTGCCGTTATGGAAAAAGAGGATATTGAGAAAATTGCTGAAATTCTTAAAGGTACAAACATCATTGTTATTTCCGATGAAATATATTCCGAGCTTACCTACAGAGATTACACTCATATTTCCCCCGCTTCAGTTGAAAGTATGTGGGAAAGAACTATTACCGTCAACGGCTTTTCAAAGGCATATTCTATGACAGGCTGGCGTTTAGGCTATGCCTGCGGTCCGGAACCCCTTATGCAGCAAATAACAAAAATACACCAATATGCAATAATGTGCGCTCCCACCACCTCTCAATATGCAGCGGTGGAAGCTTTGAAAAACGGTGATGAAGCAATCGAAAAAATGAGGTCGGAATATGACCGCAGAAGACGGCTTATTGTTAACGGCTTCAATAAATTAGGTCTTACCTGCAGAGAGCCGAAAGGTGCATTTTATTCTTTCCCTTGCATAAAAAGCACGGGGCTTTCCAGCGAGGAATTCTGCGAAAAGCTCCTTGAAAGCAAAAAGGTTGCGGTTGTTCCCGGAACCGCCTTCGGCAAAGGCGGAGAAGGCTTTGTAAGAGCTTCTTATTGTTATTCAACAGAGCATATTATAAAAGCTCTTGAGCGTATAGGCGAATTTATAAATGAGCTATAAAAATATCACTCGATTAAGAAAAGCTTTTTTCTTAATCGAGTGATTGCTTTTTAAATTAAAATTTTTTGCCATATTCTACACAACCGTAGGGTATGGGCTTGCCAATACCGCACAACAAAGCCCGACAAACCATTGTCCACAATTTATATATTTCACTATACGGTCACTCTCATCTACTAAGTAAAGAAGCAACGGTACCACCCACCACCTGCGGTGGTCCCCCCTCCTTTTTGCTATGCAAAAAAGAGGGATAGGCTTCGCAATACTTTTACATACTGGTAGCTGGCGACTGGCAGCTAATTGAAATTAATCCAAATTAATTTCAATTACTATGGGGCAGTGGTCGCTTGTAAGCTCACCGTTCTGAACACCCGAAAGAACATTGTATAAATTAACCTCAATACCCTTTTTCGAAATCATAAAATAGTCAATTCGTTTGAATTTCTCGGGATTATTCCAACCGTTATAGGTATGCAGCTCCGATGCGTTTTCGGTTGCATATTTTGCATCAAGGAAACTTTCGGTTACGCTGTTATATGTAACAGAACCCTCTTCCGCATTAAAATCACCCATAATCACAGAGGGAAGTGAACCGAACTCGCTGATTTTGTCAAGGACAACCTGTATTCCGTTGATTCTCGCTTCATCACTAACATGGCTTAAATGAGTATTGAAAACGACAAAATCTTTGTTTGTAGATTTTTCTGTAAGAATCACATAACTGCAAACTCTGTTATATTGTGCACCCCAGGATTTGCTGGGAACCTCGGGAGTTTCCGAAAGCCAGAAGGAGCCTTTATCAACAAGGGTATAAAGCTCTGTATTATAGAATATGGGGCAGCCCTCTGAATTGAAAGCATCGTCACGATAGGTAATAACAGAATCATAGCCTTTTAATGAGTCAACGAGGTATGAATAATGCCATTTGGTTGCTTCCTGGAAGCCGATTATACCGGGCATTTCCTCTGCTATATCATCAATTATCAAATCCGCACGGTAAAACCAACCCTTTTTGCCCCAATCCGTAGGACTGATGCAACGAAGATTATAGCTCATCATTTTAATGTTATCTTCTTTGGGTTCTATATTGACAGCTTCTTTATTTTCTTTATAGTGCGGGTAATACATAAAAGTATTAACCGCTAAAACAATAACCGCCACAAGAACAAGGGCTAATATACTACCAAGAATAATTAAAATTGTTTTTTTCATTTTTATCACCGAAAATATAATAGCATAGATAGTGGGAAATGGCAAACGGATTTATTGTATAGAATTTCACAAGTGAGTATAGATATACGAATGCGGTTAATGTGTTTTTGCCTTCCTTCGAAGGAAGGTGTCGCGAAAAATCTTGATTTTTCGTGACGGAAGGTTCTTTGTTGCATAGCAACATTTCTGCTAAAAGCGGAACTGCCATAGTGTTCTGTTTAATTATATCAAAACAGAAGAATGTGTTAATTGAAGCTTACGCTTCAACTACGCTCCTATGCTCGCGTAGAGAACCACCCACCATTCCGCTCAACTCTATTCACTACTTTCACAATTGGCTCGCTTAAAACTAAATTCAATTCGTTTACATATTCAAGATGGTCCCCCCGCCTTCGAAGGCAGGTTCAACAAACGACAACTTTTTCAACTCATCTTTATATATTCAAACCAAAAGCAAAAACCACCCTATTGGGTGGTTCTGTTTTTGGCGGAGGGGGTTCGAATCCCTATTTACTTATTCAAACAAAAAAACAACAGACACCCGAAAGGATATCTGTTATTTTTGGCGGAGAGCAAGGGATTCGAACCCTCGAAACGGTTTTGGCCGTTTACACGATTTCCAATCGTGCTCCTTCGACCAGCTCGGACAACTCTCCATCTGTTCAAAGAATTTACATATTAAATTCTGCACCTCTCACAAAGTGCTTTGCTATTATACATAATTGATTTTAAAAAATCAAGGGGTTATTGATATTTTTTTATTTTTGTTTTTTATTGTATAGTTTTTTCTTTTGTGGTATTATTTACACAATGTGGCAATTATGTACCACCCACCGCTAATGCGGTCCCCCCTCCTTTTTGCTAAAGCAAAAAAGAGGGATAGAATTTGCACTACTTCCACAAAAGGAGAGTTTTTATGAAATTCAAACCATATCACAAAAGCCTTGAGGATTTGCACATTGGAGCACAAAGTCCCCGTGCATATTTTATTCCTTATGATAACCTTGAGGATGCTCTTTCAGGCGACAGAAACAAATCTTACTATTTAACAAATCTTTGCGGTGAAGACTGGAGCTTTAAATTCTTTGACAGCTTCGAGGATTTAGATGAAAGCTATCTTACCGCAGATTTTGATAAAAAGGATTTACCCTTGGTAAAGGTGCCCGGTAATATTCAGCTTTATGAAAACGTAGAGCACGATTCACCCCTTTACTCCAACCTTAAATATCCTTTCCCAACTGACCCGCCCCACGTTCCCGAGGACAACCCCTGCTCTGTTTTCATCAAGGAATTTGATGTAAGTGCAGAAATGCTCGAAAGAGATAACATCATCACCTTTGAGGGTGTTTCCTCCTGTTTCTATCTTTTAATCAACGGTGAATTTGTTGGCTACAGTCAGGTTTCTCACTGCACAAGTGAATTTGATATTTCAAAACATCTTCACGAAGGGAAAAACAGAATTACAGTTGTTGTTGTAAAATGGTGCGATGGCTCATATCTTGAAGACCAGGACTATTTCCGCCTTTCAGGTATTTTCCGTGAGGTTTATATTCTTTCCCGCAGTAAAAACCGTTTAAAAGACGTTTATATAAGACAGAGCTTCAACGAGGATTATTCTCTTGCAACCCTTACTGTTGAATGTGATTTAGTTGGTAATGCTCCCGTTCTTTACGGACTTGCCTCTCCTAAGGGTGATGTTATTTCTACAAGCGAGAGTGCTGACTCCACATTCACTATCGAAATTCAGAATCCTTTAATGTGGAATGACGAAACTCCTTATGTTTACACTCTTTTCCTTACTGTTGAGGATGAAATTGTTCCTTTCCAGCTTGGTCTTTGTGATGTTAAAATTGAAAACAAGGTTTTCCTTGTTAACGGCAAGGGCGTTAAGCTCCGTGGCATCAACCGCCACGATTCAACTCTCAACGGCTATGTTGTTACAACAGAGCAGATGGTTGAAGATTTACTCCTTTTAAAGCGTGCAAACGTTAACTGCATCAGAACCTCTCACTACCCCAATGACCCGAGATTTTTAGACCTTTGCGAAGCTCTCGGCTTCTATATTGTTGACGAGGCTGACATTGAAACTCACGGTATGGGCTTCAACACAGATGCTGACTGGGACTGGATGCGTTGGTCAATGCTTTCAACAGTTGATGAATGGGAAGCAGCTTATGTTGACCGTGCTGCAAGGCTTTTTGAAAGAGATAAAAACCACGGTTGCGTTGTTATGTGGTCTCTCGGTAACGAAAGCGGTTGCGGTAAAAACCACAGAGCTATGAGAAAATACATAAAATCCCGCAACGAAAATGCTCTTGTTCACTATGAAAACTCCCACCTTGAATTCAAGGCAGTTCCCGAGGGAGAATGCTTCAAGGATATTTCCGATGTTGAGAGCAGAATGTATGCAGGTGTTAATTACATTGATGCTTACTGCAACAACAAAGAATACGACAAGCCCTTCTATATGTGCGAATATGTTTGCTCAATGTCAACGGGTGATGTTTACGATTACTGGGAGCTTGTTGATAAATACGATAATTTCTGCGGTGGCTGTATCTGGGAGCTTACGGACCACGCTATAAATATTCCCGATGAAAACGGCAATCCCCGTTACTACTACGGCGGTGATTTCGGCGATTTCCCCAACGACGGAATATGCTGCATTGACGGACTTGTTTTCCCCGACAGAACTCCACGCCCCGGCTACTATGATATGAAAAAGGTTTACGAGCCTTTCAGAGCAGCCTATAAAAACGGTAAAATGACTGTTACGAGTGTTCGCTATTTCACAGACCTTTCCGACCTTACATTGAAATGGAAGCTCACTTCAAACGAAAAGGTTATTGCAGAGGGTGAAATTGATACCCTTGAAATCGCACCTCAGAGCTCCGTTAGCTACGACCTCTTTGACGAGAGCGATTACAAGCTTTCCGGTGATTGCTTTGTAACTGCTACAATTCATCAGAAAAATGACACTCCCTGGGCAGAAAAGGGCTATGAAATCGGCTTCTTACAGTTTGAAATTGAAACCGAAAAGGAAGAATTAAGTAAAGACGGCAAGCAGGTTACTCTTGCTGATGCCCACAGATACGCAGTTATTACCTGCGGTGATGTTGAATACACATTCGACAAGCCCTACGGCAGAATTGCTTCCATCAAGAAAGACGGCAAGGAATACCTTCAAGCTCCTGTTAAATTCAAAATGTGGCATGCTCCTGCTTATAACAGAGGCTCTGTTGACGAATGGATTGCAAACCATCTTCACCATATTGCTCAGAAGACTTACTCAACTGAAGTTAAAGAGGGCAACAACAAGGTTACAATTCATTCCGAAATTGCTCTCGGCGGTCCTGCAAATCCCCCGATTCTAAAGGGTAAGCTTACTCATACCTTTAATGGTGACGGCTCTGTTGATATTGCACTTGCTGCTGAAATCCGTGAAAATGCACCTCTTCTTCCCCGTTTGGGTCTTGAAATCCTTATGAATGAAGAATTTGAGGATATTAAATATTTCGGTCTTGGTCAAACAGAAACCTATCCTGACCGTTATAAATCAGCTCGTTTCGGTGAATATGAATTAACAGTAACTGAAAACTTCGTTCACTACATTCGTCCTCAGGAAAACTCTTCCCATTTTAAAACAAGAAGAGCTGCTGTTGGTAAAAAAGGCGGTAACGGACTTTTCGTTTCAGGCTCCTGCGGTACTGAAGAATTCTCATTCAATGCTTCTCACTATTCTGCTGAGCAGTTAACTGAAAAAAAGCACGATTTCGAGTTAGAAAAAGAGCTTTACACAATTTTCAATATTGACGCTCGTTTCAACGCTTTAAGCGAAAGCGGCGAGCTTAACAATGATGAAAACAACAGACTCTTTGACGAAAAACAATTAAGCTTCTGCTTACATATTAAACCAATTAATATGTAAGTTACTAAAGGTGATACTAACTGATACTAGTTGGTATCACTTTGTTCTTCTTTGTCAAGAAAATATATATTGCCATTGTGGATTTTAATTGGTATAATTTAAATATATTATTCTTTTTCGGAGGGAAAAGAAATGAAAAAAGGTAAAATCAAAGATATGCTTTCCTATGGTGTGGGTGCGGTTGGTCTTGATTTAAGCTACGGACTTTTTTATTCATACCTTGCAAAATATCTAACCGATATTCTGCATCTTAACAAAAAATTCCTTTTGTTTTTAACTCCCGTTGCTCGTATATGGGATGGTATCAATGACCCCATGATGGGTACAATAGTTGACAACACAAAAACAAAAATGGGTAAATACCGCCCCTGGATTCTTATCGGCTCGGCTTGCAATGCGGTTGTCCTTTCCCTTTTATTCTCTAACCCCGGTTTTGAGTTAGGTGGTATTCCTCTTTACATTTATGTTGCGGTGCTTTATGTTGGTTGGGGTATGACTAATACAATGGCAGATATTCCCTATTGGTCAATGGTGCCCTCATTTACAAGCGACCCGAAAGAAAGAAGCCTTATTGCAACGGTTGCCAGAACCTTTTCCGGCTTAGGTCAAGGAATTATTTCCATTCTCACACCCGTTATGCTCCCCTTATTAAGCGAGGCTACATATAACGGCGAAAAAATTGCAGATGCTAAAGGCTACAGCCTTTGGGCAATTATCTGTGCTTGTGCTCTTGTTGGTTTCTCTTCCCTTTCTGTTTTAAACACAAAGGAAAGGCATATTACTACACCGAAAGAAAAATTCACATTCAAAAAAATGTTCCGAATTGCAAAAAACAATGACCAGCTTCTTATATTTATGCTTTTTGCAATGCTTTCAAATGCCGGCTGGTATATGATTTCGGGAGTTGGAGTTTATTTCTTTGATGTTGTTGCAGGTGACCCTGCAAAACAGTCAACCTTTAACATTATTGGTGCAGTTGGCTCTGTTTTAGGTCTTGGGGTTGTGCCTGTGCTTACTAAATTTATGTCCCGAAGAAGATGCTATCAAGTATCTCTCGGTCTTGCAATTATCGGCTTTACGGCAATGGGAATCTGCGTTAATTCCTTTGGTTCATATATGGCGATGAATTTCTGCTATCTTATTGCTTCCATCGGTATTGCATCAATGTTTGTTTCCCAAACAGTTTTCCTTGCAGATATTGTTGACTATGGCGAAATCAAAATGGGCTTCCGTTCCGAATCCATCACCTTCTCAATGAAGGGCTTTTTGCAGAAAATGGCTTATACCATTCAAACAATTATTCTTTTCTCGGGTCTTGAAATCTCCAAATACAACGAAAACCTCCACGCCCAAAACAGCCAAGAGGTTAAATCCGCAATCAGCTTTATGATGCTTGTTGCACCAGTAATTCTCATTACCCTTTCACTTATAATTTATAGCTGGAAATTCAAGCTCCACGGAAAATATATGGAAGAGATTACAGAAAAGATAAATGAGAAGCACGCAGAAATGAATGCGGAATAAAAGTGCTAAATGCAAAACGCAAAGTGTCGGGTCTGCGACGCAATTTTAAAAATTCGGAAGCGCCGCTTCCCCTAAACTATTCACTCTTCACTATTCACTCTTCACTAAAAAATGCTCTCCAATCGGAGAGCATTTTTTCATAGCGTATCTAATGTCTGTTCATACGCAGGTATAAATTCATTGAGGAACACATCCGCTTCGGGTATGTTCATTTGCTTTATACGCTTGAGGGTGGATTTTTCCGCCTCTTTGAATTCGGTATTACCTGCCTTACGCTCGTCAATGCATTTTATGAGAGCACTTAATCTGTCAGCAGCTTTAATGAGAACGAGTAAGCCCTCGTCTTCATTTTCACCTGTTAAAAGGCTTGCGAATTCTCCTCTTAAATCCTCGGGAAGCTTGTTGAGGAGTTTTTCATTTGCCGAATTCTCAACGGCTTTGAAGGCCACTAAAATATCATCATTCTGATATTTAACGGGTGTGGGCATATCCCCTGTTATTATTTCATGGGCATCGTGGTAAAGACCTAAAACTGCGGCTCTGTCGGGATTATAGGCTTTGCCGAAGCGTTTGTTACCTATAACCGCAAGAGCATGGGCGATGACAGCCACCTCTTTTGAGTGACTGTCAAGGCTTTCTCTGTCGGTATTTCTCATTAATGCCCATCGGTCGATGTATTTCATTCTTGAAATCATCGCAAAAAAGCTATAGTTCATAATATTATCCTTATTTTAATTTTACCTTGAAGGTTTTGATTTCAAAGGGCTTAAAGGTTGCAGTAAGGGTGTTGCCCTCAAATGCAACTGCTTCATCCTCTTCTTCCATAAGATTACATTCTGTTGCACTTTCGATTTCGTTGCAGAATGTAAGAGCTACGGGAGTTTTGCTGTTCCAGGTCTCGTAAGCACGGATAATGATATTATCGCTGTCCTCTGCCACCTTAACTGTTTCAATAACAACATTCTCTTTATCGCAGGAAACGAGAGAATATTCGGGCTCGAGAGTACCCTCCTGTGCTTTCTGAGGAATCGCATAAAGGGGGAAGTTTACATTATAACCCTCTTTAACAACCTCGGAATCGTTTACACGCTTTGCATGGGGGTAAATTGAGAATGAGAATGAATGATGCTCTCTGTCTTGAATTTTATTGGGACGGGTAGCACAACGGAAAAGAGTGGGACGAATGTGACCGTTCTTTACATCGCAACCATATTTGCAATCGTTGATGACAGCAAGACCGAAGCCGTTATCGGAAAGGTCTGCCCATTTATGCATTGATTCCTCAAACTGAGCAAATTCCCAAGTAGTATTAGTTGTTGTTGAACGTTCAATATTACCAAACTGAATATCAAAGGTTGCTCTTGTTGAATTAACATCAACGGGATAATCTGCTTTAAGAACAACGTGGTCCTCACGCCAATCTGCTTCGTAATCCACATCAATTCTCTGCAAATCGTTATAAATGCAATAATACTCTGTAAAGGTGGAATTGCGGAAGGCTCTGTCAACCTTATAGACTGCTCTTACTGCACCAAGCTCAATAAGCTCTGCATTCTTAAAATCAAGCTCCCAGCTAACCTCGTCAAAATAGCATTTAATATCCCAAGCCTCGTGGTTATGGGGTCTGTCCTGGTAAGCGATAACCTTACCCACAGCTTCACCCTCGGGAGCAACGGATCTACCTGTTTCTTTATGAATGAGCCTTGAAATATTATATTCCTCATTAAACTCAACATCAAAGAAAGGTGTTGAGGTCTTATTGGCAGTTGCATTGACAAAATCAAATTTCTTGGGTGCGGTTTTCTTTACGGTAAAGGTTGAATAACCTTTTGAAACAACATCTGCAACAAATATGATTTTTCCGTCAAAGGTTTTCTGATATGGTATTTCATTACCGTTTTTGTCAAAGAGTGCAAATTCATCCTCACAGGGAATTTCACAGATTACTGCATCGTGACGGTTGAAGCCGGTTGTATTGAAAACAACAATACTGTCCTCTTTAAGATTGATTTTTGAAAGGAGTGCGCTCTGGGCTTCTCCTGCCATTTCACAGCCTGCCTTTAAAACTCTTTCATAGTCTTCCTTACTGTCCTCGTAAACAACGGAAATTGAAGAACCTGGAAGAATATCGTGGAACTGATTGAGAAGAATTGTTTTCCAGTTTTTAAGAAGCTCTTCTCTCGGGTATGCAAGTCCGATTTCCTTATTTGCAATAGCACAAAGAGTTTCAACATCGTGATAAAGACATTCACTCTTACGGTTATATTTCTTATTTCTTGCTTGGCTTGTGAGGGTTCCTCTATGGAATTCAAGGTACAATTCACCGCACCAGGTGGGAAGTCGTTTATTACCTGAAACCTTTTTATCAAGGTCACGGAAGAAATCGAGAGAGGTTGACTGCTTAACAACAGGGCAGCCTTGAATACCCTTTCCCATTCTTCTGCCGTATTCAAGCATTTCAACAGTAGGTCCGCCGCCACCGTCACCAAAGCCGTAGGACATTAAGAAATCTTTAGAAAGGTCTTTCTGGGAATATCTCTTGTAACCGCCTAAAACATAGAGAGGTCTTAACTTACTGTTGTAGGTTGTCTGCCAATTAGAACGCTCGTTTGCGGTTACATGGCAGCTTGGCGGGAAGTGAGAAAGAACCTCTGTTCCGTCAATACCACGCCATTTGAAAGTATCATAAGGGAATTTATTATACTCATTCCAACTGATTTTAGTTGTCATAAAGTAATCCATTCCACTCTTTTTAATAAGCTGAGGAATTGCAGCAGAATAGCCGAAAACATCGGGCAACCACATAATTTTATTATCAATGCCGAATTCTTCACGGAAGAAGCGTTTGCCGACCAGGAACTGCCTTACGAGAGCTTCACCGGATGCTACATTGGTATCAGCCTCAACCCACATTGAGCCCTCAACTTCCCATCTGCCCTCTTTAACCTTCTCCTTGATTTTCTCATAAACCTCGGGGTAATCCTCTTTAACATATTCATAAAGCTGAGCCTGAGAGGACATAAATTTATATTCGGGGTATTCCTCCATTAATTTGAGAACAGTTGAGAAAGAACGGCAGGCCTTATCTCTTGACTGACGAAGACGCCACAACCAAGCAACATCAATATGTGTATGACCAACTGCCCAGCAGGTTGCTTCTTCAAACCTGCCGTAAAGGTTTTCATCAAGATATTTTGATGCCTCAACACAGGATTGGTGGAAAATTTCACGGTCATTGGTATCAATATTAAGAATATTACAAGCCTCGTTAAGTGCTTTGAGAATATTAACTCTTGCGTCGCTATCCTCATCCTTATATTTTGCAACCTTTAAGGGTGTGAGAATATCAAAATAGGTGCAAAAAGCGATGTCATCAAACACTTGAAGCTGTGCTCCAAGCTGAATTTCGCCTCTCCATTCCCAATCGTCAGAATAGGCGTTAATTGCGATTTCAAGCTCCTCGCCACCCTCTGCACAATCGGTAAGAGTGACATAACGGTGGTTGCTGTCCGCACCTTGAACCACTTTACCGTTTACGCAGATAATAAACTGAGGATTAACCTCGTTTTCCCAATTTCGTGCATAAGGGGTAATATTATAAATAACGTGCTGTCCCTTGAAGGAATCTGGAATTTTAACTGTTTGCTTAAACCAGCAATAGCATTCACGATACCCCCAATAATCCTTGTTTGCTTTAAAGGGTGTCCATTCACCTTTGTCAATATCTTCAACGGAGTACTGACCGTCACGATATAAAAAATCGCCCGTATCAACACTGTCGATGATAACGAATTTACTATACATATCACGCAGCATCTGATTGATACGACCGCTTATCATATATCTTTCACTGTTTTTGTCGTGAAAATCTATTTCAAAATGTGCCATAGGAACACCTCATTACTTAATATAGAGTAAAGTAATAATATCATAGAATATGTACTTTTACAATAATTTAAAGTAAAAAAACAGGTCGAAAATGGTAATAATTCATAGTTGACATTAGCTTCAAAGAGGGTTACAATATAAGGTAATAATTTTGTCCAAAGGAGCGATATGAATGGCACATTTTTGTAACGAACCCTCAAGAACCTTTAGCGAATATTTGCTCATCCCCGGCTACACCGGCCCCGACTGTATTCCTGCAAATGTTTCTCTTAAAACACCTCTTTGCAAGTTCAAAAAGGGCGAGGAATCTCCCATAACTCTTAACATCCCGATGGTTTCTGCTATTATGCAGTCCGTTTCTAATGATACTCTTGCTATTGCCCTTGCAAAAGAAGGCGGTATGTCCTTTATCTACGGATCTCAGTCCATTGAGGACGAAGCAGCAATGGTTGCAAGAGTTAAAAGCTATAAGGCAGGCTTTGTTGTTAGTGACTCAAACCTTTGCCCCGAAAACACCTTGGCAGATGTTGTTGAGCTTTACGACTCTTTAGGTCACTCAACAATGGCAGTTACCGATGACGGTACTCCCAACGGCAAGCTTCTCGGCGTTGTTACATCCCGTGATTACAGAATCAGCCGTATGCCTCTTGATTTAAAAGTTACAGAGTTTATGACTCCCCTTGATAAGCTCATTACCGCTCCCTCTTCTACAAGTCTTAAAGAAGCAAACGACATTATCTGGGAACACAAGCTCAACTCCCTCCCGATTATTGATGACAACGGAAACCTTATGTATTTCGTTTTCCGTAAGGACTATTCTCAGCACAAGGAAAATCCCCAGGAAATTCTTGACAGCCAGAAGAGATATATGGTTGGCGCAGGTATCAATACCCGTGACTATGCTGAAAGAGTTCCTGCTCTTGTTGAAGCAGGTGCAGACGTTCTTTGCATCGACTCCTCCGAGGGTTATACAGAATGGCAGAAGAGAACAATCGCATTCATCCGTGAAAAATACGGCGATACAGTTAAGATTGGCGCAGGTAACGTTGTTGACCGTGACGGCTTCCGTTTCCTTGCAAAAGCAGGTGCAGACTTTATTAAAGTCGGTATCGGCGGCGGTTCAATCTGCATCACCCGTGAAACAAAGGGTATCGGTCGTGGCCAGGCTACAGCTCTTATTGAGGTTGCTGCTGCCCGTGACGAATATTTTGAAGAAACAGGCGTTTATGTTCCGATTTGCTCCGATGGCGGTATCGTTCATGACTATCATATGACTCTCGCTCTTGCAATGGGTGCTGACTTTATGATGCTTGGCAGATATTTCGCACGCTTTGACGAAAGCCCCACACCCAAGCTTAACATTAACGGAACTTATGTTAAGGAATACTGGGGTGAAGGCTCCAACAGAGCTCGTAACTGGCAGAGATATGACCTTGGCGGTTCCTCAAAGCTTTCATTTGAAGAGGGCGTTGACTCTTACGTAACCTACGCAGGCTCACTTCACGATAACGTTACAAAGAGCCTTTACAAAGTAAAATCCACAATGTGCAACTGCGGTGTTGTTACAATCCCCGATTTACAGAGAGATGCAAAGCTCACTCTCGTTAGTGCTACAAGTATTGTAGAGGGCGGCGCACACGACGTTACACTTAAGACAAATACAGGAAACATAAGATAAATTCAAAAACCGCTTGACCGAAAGGTCAGGCGGTTTTCATTTAGTTAAGAGTGAAGAGTGAAGAGGTTCGGGGAAGCTTCACTTCCAAACATTGTAATTATAATGCTGACCGCAAGTCCCGACACTTTACACTTTGCGTTTTGCGCTTTGCACTTATACTGTAATTTTCTCTTCCGCAAAGAGCTTCACAAGGAAGTCCAGGGATTGTTGCAGGCATTCTCTTGCATATTTATTTATTGAGGGTGTAAGGTGGAAGCAATGGTTGTTCTGAATGCCCGATACGTGATATTGGTCATAGAGAGGAACAACTGCTTTCAGCTTTTCTGCCATTGGTTCCCCTTGACCTTGGCACACCAAATCATCATCTGCCCAACAAATAAATGCTGAACACCATTTTTCGTTAACAAAAGCCGCAGGCGAAATATATTCATAATCGGGGAAATCTTTTATATTTGAAAAGTCGTTTTTAAAATTGAAATTAAGAAGAGTTCTTGCGGTGGTGGGAATAACGCCCATAAGAGATGTGCCCTTCATAAGCACCTCTAAATCATAAATACCGCACATAAGCATAAGGCCCTTAAGGTCAATCGAAACCTTATCACAATCGATTACATCGCAAAGCATTTCGTTGTATTTAATTGCCGCAAGATAAGATGCAATATAGCCGCCTGCAGAATCGCCTGTTAAAACAATATTTTCCAAATCAATGTTATATTTTTCTGCGAGCCTCTGAACAAAATTGAGAGAATCCACGCAATCTCTCATAAGTCCTTTATAATCAACCTCGGGCGGCATACGGTAGTTAGGGCAGAAAACGAAATAGCCTTCTTTTGCATAATATTCGCAAATGGAAACTCTATATTTCTTGTCCCCTGCAAGAAATGCACCGCCGTGATAATAAACAATAACAGGATGTTTTTTGCCGTCATTAAGAATTTCGGGTATGTAATATAAATCACCTGTATTAAGTTTTTCACTACCATAAGCAATATCTTTAACAGAAAGAACATTTTTATATCTTATATTATTCTGCGAAGGATTGCCTAAAATATCAACCGCTTTGAAAACAAATTGTGCTTTATTCACACAATCGCCCCCTTGTAAATTTTTCCAAAGTAACCATATTTTTATTTTAGTACAATATTTTGGAAAATACAAGAGAAAAAAGCTGAATAATTGCTCTCATCTGCAAAGCTCTACGGTACAGGCAAGCCTGTACCTGCGATAAATAGAATTAAATCAATGCAACCGTAGGGTATGGGCTCGCCCATACCGCAGAGAAGCGTTCATTAAATTACAACACCTTTACTCATTGTGTAACTGTGTACCACCCACCACCTGCGGCGGTCCCCCCTCCTTTTTCGTTTCACGAAAAAAGAGGGATAAATGTTGCAATACTTCTACATACTGTCATCCGGTATCTTGTATCCGGCATCTAAAAAACGACTGCCGAAGCAGTCGTTTTTTTACATATCTTTATAAAGCTTTAAAACAATAAGTGCTGCTCTGGGGTCTGCAAGGTCAAGGAAGCAGTCAATAGCATAAGACTGTTCAACATAAACCTCATCCATCAAAGCATAAAGCTGAACACCAAAGGTAATCCACGCATTATCGTCTTCATTATCGAAGTAATAAGGGAGATCATCCCAATCGCCACCGGTGTTTTTAACATCAACAAAGCCACCGCCTGTGCAGAGAGTTACGGGAGTGAAGCCCATTGCTGCACCTGTGAATGCGAAGTTGATATTACCCAGGATTTCAAAGTCCATAACAACGCCGTAAACAAGGAATTTACCCTCATAGGTTTCCCAATCTGGATGGCGGTCAGAACGCTTATAGTCCCACATACCATGGTCTTTAACTGCATTATAAAACTCAATCTGACCTAAGGCGGGAACCGTTTTCCATTCTTGAGCAATTTTAAGGTTTTCATCAAGAAGAGCTTGATATTCCTCTGTTAAATCGGGAAGCTGGGGGTAATTTTCGGGGTGATTATAAATATCGGCATTTTCGCCGTCACCCTTCATGTGAGAATAATTCTCTTGATAGAAAGCATAAAGCTCTTCATAAGGGACCTCTCTCACGTCACTTACTGTAACGAAATTTTTGATATCAATGCTATCCTTATTCGCATCCTTGAAATTCGGAATTGTTGTGGTAAGTGAGGTTAACCACATAAAAAGAGCTAAAATAGCCGCAATAATATTTGCCATATATTTCCCCTCCTATAATATGCGAAGATTATATATTATTAGAGGATTTTTGTCAACGGGTATTGTATTCGTCACATTTGTACCACCCACCGCTAACGCGGTCCCCCCTCCTTTTTGCTTAAGCAAAAAAGAGGGATAATAATCGCTCTCAGCAACTAACTTGTCATTTTTTCAATATCTCTTTTTAATTTTAAAATAATTCTTTTTTCAAGCCGTGATATATAGCTTTGGGAAATACCTAAAATATCTGCCACTTCTTTTTGAGTATGTTCATTTTTTCCGTCAAGTCCAAAACGCATATTCATAATAAGCCTCTCTCTTCCCGAAAGAGTTTTCATACAGGCTATAAGCACTTTTTTCTCGTCCTCTTGCTCCAGATTATCATTGATTTCCAACCCGTCCGTACCTAATACATCAGAGAGAAGGAGCTCGTTACCATCCCAGTCTACATTAAGCGGTTCATCCAAGGAAATATCGAGCCTTTGCTGGTTTATTTTCCTTAAATACATTAATATTTCGTTCTCTATGCAACGGGAAGCGTAGGTTGCAAGCTTAATATTTTTATCGGGCTTAAAGGTATTCGCAGCTTTAATAAGACCTATTGTGCCGATAGATATTAAATCTTCAATATTAACTCCCGAATTTTCAAATTTTTTCGATATATATACAACAAGACGCAGATTATGCTCCACAAGCTTATCTCTGGCAGCTCGGTTGCCCTTGGCACTTTCTTCTGTTAATCTTTCCTCCTCTTCCTTTGACAAAGGTGGCGGAAGTGTCTGAGGGCTGTTTATATAATACACACTGTTGAGGCCTAATTTCTGCAATAATTTTGCTTTTAATATTTTAATTTTATATATAAAGCTTTTCATCATTTTTCTCCTCTTTCACATTTTCAAAAATTCTGTTGTTCAGAAGTGCCCTATATTCCCCTTGAGAGAGAGATTTTTCTGTCAGAGCAACAGTGCAAAAGCTTGTTTCATAGATTTTCTCTTTATCCTTTATTATCACAAGCTCCGGCAGAAATGCTTTCAGAAGGGATTCCCCGGTTACCGACATACACGGAATCAGCCTGAAGCTTTTATTCAAGCTATCCGGAACATTTTCGAAATTCCCGTTTTTAAAAAACAACATTTCTTCTCTTGAAAATAAAGGCGAAATCGCAGAAAGCTCTGCAATTATAACAGGTCTTCCTGTCATTGCGTCTGTGAGAGTGTTTCCCGTATCAATGAAAGCGGTCATATTGACTGAAATATCATTATAATTAATTTCAAGCTGACATTTTCCGCCTTTGTTGTTATGCTTTGTTATTAAGTAATCCGCCAATAAAAATATTCCGTAGATAACAAGAACCGATGCTACAAGATAAGTAATACTCATATCAAAATAGACCGTGCCGTTATAAAAGAAGATATTTTTCGGGTTCAGGGTTATTTCTAAAGCAAGCATTGCTCCGCCGAACAAAAGACTGATACCGAAAAAAGAAAGAAATTCTTTAAAAAACTGCTTTAGAGTTTTTGGAAGAAAGCCAATCCCGACAATAACAGCACCCGTTAATAATTTATAAAGTAAAGAAAAAACCACTCCCCCGTTTTCATAAAAAATCACAAGGGAACTTATACCGCCTATTACGGATGATATGAGAATCGCCCATTTATTTGTAGGCACACTGCAAAGCACTCTGGATGCCACAATTATTATGTAAGTCAACAAAATGTTCAACGCAACAAGAACATCTGCATAAACCGTCACCTCACCACCCCCGACTGATTTAATTATATATTCCTTTAAGTAAAACTTTTGTCGGTAAAGGTCGGTAAAAAAACTTTTCATTGACAAGAGAGAAGAATAAATTTAAAATTAGTATATCAGAGGTGAAAATAATGAAGGTTTACAAAAATTGCAAGGTTATTTTTCCACAAAAAATCCGTGACTGTATTATATTAACCAATGAAGGAAAAATAATTGATATTGTCGACAGATATGAAGAAAAAGAAAATGATATTGTAACCGACTGCGGCGGTCTTTATCTTTCTCCCGGTTTTATTGACGCTCATGTTCATGGTGGCGGAAATAAAAGTGCTATGAGCGAAAATCCTCAAGACATTATTGAAATGGCAGAGGCTCATTTAAAATTCGGCACAACCTCTATTGCTCCCACCACTCTTGCCGCACCCATAGCTCAGCTTAAAAAGGTTGTTCTTTCAATAAAAAAGGCAAGTGAAGAAAGCAAAAACGCTAATATTTTAGGCGTTCATCTTGAGGGTCCTTATCTTAACTTAAAATACAAGGGTGCTCAAAGTCCCGAAAACATTCTTAACCCCAATGAAAATCCACCCGAAGAATTACTTGATTTATGGAATAAAATTCTTATAATGGGTGCTGCTCCCGAGGTTGAGGGCGGACTCCAATTAGGTGAAAAGCTTAAGAAGAGAGGTATCGTTGCTTCCGTTGCCCATAGTGCCGCAAGCTTTGAAGAGGTTGAGGAAGCGGTTAAATATGGCTATAGTGATATTACCCATATTTATAACGCCTGCACCTCTTGCTTTAAAACAGGTGTTTTCAGAACCGCAGGTGTTGTTGAAGCAGGTCTTGTTATTGACTCCATCACAACACAAGCTATTGCAGATTTAAGGCATCTTCCCAAGGGTGTTCTTCAGCTTATTTATAAATCCAAGGGTGATGAGAAAATGTATCTTATTACCGATGGTCTTGAATTCTCCGCAAGTGACATAAAAGAAAATACCGTTTACACACAGGAAAACGGTATGAGCGTTATTTACGAGGATAATGTTATGAAGCTTTCTGACGGTTCCGCCTTAGCAGGCAGTGCGAGTGTGCTTTCCGACTGCGTAAGGAATATGTATAAAACGGTTGGTGCTCCCCTTTACAGTGCCGTAAGAATGGCAAGCTTAACGCCTGCCCAGGTTTTAGGCTTTGATAAGCAAAAAGGCAAAATCGAAAAAGGCTATGACGCAGATTTGATTTTGTTTGATGATGATATTAATATCAAGTCTGTTGTGACGAATGGGAATAAGATTATATAAAAAAATTCGGAACGTAATGTTCCGAATTTTTTTATATGTCAAAATATTCAACTATACCTTTATAAATCCCCTTTGCAACATATTTCTGGCCCGTTGAGGAATTAAGAAGCTTAAAATCGCAATTAGCCTGCAATTTGGCATCTGCATCGGGAGTGAAAACTGCATTGGTATTGGAAATGAAGCCACACTCCACCAAAACCGCAGGGCAATTTTCAATTCTTATAACTCTGAACGGGTAAAAATGGAAGCCTCTGTCGGTCATTTTATAGCCAACGTCGTTTTTTAGGGTTTTGGGAAGATTCTTTGAAATTGCTTCCGCCAAGGGTGCGGAATAATTTTTATAATAATAAACCGATGAGCCGTGAACGGATTTTGAGCTTGAAGAATCAAGATGAATTGAAATGAACATATCCGCATCATTTTTCATTGCATTTATTCTTCGCTCTTCAATTTCGGGAACGGAATCACTATTATCCCTTGAAAAAATAACCGTCGCACCTGCATTTTCAAGATATTTTTTTAATTGCAGGGCAATTTTATATGTAATATCGCTTTCATAAACCCCTGTTCCCGAGCCTGCACCGGGCTGATTTCCGCCGTGGCCGGGGTCAATTTCAATAGTTCTGCCCTTAAGCTTCTCTGTTGGCTCTTTAATTGAAATAACAAGAAGATTATTTTTGTTATAGGCTGCAGAGTAGCCGTAGAACTCTCCCTGCTCTCTGAAATATATTCTCAGAGTTGCGGTTTTCTTTTCGCTGTTTATAATCCATTTACAAGATTTGATTGTATCGCTTTCGGGGAAGGTATGCTCACCCTTTGCAGACCTTGTGTATTGGAAGGTGAAATCAATATATTTACCGGTAAATTCTCCGTCTTTAACATTGAAGCCTCTGCCGTCATAACCGGTTTCATAGCTCTGAGGCTTAATTGTTACATTAAAGGGCACTCTCCAATCGAGAGCAAGGTAAATTTTGGTACTGTCAGAGTCATAGGTTATAGGGTTACGAAGCCGAATATTGTTATCAGGCATTTTATAGCCTGTAAAAACCTTAACCTCATCTGCATAAATTCTTCTGCCCGACCCTAAAATATAGAACTTTTTACCGCTTTCACTATCTGTTACGGGGCCCGACTCAACATAGTCATAGGTCCCCTTTGGCAAGGGGGAATACAAGGGATTTGATTTATCGTTTACGGGTGAGGAGGGAAAGGTTTCTCCGCAATAATCCTTAACCTTGCAGAATTTCATCTTAGCTGATGAGCTATGCTTTTCCGATGGCGTAAGCTGAGTTACTTTATTAAGAGTCCAGTCGGGGTTAATATCTACCGCTTTTGAAAGAGCTTTCTTTACATCCGCCATAGTTATTGCACCATCGGAATTCATATCGGCTTTTGAAATTGTTTCCTCTGTGGGAATTTCCATTGACGCTGCAAGTCGCATTATACTACGGACATCAGAAAGCTTTATCTTTCCGTCAGAATCCATATCTCCCTTAACACTTGCACAAAGGCAAGTGGAGAATGGTGCAAGCACCGAAAGTACAAGCACCATTGAAATTATTATTTTAAATATTCTCTTCATAAATTTATGCTCCGTAGGCGGTTTTGAGAGCACCTCTTGTGCCCGAGCCAACAAGACCGTCAACCTCTAAATCCTTATCTGTCTGGAATTGATTAACTGCAGAAAGAGTTGTAGGGCCAAAGGAGCCATCAATATCACTTTCTTTTAAGTAATTCAATTTATAAAGATACCATTGAAGCCAACGGACGCTTTCACCGCTGTCCCCTTGACGAAGAGTAACAGTGGGCTCTTCGTAGGGGCATTTTTCTTTTACCGGGTCTTCGGGTGTATCCGTGTCACCCGTATATGTACCGATTTTTATGTAATCCTTATGGCCGTAGCCTGTTACTGTTTCTCCGTTAAAGACTAAGCTTACCTTGTACCAATCCCCCGATGTACCGAGAATTGTTAATGAGAAGCCGTTTGAAACCTGCACCAACACATCCGCCGAGGTGCTTGCAGATGCTCTTATATTAAGATAGCCATCTGTTATGCTGACATAGCCCTTTCTTACGGTTGCTTCACCGCTTGTTGTAACAGAAAGCACCGAGGTATAGGCTGATGAATAGAAGGTTCTGCTATTGGTTTTAGTATATGCTCTGATTTTATATTTATAGGCAGTTCCGCTGTCAACGGTTGAATCGGTATAGGTCGTTCCCGTAGTTGAACCAACCTTTTCATAGCTGCCCGAAAGAGCGTCATAGCGATAAACAAGATATCCTGTGCAATCAACACCTGTCCATTTGATTTTCACAGAAGCCTCACTCTTTGAAACAAGGGTCAAAGAGGTTGGTGTATCGGGAGCGGTTGCACCATAGAAAACAGAGCTGAATGAGGAATAAACATTCTCCCCGCTTTCATTCACATAGTATGCCCTTACCTTATACTTAGGCAAATCGCCCTTTGAGAGAGTAGAATCTGTATATTGGGTAGAGCTTGTGGTTTTAACTCTTTCATATTTAGCAGTTTCTTCATTATATTTATAAATCTGATATTTTTCTGCATTTTCAAGGCTTGTCCAACTAAGAGTAATTGAAGCTCCTGTATATTCCGAAACTGTTACGGTAGGCTTTTCAGCCTTGAAATAATCCTCCCTTGTCATATCTGCACCGGGCATATTTTTGAAAACAGGAATTGAGAAAACCTTTTTATTTCCGATAATACCTGCAGAAACATAGGCTTTATAAGTCTTTTGAGATTCAAAGGCTGCAGCTCTCACATTTGCCATATATTCATGACCATAGAGAGTTTCTGATTTCGGATTGACGTTAAATTTCTGCAAATAGCTTGTATATTGAGTTTCAGAGAATGAATCGTAAATATACTGAGCACCATAGTAAATAGTTTTATAGGGGTTTGTCCAAGGCCTGCCGTAAGAGGTATAGGCAGAAATATTGTCCTTTTTCACATAGCCCTTATAGGTTGTTCCGCCAACAATGGTGCTTACTCTGTAAAAATCATCGCTTGTACTGATATAATACACCTCTGTGTTTGACGGAATTGTTACAACCTTTGAGGAAGAGGTGTCGGCAGATTTATACATAACTGTACTGCGGATGGTCTTCATAAAGCCGTTTGCCCACTCAAGACCGTCACGCACACCTGTATAAGCACCGATATTATAGTAATTATAAATGCCGTAGAAGGGAGCATTTTTACCGCTCGAGCCACCTGCATTGGAGGAAGAGCTTGAACCAACCTCTTGAACCATTTTTGATGCAAGGTAATATGCACTCATACCGCTGTCTTTAGCAGATTTTAAAATTACATCAGAATATTTAACTGCAACACCGTCTTCCTTATAGGTCTTTTCATTTCCTAAGCCGTTAAGATACGTAATGGAAGAATCGTGCATCCATGTGTTTTTAAGAATTGCTTCAACACCTGCTTTGGTATGGCTGCTGTCATAAGCGGTGCTTTCAAACTGGAAAATATATTCTTCAGTAAGGAAGTTTCTCGGGTCCATATAGTATTTCACCGCTTCCTCGGAAGCACTTACCCAGTTAGGCGACTCTTGAATTACGCCCTTGCAGGAGCTGCAGGAGCACTTAAAGGAAGTCTGAACATTATTTTCAATAAGCTGTTTTTTATGAGGGTCACGCTCACCATTAATACTTTTCTGCCAATCAAGCCCCGTAATCATAGGAACAAATTCCCATTCGGGATATTTTTCGTGAAGGGGGACAAGATATTCAACATAGGATTTCGGGAAGCCTTGGCGTAAAAGGCTTTCCTCGTAGGATTCAAGGTCAATGGCATCTGCCATAATAAGCTTAACATCATTAATTGTAATTAAGCCGTCCTTGTTAATATCTGCACTTGTCTTTTCGCTTGAGGTTGGCTTCTCCATAGCTGCAGAAAATCTTAAAGCAAGGCGTGCATCATCAGAGGTGATTTTGCCATCACCGTTAACATCTCCCAAAACGCTTTCCGCAGAAGCCACTGGAACTATTAAATTAAGAGTAAGAACTGAAAGCAATAATGCTATAAGCTTTAAACTTCTTTTCATAGTAACCTCTTAAAACCGACTCAATATTTTGACATATTAACCTATTATTTGATTTTATTCTACCATATATAGCAGATTTTTTATTTCTTTTTTAGAATTTTCAGTCAGATTATCACCAAAACAATAAGAATAGGAAAACAGGGAAAACCCTTGCCACACAGGGCTTTTCAGCACTTGTTCATATTGGGTTGATAAAATGTTTACATTTTCTTGCCACTCCTTTTCCCCTTTTCCTGCAAATTTATCAATTTTTCCGCATTTATAAGAAGCAAGACCGCAAAGCATTTTAACATCCCCCTCTAAAGCAAGCTTTTCCCATTTTTTTAAAACCTCTTCAAAGGGCATTTCTTCATTATGAAAGCCATAATAAATCTGAGGTATAATTAAATCAACAAACCCCTCTTCCCTGCACCATTTTTCAACATCCGCATAAAAAGTATTCTTACATTTTTCTATATCTGCCGAGGGGCTGACAGAAAAAATCAAGGCTTCATTTTTGGCTTTCACAAGTGAATAAACAGAGCTTATAAGAGCATTGACATTTTCTCTTCGCCAAGCCTTTAAAGAAAGCTCCCCGCCCTGCTTTTTATATTCCTTATATAATTTCTCATCATTTATTTCCTCTGCTTCGGGATAAAAATAATCGTCAAAATGTATGCCCTTGACCTCATATTTATTAAGAATTTCTCTTATACCCGAAAGCACAAGCCTTCGACCTTCCGCATGAGCAGGATTAAGAAAAATGCCCTTTTCACATATTATAAGACTATTTTCATCCTCCTTATAAAGCTCTCTTGCGGGTGAATTTTTCGGTAGATTTTTAAACTCTTTATCATAAGAAATTCTATACGGGTTAAGCCAACAATGAACCGAAATATTATAAGCTTTTGCTTTTTCTAAGAATATTTTAAAGGGGTCAAAGGTTAGTGCTTTGCTGTCTGCAGTGATATATTTTGAAGCAGGGAAAATATCTGATTTATAAAAGCTGTCGCAAAAGGCTCGGCATTGATAGAAAACAGTGTTGATTTTATTTTCATCTAAATTCTTAAAAACTGCTTCAAGAATTTCTCTGTATTCGCTTTCGGTTTTACCTTTTACAAAAGAACTGATTTCGGAATAAGTGAGCCAGACTGCATAGATATTTTTTTCTGATTTTTCTTTGTTTTCTTCTGTTACCTCTTCAGTAACATTTATTGATGTGGTTTTGGGTTTCATTTGGTTTTCTTCGATTTCTTCAAAAAACGAAAAGAAGCAAAGCACCACAACTAACAAAACAATTAGAAAAATTATAAATTTCTTCATAAAACCTCCCCAAGCAACGTAGGGAACGGATTCATCCGTTCCGCAAACTATTCATAACTTGCCTGCCTTTCATACCTTTGTACCACCCACCACCCCGATACAACA
>JAZQJD010000012.1:0-38298 GCA_045541435.1 Acutalibacteraceae bacterium
TAGCGCAAACCTTTGTGAATTCTGCGAATGCCTCGGGGAATTTTTCAGCCATTTCAGCGATGGGCATGGGAGTACGAACACCGGCAACAACGTCCTCACCCTGTGCGTTTACAAGGAATTCACCCATAAGGCCTTTTTCACCTGTAGCGGGGTCACGAGTGAAAGCAACACCTGTACCGCAATCATCACCCATGTTACCGAATGCCATAGCCTGAACGTTAACAGCAGTACCCCATGAATAAGGGATATCATTGTCACGACGGTAAACGTTTGCACGGGGGTTGTCCCATGAACGGAAAACAGCCTCAACAGCACCCATAAGCTGTTCTTTGGGATCTGAGGGGAAGTCTTTACCGATTTTTGATTTGTATTCAGCCTTGAACTGACCTGCAAGCTCTTTGAGGTCTTCAGCAGTAAGCTCAATATCCTGAGTTACGCCTTTAGCTTCTTTCATTTCGTCGATAAGCTGCTCGAAGTATTTCTTACCAACTTCCATAACAACGTCAGAATACATCTGAATAAATCTTCTGTAGCAGTCCCAAGCCCAACGAGCGTTGCCTGACTTTGCAGCCATAACTTCAACAACATCTTCGTTAAGACCAAGGTTAAGGATTGTATCCATCATACCGGGCATTGATGCACGAGCACCTGAACGAACAGAAACGAGAAGGGGATTTTCCTTGTCGCCAAATTTCTTGCCAACAATTTCTTCCATTTTGTCGATGTATTCCATAATCTGTGCCTGGATATCATCGTTGATTTTTCTGCCGTCCTCATAGTACTGAGTACAAGCTTCAGTTGTGATTGTGAAACCCTGAGGAACAGGAAGACCGATGTTGGTCATTTCTGCAAGGTTTGCACCCTTACCACCGAGAAGCTCACGCATTGAAGCGTCGCCCTCTTTGAACAAATAAACGAATTTCTTGCTCATAATTTACCTCCAATAATTTTTTTGCGTGGCTTTCACGCAAATAGAGTTATTACACCATCGCTCATTGTAACACATAATTTTAAAATTTTCCATAGTTTAAAGGTAAAATTCCCATAATATAACAAGAATTTTTTTGGTGAAGATAGACAAGGGAGTGAGGAATACGGAGTGCGAAGTGCGGAATAAAGTTTCAAATGGCAAGTGGAAAGTGGCAAGTTTCGGGGCAAAGCCGATTGTAAATATGTAATGCGAAATTAAGCCACCGGTCGCCAGATGCCAGTATATAAAAGTTTATCGGTCAGATACAAATCAAAATTTGTATCTGACCGAACTTGTTTACTGATGTTCTCCGACTGTTACTGCCATAACGGAAATTAAGTTATAGCCTGTTTCAGTTTCTTTTAAAGTAATATCTGCATATTTATCCGGTTGGGTTGCAGCGATTGTTCCATCGGGAGAAACCTCAACATTATCTGTGCCCACATAGCCGACACGGAGAATTGCAAGACCGCCTGTTTTTTCAACAGATTCAATTCTTACGGTAAAGGGTGGGGTTACGCCTGTAAGAGGAACTGTGTAAGTATCTGCTCCTGCATCATAGGTAAACTCATAACCATAGCCCATAACGCTTGAATGAACAATTTCCACATCGGGACCGAACATTTTAAGATAATAGCCTGCAACATCCTCTGCAGGAACTATAAGGCCCTTTTCTGTAACATTATAGTCCCCTGTTTTAACATCGTCTGTTAAAAGAGTACAAATAGCGATATTAAGAAGAGCATTTTTATCTGCCTTGGTTATATCTGAAAAAGAGTCCGGATCAACGCCAACCACCCAGGTCAAAAACTCTGCATAGCCCGAATAGTCAACAACCTCTTCCTCCCCCGAATAGAATTTATCTACTGCAAATTTACCAATGCTTACAACACCTGTTATTGCAAGGGCGAGAACCAAAAGACCGATTATAAAAGAACCGACCTTTTTCTTCTTATTTACGGTAACGATTTCACTCATAATTTTTACCTGCTGTATTTCTTTTTTGTTCTCTCGGTACGTCTTTCAAGAGCTTCTTTTCTTGCCTTCTCCTGCTGACGTTTTTTCTTTTCCGCTGCCTTTTGACGAAGAATAAGGTTGATGCGGAAAACAACAATTATTCCGCCGATAACCTGTATAACGTCGCAGCCTGTTGCTTCGGAAATTTTCTGTGCAATTTCCTTGGGACCCTCGGGAGAGGTTTCAAGATGAACCCTAATTTTAAAAAGCTCTCTTGTATTAAATGTATCTTCAATTTGTGCAATAACTGCATCGGTAACACCCTCTTTACCTATCTGGAAAATGGGGTCAAGACCGTTTGCTTCTGCACGGAGCTTTGCTCTTTCTTTACTTGTCATAATTATTATTTTAATTCCTTTTTTATTCTTTAGACCATTTTGTACCTTCACGGGTATCAAGGAGTGTAACTCCCTTTGATGCCAGCTCGTCACGAATTCTGTCTGCTTCTGCAAAGTTTTTAGCCTTTTTAGCCTCAACTCTCAAAGCTATCTGCTCTTCAACATATTTTGCAAAATCGTCAAGCTCTGCACTTTCTTCAGTTGTTTCCTTGAGCTTCTTTGCACCCTCAACCAAATCAAGAGAAAGAACCTTATCAAAATCATTGAGAAGATAGATTTTTGTTTTATCGTTAGTTTTCTCTTTGAGAACGTCATAAACCGCAGTAACTGCAAGAGATGTGTTGATATCATTATCAAGAGCAGCCTTGAATGAGCCTTGAAGCTTTTCAACTGCTGCCATATCAATCTCATCGCTGTCAACGGGCTTAAGGCCTGCGATTTTCTTAATGAGCTTATCATAAGCAGTTGCAGCACCGTCAAGATTCTCGAAAGAAAAAACGAGCTGTTTTCTATAATGGGACTGCAAACAGAAAAATCTGTATGCAAGAGGGTTATAACCTTTTTCCTCAAGAAGAGAAACTGTAAGAAATTCGCCCTTGGATTTGCTCATTTTACCTGTATTTGTATTAAGGTGAAGAACATGGAACCAATAGTTACACCATTTGTGACCAAGATATGCTTCACTCTGAGCAATTTCATTTGTATGGTGGGGGAAAGCGTTATCAATACCGCCGCAGTGAATGTCCATATATTCACCAAGGTGCTTAAGGCTGATAGCAGAGCATTCGATATGCCAGCCGGGATAGCCTACACCCCAGGGAGAATCCCATTTAAGAGCCTGCTCCTCGAACTTTGATTTGGTAAACCAAAGAACAAAGTCATTTTTATTTCTCTTATTTGTATCTTCTTCTACACCCTCACGAACACCAACCATTAATTCATCGCTGTCGTGCTTATTGAAAACATAGTATTCATCAAGCTTTGATGTATCAAAATACACATTTCCGCCTGCCACGTAAGCATAGCCTTTATCAAGAAGACCCTGTACCATTGTAATGAATTCGTCAATACAATTTGTTGCAGGTTCAACCACGTCGGGTGTTTTGATATTAAGCTTTTTGCAATCCTCAAAGAAAGCATCTGTATAGAATTTTGCAATATCCATAACAGATTTATTCTCTCTTTTTGCACCTTTAAGCATTTTATCCTCGCCCGTATCAGCATCGCTCGAAAGATGTCCGACGTCAGTAATATTCATTACTCTTTTAACATCATAACCGCTGTAACGAAGATGCTTTTCGAGTACATCCTCCATAATATAGCTACGAAGATTTCCTATATGAGCAAAGTGGTAAACTGTAGGGCCGCAGGTATACATATTAACCTTGCCGGGTACATTTTCCTTGAAATTTTCTTTTTTGTGAGTAAGTGAGTTATAAAGCTGCATAATTTCACCTTATTTCGAAAAATCTATAAGTTTAATTGACTGTTTTACATAAATTACGCCCGAAACCACGCAAAGCGCAGCGGTAATCCACAAAAGTCCGTTTGATACTGCAGAAATGGGGAAGCTTTCACCGAGAACTCCGATATCATCAAGCTCTGCAAGAATCATAATTACAAGGGAGAACACCATTTGTGAAATAGTTTTAAGCTTGCCGTAAATATTGGCAGGAATAACAATTCCTTGGGCTGTTGCAACAAGGCGGAAGGATGTAATTGTAAACTCACGGAGCAATACTATCATAATAATCCAGATATTGCAAAGTCCGAACTGCATAAATGCAAGAAGGGCTGCAGTTGTAAGAATTTTATCTGCAACCGGGTCTGCGAGCTGACCGAAAACTGTTACAATACCTTTTTTTCTTGCAATTTTACCGTCAAGAAAATCTGTAAATGAGCCTATTGCAAAAACAATAAGACCTATTAAATAGTGATGGGGTATATCGCTTAAAAACAATGCAAGGAAAATCGGCGTAAGAATAATTCTTACAATCGTTAATTGGTTAGGTATATTCATATGCTTCATACTGCTTCACCAATGAGAGAATACTCATCCTTATCAAATATTTCAACAGGGACTATTTCACCATTTTCAATTTCATAACCGCAAGTAAAAATAATATTATTGTCAATATCGGGAGAATCCATATATGTTCTGCCGTAGTAGCTGTCTGTATAAGAATCGTACCCCTCAACAAGAACATCATAGGTTTTTCCCATACATTCCTCAAGCTTCTCCTCGGAAATTGTATATTGCTGAGTCATAATTGCTTCAACTCGGTCTGCTGCAACCTCGGGGTCAACCTGGTTTTCAAAGTCGTATGCAGGGGTCCCCTCTTCACGAGAATATGCAAAACAGCCAACTCTGTCAATTTTTGCTTCATTTACAAACTCTGAAAGCGTTGTAAAGCTCTCCTCTGTTTCACCGGGGAAGCCAACGATAAAGGTTGTTCTCAGAACAACATCGGGAATTCTTGCTCTGATTTTTTCAACAAGGGCAAGAAGAGAAGCTTTGTCGCCCTTTCTATTCATAGCCTTGAGGATTTCGCCATCTGCGTGCTGAAGAGGAATATCAATGTAATGGCAAACCTTCTCATTTTCTGCAACAGCATCTAAAAGCTCGTCAGTAATTCTGTCTGGGTAGCAATAAAGAAGACGAATCCACTGAAGCTTTTCAATTTTATTAAGCTCACCTAAAAGCTCGGGAAGCTTCAGCTCACCGTAAAGGTCTTCACCGTATTTTGTTGTATCCTGTGCAACAAGAATAAGCTCCTTAACACCTTTTTCGCAAAGCATATTTGCTTCTTCAAGAACATCTTCCATTTTTCTGCTTCTGAAGCTGCCTCTTATTGAGGGAATTGCACAGTAGGAACAGCAGTTGGAGCAACCATCTGCAATTTTAAGATATGCTGTATATTCGGGAGTGGTAAGAATTCTTCCGCCGCCAAGAGGCATCTGCTCTTTATCGGGGAAGCTTTTATACTGCTCTTCCTTTTCAAAGATAGCATCGCAAACTTCAACAATATCTGCATTTGCACCGATACCGATTACACCGTCAACCTCGGGAATTTCGGTAAACACCTCATCATTATACCTCTGGGCAAGGCAACCCGTTACAAGAATCTTCTTAAGAAGTCCGTCTGCTTTTAAATCTGCCATTTCGAGAATTGCTTCAATAGATTCTCTTTTGGCATCCTCAATGAAGCCGCAGGTATTTACAATAACAATATCTGCTTTATCTGCTTCTTGAACAAGAATATAACCTGCATCAACAAGCTTTTTAAGCATTAACTCTGCATCCACCTGGTTTTTCGGACAACCCAAGCTAATCATTCCGATTTTTCGTGACATAACTACCACCTAACCTTTTGGAAATTCCAATTCACATTCATAAAATGCGGATTTTATATCTGAATAGGAATATCCCATTCTTACGAAACGGTTGACAATTCTTTTTCTGTCTTTTTCCGTTTCAAGTTTATTTTCGTATTTTGTCCTTAACATTTCTATAATACGCGAAATTGGCTCATTGTCAAGTATTTTCAAGGTATTGTTAATAGTTTCGCCATCAATACCCTTCATTTTCAGCTCGTATGTAATCCTCTTTACATCATATTTTTTTACCTCAAAAAGATACCTTACATATTCCTTGCAAAAGGCTTCATCATCAATATAGCCTCTGTCAAGCATTTTATCTACTGCTTTACGAGAGCTTTCGGCTCCGTATTTCAATTTAAGCTTATCATAAAGCTCTTTTTCAGAGTAAGCCCTCATAGAAAGGTAGGTTATTCCCTTCTCGTAAGCAGAGCGAAAGCCTGCCTCCTCTTTCAAGGAAGCAAGCTGTGTTTCTGAAATTTCTTGACCGTCCTTGATACCGCAAAGATACCAATAGTCATCATAAAGTGTCAGAGTATATTCTCCGTCAATATAGATATGGACCTTATTGCCGTTACCCTGCTTGGATGTAATTTTCATAAACAATTATTCGTCATCATCAACTGCAATATCAATTTTTGCTCTTGCGGTAGCTTTTGAAACCGGCTCAACAGGAACGGGTGCGGCAGCCTCTCTTCTGGAAATGGGGTTTCTTGCAGAGATAAGGTTTTTAATGCCCTCTCGAACTCTACTCTCAACATCTGCACAGAATTCGGGATTATTTCTGAGGTATTCTTTTACATTATCTCTACCCTGTCCCAATCTTTCCTCGCCAAAATAGAACCAAGCTCCGCTTTTTCTGATAACCTCCATTTTAACAGCCAAATCAAGAAGCTCGCCGTATTTGGAAATACCCTCGCCGTACATAATATCAAATTCAGCCTCTTTAAAGGGAGGAGCAACTTTATTTTTGACGATTTTTGCTCTTGTTCTTGAACCGATAAATTCGTTTCCTGCACCCTTAAGCTGTTCAACTCTTCTTACATCAATACGAATGGTTGAATAGAATTTAAGAGCACGACCGCCTGTTGTTACCTCGGGGTTACCATAGATAACGCCAACCTTTTCACGAAGCTGGTTAATGAAAATGACAACTGTATTTGATTTTGAAATTGCACCGGTTAATTTTCTTAAAGCCTGTGACATAAGACGGGCGTGAAGACCCACATGAGAGTCACCCATTTCCCCCTCAATTTCAGCCTTTGGAACAAGAGCTGCAACAGAGTCCACGACAATAACATCAAGAGCACCGGAACGAGCAAGATGCTCTGTGATTTCAAGAGCCTGCTCACCGTTATCGGGCTGAGAAACAAGAAGTGAATCAATATCTACACCGAGAGCAGCTGCGTAAACAGGGTCAAGAGCGTGCTCAGCATCAATAAATGCAGCTTCTCCGCCCATTTTCTGTGCTTCTGCAACAACGTGAAGAGCGAGGGTTGTTTTACCCGAGCTTTCAGGGCCATAAATTTCAACAATTCTGCCTCGGGGAAGACCGCCTATACCTGTTGCTGCATCAAGAGCGATGGAGCCTGTGGGAATTGCTTCAACATTAAGACCTGCGTTTTCGCCCAAACGCATAATTGCACCTTTACCAAAGCTTTTTTCTATCTGTGAAAGTGCTGTTTCAAGAGCTCTGCTTTTTTCATTTTTTTCTGCCATTTCTCAATAATTCTCCTTTATATATTAGGTATATGCTTCCAAATCGTTAACCCGATTGTGTTCGCACAAATGTTCGGTTACAAATAGCATTATATAGCATCACTTTGAAAAAATCAAGCAATTTTGAAAAAAATATTGGAATATTACCCTTAAATATATGTGAAAGTTCATAAAAACGGACAATTTCAAAAAAAATGCTTGCATTTGACGGAGAAAGGTGATATTATACATTTCGTTGTCTTATGTTTAGACTTATCGAAAAATTTAGAAGGAGGTGCAGCTCAATGGCAAAATGTGAATTTTGTAACAAAGAAGTTGCTTTCGGCATCAAGGTTTCTCACTCACACAGACGTTCAAACAGAACATGGAAACCCAACGTAAAAAGAGTTAAAGCAATCGTAAACGGCTCTCCCAAGAGAGTATATGCTTGCACACGCTGCTTGCGCTCCGGTAAGGTTACCCGCGCTATCTAAGTAACTGAATTGTTAAAAAGCATACGGCTCCGAAGTTCGCTTCGGAGCTTTGCTTTTTTATATTCAACTATGATATATTGCGAATAAACAAAATTTCACTGTTATTTTGTATAAACATTCCTATTGAAATTACATTAGCTCTATAATATAATTATATTAGTATATTACCGTCTGAAAGGAAGTGCTTTTTTTGAGCAAAAAGAAACTGTTAAGTTCTGTTTTATGCTTATGCATTCTGTTGTCCTGCTTATTCTTTGCAGATAATATGCCCTCAGCAGTCGGCGGAGCATCCGGTGTTTACGAAAGTGCAGAGCCTGTAGCTCCACCCGAAAGTGATTTTAATTATAAAAAAATCCCCGAAAAAACACCTAACAGAGTAGTCATAAATAAATATACGGGCAAGGAAACTAAAGTTATTATTCCCGAGGAAATCGAGGGTCTTCCCGTTTCAAATATCACTGCGTCTGCTTTTTCAGAAAGCGTAAATTTAACTTATGTAAAATTACCTGCTTCTCTTACAGGTATATCGGGAAAAGCTTTTAGTATGTGCTCTTCCTTAACAAGCTTTGATATTGACCCCGCAAACCCTGTATTCAGCGTAATTGATGGTGTTCTCTACCGCAGAGACACCTACGAGGAATCGGAAACCTACGGTGAGCTTAAAACCCTTTCCGCATTTCCTGCAGGAAAAGGCGGACGTTTTACTGTTCCCTACGGAATTAAAACCATTGCAGCTTACGCCTTTGACCATTGCTACAGCTTAACCTCTGTCAGTATGTATAATACTGTAACCGATATATATTCCGGTGCTTTTTCTTATTGCTGGAATCTTGAAAGCATCCACTTAAGCGATAATCTTAAAACATTGGATAGTTTTGCTCTTGCTCATTGCGATTCCCTTTCCCGAATTGATTTGCCTGCAAGCCTTACAAATATCGGTGCAGATGCAGTTTTAGGAGGCATTGACTCAAAGGATAATAAATTCTATTATTTTGTTGATGGCATTTCTTGTAAAAAAGATTCTTATGCATACAAATATCTTGTTGCACAAGCATTACCTCTCGATATTATAATTCCCGTTTCTACTTCAATAAGCGACCTTGCAACAGGTGTAAAATTAGTTGATGAATATAACGTTCTTCCTCCCGAGCAGGAATTTGACATTTCGGTTAAAGAGGTGGATTTAAAAGAGGTTGAACACCTTCTTCCCACAAGATACTCCGAAGCCCTTGCATTTGATATAGCTCTTACAAAGCAAGGCACTGAGTATTCTCCCAAGGGTAAGATTTTCCTCAATTTTGATGCAGTTTGCCCCTATGCTATTCCCAGTGCAACAAAGGTTTATCAGCAAATAGGCGAAGAGCTTGTTCTTGTAAGCGGTGCTGCTAACGCACCTTTCGTAGGTGCTCAGACTGAAAAAACAGGACGTTTTATTATTCTTATTAACGATGATTTTTCACTTAAAGGCGATGTAGACGGTGATGGCATTATTACTCTATTCGATGTAAAAGCCGCACTTCATGCTTCAGCAAATACGCTTACTTTAACACCCGAACAAAAGCTTGCCGCAAATGTTGATAACTCCCAAGACGGCAAAATCACAACAGCTGATACTCGCAAAATTCTCCGTCTTGCAGGCGGAATGAGTGCAGAATAAAATCAACTTACGGAGGTATTTATATGATAGGTATAGGAAAATATAAGGTTGATATTGACCACATGTTCTTTAAAGGCCAGGCTATCTTTGAAATTGAATTTGAAAACGGCAACTATGAATTTGAAATCGAAATTGATAATGCAGATTTTGATATGGATATTACCATAACCGAATTTGAGGAGGATGGCGACACCCTTGATGCAAAAGCAACTGTTGCAATTCTTCCCGGTAAAGAAATTGACGTTCATCTCACCTTTGAAGATAACTCCTGCAACGGTTATTTGAAAATCCCCTTCGTTGGCAAAATCAAAATCAAGGATGCCGTTAAAATATAAAACACACTTATAAATCTTAATACCGTTTTACCCTTGGAATGAGTAAAACGGTATTTTTTATAAACTGAAGAAAGGAGTTTTGAATTTGGCAGAAAATAAAACACAGGAAAGAAAAAATTCGAATTTGCCCGAATGGTTTAAGCTTGATAATGCGGCTTCCGTTTTCCCGGGTCAGAATACGGGTACCTGGTCAAATATTTTCCGCTTTTGTATGGAATTAAAAGAAGAAGTCAAGCCCGAAATTCTTGCGAAAGCATTGGAGAATATAATGCCTCGTTTTCCCGGCTTTGATGTAAGAATCCGCAAAGGTCTTTTCTGGTATTATTTTGAGAAAAACCCAAATATTGCACCCGATGTCAAGCCCGATATTCAGAACCCCTGTCATCGTGTTAAATTCAAAGAAAATAAAGGCTTCCTTTTCAGAGTATATTATCACGGAAACCGAATCGCCGTTGATACCTACCACGCTATAACCGATGGGCACGGTGCCGCAGTTTTCGGTTCAACCCTTGTTGCAGAGTATCTTAAGCTCTGCGGTCATGATATTTCTGCAGGTGGTCTTGTTCTTGATACAAATGAAGCTCCGAAAAAAGAGGAATTGGAAGACTCCTTTTCAAAAATTGCCAACTCAAAAGGTAAAATCAAAAGAAGCGATAAATATGTTTATCACGCCAAAGGAACAAGGCTTCCTAAACACATGGTAAATATCATTTCGGGAACAATGTCCTTTAGTGATATTCATAAATATACAAAAGCTCACGGAGTAACCATAACAGAATTTTTTGCAGCTCTTCTTTTACAGGTTCATATTGAAAAGCAAAGGAAAGAAGAAAAAAAGCAAAAGGAGGTTTCCGTTCAGATTCCCATTGATTTAAGAAGTGTTTATAAAACTGAAACACTTCGTAATTTCACCATTTGTCTTCGTGCAAAGGTTGACCCTCAGTTAGGCGATTATTCCTTCGAGGAGCTTTTGAAGCAGGTTGCATATCAGCTTCGCCTTGCCAATGATGAAAAGAAGCTTAACGCAATGGTTACAGCAAATTTGGGTCTCGAGAGAAACCCTGTTCTGAAATTTTTACCCTTGGCAGTCAAGGATTTGGGAGTTGGTGTTTCTTTCCTTATAACAGGCGAGCAAACAACAACCGTGCTTCTTTCAAATATCGGTGCAGTAAAATTACCCGAGGATATGTTGCCCCTTGTAGAAAAAGTTGTTTTTATGCCCGGTCCCGGTGTGAGAAATGCCGCAAGATGCGGTCTTGCAACAGTTGGCGACAACCTGGTTTTCACAGTTGCAAGCATTGTAAAGCAAACTGATATTGAAAAAGAAATATTTACAAAGCTTGTTAAAATGGGCTTTCATGTGAAAATTGAAAGCAACAGAGATTAACATATTCTTTAATATAAAAAGGATGTTTATATATGTCATATTGTGTTAATTGCGGAGTTGAATTAGACAAAAGTGCCCATAAATGTGCTCTTTGTGACACTCCCGTATATAACCCCAACGAAAAAAGTGAAGAAACCTCACTCCCCTTTTCACATACACCCGATATTCCCGTCGGAATAAAGCAAAAATTCATAGCACTTATTGTTACATTCATACTTTTAATTCCAAATATTGTGTGTATGTTCATCAACATTTTTTTGAACCCCGAAACCCTATGGTTTATTTTTGTGGCATCAAGCTCTTTTTTGTGTTGGATTTTATTTGTATTTCCCTTTTTCACAAAAAAGCTTCATCCATATTTGATGTGGGGCTTTGATACCTTGGCGGTTGCACTTTATACTTTGGTTTTCTACGCCAACGACCCAAGCGATGCAAAATGGTATTTTAATATTGCGTTGCCGATTATTTCAATCATTTCCGCCTGTGTTTTATATTTCACTTTCTGGTATCGCAAAAGAAAACGCCATTGGACCTCAAAGGTGCTTCATATTTTTATTGACCTTGTAATATGCCTTGGAATTTCAAGCCTTTGCTTCTTCCTTGGTAATTACATTATCGCTTGTGAAATCACTCTTATTTTAGGCGTTTGTTGTTTAGCACTTGTTTTCTTCTGGCTTTACGCTAATAAGAGCAAAAAAGTCAGATCGTGGCTGGCTAAGAAATTGTTTGTATAAAAAACTATCACTCCATTGAAATTCACAAAGAAATTTCAATGGAGTGAATTTGTTTTACACTCTTATAACCGGCGCTTTAAGAACACCTGTTTTTCTTAATACATATTCATAGCTCCAATTTCGTCCGGTGCTTCTCCAAGCATTAGGACCATGCCAGGATTCCTTTTCGTTAACAAGGTGGATAGGACCAAAGGAATTATATCTGTGGGTGTAAAGCTTAACACCGATTTCGTGTTCGCCGTTTGCAAGGTCTTTGATTTCGAGTGTATAGGGCGGATAAATAATTCTGCCCTTTTTATCTCCGTCAACCTCAACAGTTATAAGACCGCCACGATAATCAGATGCTTCAACCTCTACGCTACCGTTTTCAACATTAACGGGAATTTTATAAGTAATTGCACCGCTGTAGAACGGGAAGCCTTGTGAAAGAATTTCACCAAAGCCGATTTTCTCGGGAAGAGGAATAATCCTACCCTCTGTACCCATAACCCTAACTCCGAAATAACCTAAAACGAATACATTTTCAAGGTTTGCAGATGGACCAAACGGGTAAGTTATAATAAGCTCATTTTCACCCTTTTGGATTGCCCCAAGCTTTACTTTATAAATTGAAAAATCAACATAATTATCAACTGTTTCGTTGGAAACCTTTTCTCCGTTAAAGATAATTTCTGCTTTATTGGCATCCTCAAGACCAAGGTATGCACCATCATAATCAATTTCGCTATTAAATGTATATCTGAGAGTAACCTTGCTCACATCGGGTGCTTCTCCGTAAACCCAAGGCTGAACAATAGCCTCGCCTCTTTCACGAAGACCTAATCTTTCACGGCAAACATTATCAAGCCTTAAAATTTCCTCTTTGGGCGAAAACTCTTCTTCTCCCTCGATTTTAAACTCTGCCATATCAAGAACAAGAATATTCTCTTCGGAAAGCTCGTATTCTACTTGAGAAGCAACGGGTATTTCTTTCTTCCTTTCTGTTTCCTTTTGAGCTTTCGGTAAAGCACAAGCTACATCAACCAATTTATAAAGCCTTGATTCGTAGCCGTAAATATGGTCAGAAATTACTGTTTTACCGTTTTTTATTTCATAATCCGCAGAAACAACATTTCCGTTTTCTGTGTCATAAATAACAACACCGTATTCACCGTTTACGGTAATTCTTATATTATCACCGTTATCTATATCCTTGTTATGAGGTTCTTTATCGTGGCAAACAAATAACCATTTGCAGTCCCCATCTTGACGAAGCTGATAAATAAGGTCATCTGTAAGACTTCCGTTAGCATAACGGATTGTAAGAGTTCTGTCCTTTTCCATTGCGGTAATAAGTGCAGAACGGGTATAGTCAATATGCTCGCTCATATCGTAAAGAGCCTTACCTCTCTCAGAAGCAACTGCATCGCAAAGCTTTGGAGCAGCACCCAGGAAAACAAGTCTGCCACCGTTTTTGCGGAATTCTTCAAGACGCTCTAATGTAGTTGAACGCAAGGTTTCACAAGCAGGAACGATAATTGTATCATATTCCATTTCACCAACCTTAAAGGGTGCAGAACCTTTTTCGCAAAGAGAGGGCAAAAGAGCTTCGCTTATAAAGTTGAAGTCTATACTGCCTTCAAGAAGCCATTTTGTAAGATTAAGGAAGTTTTCGTCTGCACCGTCACGGAAAATAGCAGATTTATCGTTGGGACCCCAATGAAGCCAGAAGCTTTCAACAGGATGAATAACGCCAACCTTAACAATGGGTTTACCTCTTGTAAGAGCAGTATTAACTCTTGCAAAATGGTCTTCTATAGCACCATATTCCTTATACCAAGGAGATTGATAGGAAATTGATGCAGGGTAGTCACGCTTGGCTTCACCTGCCATAGCATACCAGGAAAGGTGGGGAACTCGGACGGTTATACCTAAAGCCGCCTGCCAATCGCCTTGATGCTTGTAGGTTCTGAAATCACAATCCCAGCCTGTTACTCCGTAAAGCTCGGAGAGAACGCCTTCATAGCCGAACTGATGAGCAGCAGACTGAGCCTGCTTTGCAGTAGTGAATTCGTGGGAGTTGCAAAGCAAATCTATACCCGGAAGCTGAAAGCTTCTGTATGAACGCATTGCTTCACCTAAAGCGGCAGTCTGACTATGTAACGTGGGCTCTTCCATCATATGACCTGTGAGAGAAATACCGTTTTCAGCACACCAGGAGCCTACTGTATCTGCAAAGGACTGTGCAAAAAGCTCTGCAATAAAATCATGATAACGATAGCGGTGTATTGATGGTGCACTGTCCTTTAAATCCCAGAAAATTTCGGGGAGAGTATCAAGAATATCTGCACCGTAAGCCTCTTTATAAAGCTCGGGAACTTTATCTGTCCAGGGCATTGTTACATCATCTGTATCGAAAGAGTTATCAAAGGTATCTTTTCTTGTAAACTGAGGCTCATCAGTAAAAATTGCAGGAACGGTTTTATCGAACTCATAGCCTACGCTTTCCTTATATCTTTCGTGAGTAACCTCAATAAATCTTTTTATTGCATCAGAATTAAGTGTATCAACATAGCTCTGGTCATTATGCCAGCTATTAGGACCGTAAATATTTAAAAGGGCGTACCATTTTGTGCCCTTTGCCTCATCATCCTCGCCTATTCTTTTATAGCTCTCAAGGTAACCATCCTCATCAAGCATAACATCATAGCAAGCAAGAAGAGTATCGTTACCGCTTCTGTCACCATTTGAGCGTGAGCAGTTACCTGCACTGAAAGCGTCACCCTGCTTTTCTGTTGTAAAAACAAGGTTTCTTGCACGATATTTTTCATCGCAGGTAACAAGACCGCCTGCAGCACCTGAGGGCCATCTGTCCTCATCATAAAGCCAGGCGAGCATTTCCTCACCCTTTGCTTTTTCAACGCAAGCCTTAACAAGCTCCATATATTCGTCACTTAAATATTTGTTTTTAAGACCTGTTCTTACGTGCATATGGAATCCGCCAAGACCCATTTCCTTAAAAACATCTATCTGACGGCAAAGTTCTTCCTTTGTAAGCAGATTATTCCAAGCCCAGAAGGGTGTTCCGCGGTATTCCGCAGTTGGATTTTTAAATAGCTCCTCTGTTAAAGCAGGAGCAGAATTTTTCTTATAAAGCATAGGATTTCCTCCCTGTTTCAAATTAAATTAATTTTATCATAGAGAAAATTCAAAAGCAATAAAAACAGCCTATCGTGATGTTACAATTTCGCGGTTGATATATGTGCAAATTGTATGATATAATTCAGTATATAATTTTTAGTTCGGAGTATATTTTATGAAAAAAGTCGGTAGAAAAGTGCATTTAATGGCACCTGAGGGAGCAATAAAAAGAATTGGCGAGGGCTCTTTTATCCGTTTGAATGACGGTAGCATTCTATTTGCCTTTACTGAATTTTTAGGCGGAAGAGAGGACGAAGATATTGCCCGGATTTCCTGCATTGCTTCAACTGATGAGGGCGAAACCTGGTCGGAAAGAAGGGTTCTTTTTGAAAAAGGCGAAAACGACGTTAACATTATGAGCTTTTCATTTTTGCGAATGGAAAACGGAGATATTGGCGCTTTTTATATTGTTAAAAACAAAGACAGCTCCGATACTATTGTTATGAGGCGTTCTGCTGACGAAGGGAAAAGCTGGACTGAACCACAGAACTGCTTAAATTCTTTGCAAAGACCCGATTATTTCATTCTCAATAACGACAGAGCTTTAAAGCTTAAAAACGGCAGAATTATTCTTCCTTTGGCTCGTCACACAATTCATGATAATGACGAAGAATTGCACAAGGGTGAGCTTTGCTTTTTCTATTCTGATGATGACGGCTACTGTTGGAATAAAACTGCCCAAGAATTAAAAACGCCCTTCCCAAATGATAAAATAGGCTTTCAGGAGCCGGGACTTTATGAGCTTCCCGACGGCAAGATATGGTGCTATATACGAACTCTTTTAGGCTATCAGTATGAATGCTACTCCGATGATAACGGCGAAAGCTGGTCAACACCTGAACCCAATGTATTTTTTTCGTCTCCTGCTTCACCTATGTCTGTTAAGGATTTCAAGGACCTTACCGTTGCAATTTTCAACCCCATCCCCGAGCATATTTTAAGAGATGATGAAGCTGAATTCTGGGGCAGAACACCCTATACAATGGCAGTAAGAAAAAAAGACGAAACCGCATTCACACAAGAAAAGCTGTTCTATCTTGAAGATGACCTTAACAACGGCTACTGCTACCCTGCAACCATTGAGGGCGAGGATTATCTTCTTGTTGCCTATTATCACTCCAACAACACTGATTGTTGCCTTAACAGTACAAAAATTATTAAGGTTGTGTATGAGGAGTTACAATAACAACGATACTAATAAAAAACAAGGAGAAACCATGTCAAAGATATATTTAATCTGCGGAAGAATTTGTTGTGGGAAAACCACCTACGCTCAAAAAATCTGTTCAGAAAGCAACGCTATATTGCTTTCGGTTGATGAAATTATGCTTTCCCTTTTCGACCAATGCTGCGGTGAAAAGCTTCATCAGGAATACGAAAAAAGAATAAAAGAATATCTTTTCACAAAATCATCAGAGATTATTGAAAAAGGCTTTGATGTTGTTCTCGACTGGGGCTTCTGGACAAAAGAAGAGCGCAACTCTACAAAAGAATTCTACAAATCCCAAAACATCAATTGTGAGCTTCATTATATTGAAATTGACGATGAAACTTGGGAATATCAATTAAATAAACGAAATAATGAAATCCTGAATAAAGAAACAAAAGCTTATTATCTGGAACATAATCGTGCTTTAGAATTTGCTTCACGGTTTGAAAAGCCTGATATGGATGAGGTTGATGTTTTTGTATAACATTTTCCCTCTTGCATTGGCATATTTTGTATGTTATCATTAGTATGTATATTTATAAGATTTACGGAGGTAGAAAATGAATCACGCAGACCTTATTAAACAAATGACTCTTGAAGAAAAGGCAAGCTTTTGTTCCGGTCTTGACTATTGGCACACACCCGGAATTGAAAGACTTGGTATCCCCGTTGTTATGTGGACTGATGGCCCTCACGGTATCAGAAAGCGTGCAGAAAAAATGGATAAAGAGCAGGCAACAAGCCTTAAAGGTGTTCCTGCAATATGCTACCCCACAGCAGCTACAACCGCTTGCTCCTGGGACCCCGACCTTATTTATGAAATGGGTGTTCTTCTCGGTGAAGAATGTCTTAAAGAGCAGGTCAGCGTTCTTCTTGGACCCGGTACAAATATCAAACGTTCTCCCCTTTGCGGCAGAAACTTTGAATATTTCTCTGAAGATCCCTACCTTGCAGGTGAAATTTCCGCTGCATTTGTTAACGGTGTTCAGTCTAAAGGTATCGGCACATCTCTCAAGCACTTTGCAGGTAACAACCAGGAAACCCGCCGTATGACCTGCGACAGCGTTATTGACGAGCGTGCATTAAGAGAAATTTATCTTACCTCTTTTGAAAAAACGGTTAAACAGGCTCAGCCCTGGACAATAATGAACGCTTATAACCGCCTTAACGGTACATACTGCGCAGAAAATAAATGGCTCCTTACAGATGTTCTCCGTGACGAATGGGGCTTCAAGGGTATGATTGTTACTGACTGGGGTGCAGAAAATGACCGTGTTGCAGGTCTTCTTGCAGGTCAGGAGCTTGAAATGCCCACTTCTAACGGTCTCGGTAATGCCCAGATTGTTGAAGCAGTCAAGGACGGCAGAATCCCGGAAGAATTCCTTGATAAAATGGTTGATAATGTTCTTACAGTTATTATGAAATCCAAGGAAGTTCTCGGCGACTATACATACGATAAGGATGCTCATCATCAGAAAGCACGTGAAATTGCAGGTCAATGTATGGTGCTTCTTAAAAATGATGATGCAATTCTTCCTCTTAAAAAGGATGTAAACATTGCAGTTATCGGTGAAATGGCTAAAAAGCCTCGTTATCAAGGTGCAGGCTCTTCACTCGTTAACGCAATTAAGGTTGACTGTGCTTATGACGAAATTCTTGCAAAGGGTGCAAAGGTTACTTATGCTCCCGGTTATTCAACCGCAAAGAAAAACAAGATTTCTGATGAGCAGTTTATTGCAGAGGCTGTTGAAGCAGCAAAGGGCAAGGATGCTGTTGTTCTCTTCATCGGTCTTACAGAAGAATTCGAATCTGAGGGCTTTGATCGCCGTCATTTAGGTATTCCTGCTCTTCACACCAAGCTTATTGATGCAGTTACAGCAGTAAACAAAAACGTTGTTGTTGCTCTTTCAGGCGGTTCGGCTATTGAAATGCCTTGGGCAGATAAGGTTAAGGGTATTCTTAACTGCGTTCTCGGTGGTGAGGCTTCGGGCAGTGCCGCAGCAGATATCCTCTTCGGTGATGTTAACCCCAGCGGTAAGCTTGCCGAAACATATCCTCTTTCACTTTCCGACAATCCCTCTTACAACTACTACCCCGGTTACTCTGCATCAGTTGAATATAAAGAAAGCGTTTTTGTTGGCTACAGATATTATGATACTGCTAAGAAGAATGTTCTTTTCCCCTTCGGTTACGGACTTTCATACACCGACTTTGAATATTCCGATATTAAGCTTTCTGCTGATTCTATTAAAGATACAGATAAAGTAACTGTTTCATTTAAAATCAAAAACGTTGGCTCTGTTGACGGTGCCGAGGTTGCTCAGATTTATGTAACAGATAACGAAAGCACAATTTACAGACCCAAGCAGGAGCTTAAAGGCTTTAAGAAGGTATTCCTTAAAGCAGGTGAAGAAAAAGAGGTTTCAATCGACCTTTGCAAGCGTGCATTCGCTTACTACAATGTAAACATTCACGATTGGCACGTTGAGAGCGGTAAATTCACAATTAATGTTGGTGCATCAAGCCGTGATATCAAGCTCACTGCTGAGCTTAATGTTGAATCAACAGTTGAAGCTGTAATCCCCGATTACAGAGAGGTTGCTGCTAAATACTACACCGCAGATATTATGGACATTAAAGACGAGGAATTCGTTGCAGTTCTCGGCAGAGCTCTTCCGCCTCGTGAAATCAAGGCTTACCCCAACCTTACTCTTGTTAACACTATTGAAGATTCTGCCGCAGGTAAAAACGGTGCAAAAATCGTTGGTCTTATCAAAAAGCTTGTTGGCGAAGAGAGCATGGCTTCCGGTATCGCTTTACAGCTTCCCATTAAGAACCTTATTTCAATGAGCTTCGGCATTTTCAGTCCTAAAATGGCTGAACAGCTCCTTGACATTCTTAACGACAAGAAGCCCCTTGTCCGTGGCGTAACAGTAATGATTGTTAAAGCAATTCCTTCTGTTATAAAAGGTATTCCCAATTTGATGAAGATATAATTTAATCGCTCCTATGCAAAAATGATTTTTGCATAGGAGCGATTTTTTATCTTATAACATCAAATACTAACGGCTCTTCTTTTATGGGCTTTTCTGAAAACTCAAGAGCTGACAGAAACTTTTCTTTTGAAGACTCAAATGATTTTTCGTTGCAGGAATAAAGTGTTGCAAGGGTATCACCTTGTAAAACTTTATCTCCTGTTTTTTTATTAAGCACAATTCCTGCGCTCATATCAATAGTGTCTTCCTTTGTTTCTCTGCCTGCACCTAAAATTACAGACGCAATGCCGATGCTTTCTGCATCCATTTTACAAATGTAGCCGTCTTTTTCTGCTTTGATTTCAAAGCTATAGGTTGCTTTCGGGAAAAGGTCTGTGTTTTCAATCCATTCTCTGTTTCCGCCTTGGGAAGAAATCCATTCCTTGAATTTTTTGAAGGCTTTACCTGAATAAAGTGCATCTTCAGTTAATTTTCTCGCTTCATCAACGGAAATATTTTTTGAAAGAGAAACAATTTCAGAAGAAAGAGTCAAGCAGACCTCTTTTAAATCCTCAGGACCGTTGTTATTAAGAACCTCAACAGCTTCAATAACCTCAAGTGAATTACCGATATTATTTCCTAAAGGTCTGTCCATATTTGTAATAACTGCTGCAGTATTTCTTCCGCAGTTATTACCTATTTTCACCATCGCCTCAGCTAAATCCTTTGCGTCCTCAGGTGTTTTCATAAATGCACCCGAACCGCATTTAACATCAAGAACGATTGTATGAGAGCCTGCCGCTAACTTTTTACTCATAATGCTTGAAGCAATAAGGGAAAGGTTGTCAACAGTTGCGGTAACATCACGAAGGGCATAAAGCTTTTTATCTGCGGGAGTAAGATTGCCCGTTTGCCCTACAACTGCAACTCCGTTTTTCTCTACTTGACTGAAAAATTCATCGGGTGAAAGGGCGGTGTTAAAGCCCTCAATAGACTCTAATTTATCAATAGTTCCCCCTGTGTGACCCAAACCTCGACCACTCATTTTTGCCATAACGCAGCCGAGGGAGGTTACAATGGGTGCAACTATTAATGTGGTTTTGTCACCCACTCCCCCTGTACTGTGCTTATCAACTGTCAAATTGCCAAATCGGGATAAATCAACGGTATCTCCCGAATGTGCCATAGAAAGCGTTAAATCTGCAGTTTCTCTCTCATTCATACCTTGAAAGAAAATTGCCATACAAAGAGCTGATGCTTGATAATCGTGAATAGACCCATCAACATAGCCCTTTATGAAAAATTCTATTTCTTCTTTTGTGAGTGGAAAGCCATCACGCTTCTTTTTAATAATGTCATAAATTCTCATTTTTTACCTCGTTACATAATGTAGGGTACGCATTTATGTGTACCGCCAAGTTTTGATTTGCTTGCGAAACGGATAAATCCGTGCCCTACATTTTTATTTCATATTCTCAGGTGAAAACGAAAGCGGCAACAAATCTTTCAATGTAACAGTTTTAAAACTGTCGGGGGTTTCGCCTAAAAGGATTATAAAATCATCTTCACAAAACTCTCTTAAAACCTGCCTGCAAACTCCGCAGGGAGCAAAAATGCCGTTGATTACTCCGCCTTTTCCACCAACAACAGCGATTTTTGAAAACTCCTTTTCACCCTCGGAAATTGCTTTAAAAACTGCAACTCTTTCCGCACAGACTGTAGGGCCAAAAGCAGCATTTTCAATATTTGTTCCCGTAAAAACCTTTCCGTTTTTACAAAGAAGTGCCGCACCCACCTTGCAGTTTGAATAGGGTGAATATGAATTTTTCATAGCAGCTTTTGCTAATCCGTATAATTCTTTATCCGTCATAAAATCACTCTTTTATAAGATTTTCTTTAACTGTTTCTGAAATATAATCATAACCATTGATTGTACCAAGATTTTCGGGTTCAATCCTCTTGCCGTAAAAAATAAACGGTACACATTCTCTTGTATGGTCCGTACCTTTAAAAGTGGGGTCACAGCCGTGGTCTGCGGTGATTATGAGAGCATCCTCCTCTCTCATATTTTTAATAAAATCACCTAACCACTTATCAAAATCAGAAAGGGCTTTTGCATAGCCGTCAACATCTCTTCTGTGACCATAAACCATATCAAAATCAACAAGATTTACAAAACAAAGTCCGTTGAACTCTTTATTCTGATACTCGGTTGTTTTATTCATTCCGTCCTGATTATTCTGAGTAAATACATACTCAGTAAGACCTTTACCTGCAAAAATATCGTGAATTTTACCTACACCGATAACATCGAAGCCTTTATTTTTCAATTCATCAAGCATTGTTTCTTTCGGTGGCTCAATGGAAAAATCGTGACGGCGAGAGGTTCTCTTGAAGGGGTATTCTCCTTCAAAAGGTCTTGCGATAACTCTGCCAACACCAAACTCGCCTTTAAGAATTTCTCTTGCAATTCTGCAGTATTCATATAATTTTTCGGGTGGAACAATACTTTCGTGGGCAGCAATCTGAAAAACGCTGTCAGCAGAGGTATAAACAATCAAATCACCTGTTTTAAGGTGTTCTTCTCCGTAGTCTTTAATGACCTCCGTACCCGAATAGGTTTTGTTGCAGAGAACTCCCCTGCCCGTTCTCTCAGAAAATTCTTGTAATACGCTTTCAGGAAAGCCGTTGGGAAAAGTGGGCAAAGGCTTTTCGGAAACCACGCCTGCAATTTCCCAATGACCGATTGTGGTATCTTTACCCTTCGATTTTTCAGAAAGCCTTGCTACCTTGCTTTTAAGTTCACCATTACCTAAAAAAGACAGTCCGTCGATATGTGAAAAACCTATTGAGAGAAGATTCTTTATGTTAAACTCTTTTGATTGTGAAATTGATTTTATTGTGTTTGCGCCATAATCCCCGAAGTCTTTGGCATCACTTGCATCACCGATACCGCAGCTGTCAAGAACGATGAGAAACACTCTTTTTATATTATTTTTCATTCATCGCAACCGCCGTTTCAAGTGAAAGCTTCATCATATCTGTAAATGAATTCTGTCTGTCATCAGAAGAAAGAGCTTCCCCTGTTACAAGGTGGTCGGAAACTGTAAGAATGGCGAGAGCTCTCTTACCGCTTCTTGCGGCATTCATATAAAGAGCCGCCGCTTCCATTTCGACACCTAAAACGCCCATTTTCCTCCATAAATCAGCAGAAGTCATACCCTCGGGAACATTTTCGTTGTCATTATAGAATGTATCGGAAGAAATAACATTACCAACAACAAAGGGAAGCTTCATTTCTTTTGCAATATCTGCAGTGGTTTTAAGAAGCTTATAATCTGCAATAGGAGCAAAAGTGCCGGGAAGATTAAAGGTATGAGCGTAATTTGAATCTGTACAAGCGCCCTGGGCGATTATAATATCTCTTACTTTAACCTTTTCGCACATTCCGCCTGCAGAACCAACTCTAATTATGTTTTCAACACCGAAAAAGTTGAAAAGCTCATAACTGTATATGCCTATCGAGGGCATACCCATACCCGAAGCCATAACGGAAACAGGGGTGCCTTTATATGTTCCTGTGTAGCCGTGAATACCACGAACATTATTAACTAATTTTGCATCCTCGAGAAAGTTTTCTGCAATAAATTTTGCTCTCAAAGGGTCACCGGGCATAAGCACGGTTTTAGCAAAATCAGAAGGCTTTGCATTAATATGTGGAGTTGGATAATTCATACTATTACCTCCCGAATTATTATACGGCGCATTTTTGCGCCCCTACACTTTGCGCTTTGCGTTTTGCACTTTGCATTTAAACTCTGTACATCTTATACATCGTCGAATAAAGTCCGCCTTGAGCAACAAGCTCCTCGTGATTACCGCTTTCGGCTATGCCGTCCTTTGTAACAACAAGAATTTTATCGGCATTTTTAATAGTTGTAAGTCTGTGGGCAACGGTTATGGTTGTTCTGCCCGATGCCAGTCTTTCCAAAGACTGCTGAACAAGATATTCGCTTTCGTTATCAAGGGCACTTGTAGCCTCGTCAAGAATAAGTATTTTCGGATTTTTAAGGAATACTCTCGCAATACTGATTCTCTGCTTCTGACCACCTGAAAGCTTAACGCCTCTTTCACCAACATAAGTATCAAAGCCATCGGGTAATTTATCAATGAATTCTTCTGCACCTGCAAGGCGGGCAGCCTCTCTTATTTCTTCTTCCGTAGCACCGGGTCTGCCGTATTCAATATTTTCTCTTACAGTACCCGAGAATAAATAAACATCCTGCTGAACAACACCGATATTTTCACGAAGGCTTTTAAGGGTAACTTCACGAATATCTGTTCCGTCAATTTTTATGCTACCCTCTGTAAGCTCATAAAATCGGGGTATAAGATTGCAGATTGTTGTTTTACCGCCACCTGATGGGCCTACAAGAGCAAAGCTTTCGCCACTACCTATACTGATATTTATATTATCAAGAATTTCATCCGTATCCTCGGAATATTTAAAGGTTACATTTTGGAATTCGATTGTGCCATCATTGACAACAAGCTCTTTTGCATTTTCTTTGTCCTTTATAGTAGGCTCGGTATCCATAATTTCCGCAAAACGCTCGATACCTGTCATACCTCTCTGGAACTGCTCTGCAAAGTCAATAATTTTTCTTATGGATGTGAGAAGAGTTGAGATATAAAGAAGATATGCAATGTAGTCTGCCGGGCTGATTTTTCCGCCAACAAGGGCAAAGGCACCTGCAACAACAATTAAAATATACATTACGCCCTCGAAAACTCTGTTAATGGAGCTGTGAGAGCCCATATATTTATAAACTCTGGACTTTATTTCAAGGAATTTTTCGTTACCCTTTTTGAATTTTTTCTCCTCAATATTTTCGTTTGCAAAGGATTTTACAACACGAACACCTAAAAGAGAGTCTTCAATCTGGGAGTTTAATTCACCAACAACCACACGGGATTCACGGAAGCCGTCCTTCATACGCTTTCTGAAATATCTGAGGCAAACCGCCATAACGGGAATAACCGCAAAAAGAAGAAGGGTTAAGGGAAGATTTATAAAGCTTAAAATTGTAAAGGAAACAACAATTTTTATTCCCGCAATAAAGAACTCCTCGGGACAATGGTGAGCAAATTCCGTAACATCAAACAAATCGCTTGTGATTCGGGACATAATTGTTCCCACTTTAGTATTGTCGTAATAGGAATAGGAAAGCTTCTGCAGATGCTCGAATAAATCCTTTCGCATCTTTGTCTCCATTTTTGTACCCATAATGTGACCTACAGATGCCATATAATAGTTTGCAACCGCATCAATTATTCTCATAACAAGATATGCACCGCCAACACCCAGAATAATTGCGGGGGTTAGCTTGGATATATCTGTTGTTACCGCATCCGTTATAAAACGAACTATTAAAGGAAGTGCAAGCTCGCAGACAGTTGTCAGCGAAGCACAGAACAAATCGAATATTAATGTTTTTACATGTAATTTATAGTATGGCAAAAAGCGTTTTATCAGCTTCGACGTACCTGTCTTTCGTTCATTTCTCATATTTTCTCCACCAAGTTTAACAAAAAGCTATTGCAAAACAGTTGCTGCTTTGCAATAGCTTAATTAATTACATTTTCTCAACAACTGTTTTTACAGCATTCACAAAGATTTCTAAACCTTTTTTGAGGGTTTCGTCATCTGCTAAAAGGCAGGGCATTAATTTCACAACATCGTTGTTTCTGCCTGCTCTTTCAACTATAAGACCGTTATCAAAGCATTCTCTTACAATCGCTCTTGAAACTGCATCGGGCTTTACCTTATTGCAGTCAACGCCCCACATAAAGCCGATACCTCTGACATCGAATTTCTCATTGATTTCTTTGACTTTTGCGAGGTATTCTTTAATAATTTCGCCCTTACGCTGAACCTCTTTTTCAACGTTTTCTTTAAGCATTATTTCAAGACCTGCTTTAGCGGCAACGATTGAAAGCTGACTGCCTCTGAAGGTGCCGTTATGCTCGCCGGGCTTCCAGATATCAAGCTCGGGCTTGAAGAGAACGAGAGCAAAAGGCATACCATATCCGCCGATAGATTTCGAAAGGGTCACAATATCGGGAGTGATACCTGCTCTTTCAAAGGAGAAATATGTGCCTGTTCTTGCAGAGCCGACTTGAATATCATCACAAACAAGAAGAATATCATTCCTTGTGCAGAATTCTCTCAAGCCTTTAAGGAATTCCACACTGAAAACGTGAATACCGCCGTCTGCCTGAACAGGCTCAATAAATACTGCCGCAGGCTTTGAAACACCTGAATGGTCATCATCAAGAAGAGTCTGCATATATTCTAAAACATCAAGCTCGGGGAACATATAGGGTGTTGGAATATGAGTAACATCAGTAAGAACAACTCCTGCACCCTCTCTTGAATCTCTGTCAGTAGTCATTGAAAGAGAGCCGAGAGTCATTCCGTGGAAAGCACCCATAAATGCGAAAATGTTATTCCTCTTTTTAACCTTTCTTGCAAGCTTGAGAGCTGCTTCAACAGCATTAGTTCCTGTTGGACCGGGGAACTGAATTTTATAATCAAAGCCACGGGGTTCAAGAATATTTTTCTCAAAATATTCAATAAAATTTCTTTTTGCCGAGGTAAACATATCAAGAGAATGAATTATTCCGTCGCTCTCAAGATAGCTGATAATCTGCTCTTTGATATAGTCGTTATTATGACCATAGTTCAAAGCACCTGCACCGCAGAAAAAGTCGATATATTCCTTTCCGTCCTCAGCAGTAATTATTGAACCCTTTGCTTTAGTGAAAACTGCAGGGAAATTACGGCAATAGGAACGGACCTCTGATTCGTATTTGTCAAAAACAGATGTATTCATAAGCATTTTCCTTTCAAATGCACCATATTATTCCATTATCTTTGTTATTATATCACTTTTTTTTAAATATTCCAATAGATATTTTAAATTTTTAATCTTTAAAATTACGAATTACAAATTAGAAATGAGAAATTTTAGGGCACAAAAATGCGCCGTAGAAGCAATGTAAAGTGCAAGACTGTACCCTACAATTATAATGCATCGCAAACCCGACACTTCTCACCCCTAACTTTATAATCGGCTTGCCCCTTAATTTCTAATTTCTCATTTTTAATTTATAATATTTTCACCTATTTGTATTGAAATTTGCATTAGTTTTTGGTATGATTTATGATGTATAAATTTGGATTTAATTTACTCAAATAATTCGTAAAGGAGAGGTTAAATGGCACAGCCTATTAAACTTTACCCCCAGCTTACAAGGGTATCGAGCCACTTCAAAAAGTACGATATTGAAGTACCGAAGGCTCTTTTAGAGGTTCGTCCCCAAAAGCCCGATTTAACTGATTTCCCCTACCCCCTTCCTCAGAAAAAGAAGGACTACACCTGCTTCTGCGAAGGCAGAAACGGTGTTATGTGGTACGGTTCAAACGGTGGCGTTACCCGTTACGACCCCAATACAGATAATATTTATGATGTTGTTATGTATTTCGGTGCAAGAAGAGACCTTCTTGACAACAATGTTCACGCTCTCGTTCCCGATGATGCAGATGGTGTATGGGTACTTACCGATAAAGGTGTAACTCATATTGCTATGGTTAAAATGACTATGGAAGAAAAATCCTACAGGCTTCTTGAGGAAACTCTTACATACGTTCAGCGTCACGGTATGGTAAGCCAAAAGCACCTTGCAGAGCCGGGCAACCTTAAATCTGCTCTTCCTTACGGACATTCCGATAATGACGGCAGCTTCTCCTCAGGCTATGCGATGGGTGAAATTTTCCGTTATGCAACTCTTAAAAGAGAAAAGGGCGACTATGCTCACGAAACTCTTGAAGCAAGAGATGTTGCTATGAGGGCAAGTGAAGCAAACCTTCTTCTTATGTATATTGCAGGCCGTGGCGACGGCTTCGTTGCAAGAACCTATCTTACAAAGGACGAGCCTGTTCCCGACGACGGTCTTTTCTATAAGAAAAACGGAGCAACTGCCTCCTGCCTGAACACTACAGACGCAAGAAACAAAAACATTGTTGGTCTTGAGATTAAGGCGGATGCTCCAATTCCCGAAAGACTCCGCAAATACTATACCTGCGATGGTTATGAGGATACCGATATTACCTACAAGGGTGACACAAGCAGTGACGAAATAACTCACCACTATATGCACCTCCTTGTTGCTCACGAATTTTTGGGTTGTGAAGACCCCGAATATGATGAGCTTCTCAAAACTGCTGCAAGAAACACAATGAATCATATCATTGACAATGGCTTCCAGCTTCGTGAAGCAAATGGTGAGCCTACAACCTGGGCAAAATGGAACGAAGAATATTTCAATTCCGGTATGGGCTGGGCAGATGCTTGTCTTAATGCGGCTGAGCTTCTTATGTTCCTTCGTGTTACAATGCACATCACCGGCGAAGAGGGCAGATTCCTTGAAACCTATAATATGCTCTGCAACGAAAAAGGTTATGCAGAATTAACCGCAGGTCACTTTGACCGTTTCCACCACGTTTGTCTTCAAGCGGAAATTGACGACCGCGAAGATATTATGTATGGCGACCATAATCTTGCAGTGCTTGCACTCTGGGGACTTGCTACTCTTGAAACTGACCCTGAAAGAAAGGCTCTTTTCCTTGAAGGCTTCAGAAGCTGGAGATATTCTCTTGCTCCCGAATACAACCCCTGCTATGACTTCCCCTATTTCCTCTCTGACCCTGAAGCAAAACCCAACGAGGAAAGAGTGAGAACATGGTTCTATCGTTTCAACGTTTCCCGCCTTGCAAGTAATGTATCTCTCACATCAAGACGTGATTACCCCATCCGTACATATATGGGCGGTTACAAAGAAGTTTCCGCACTTCCCACAAATGACGAAAGATTTATTGCAAAGCTTGACAGAGACCCCCTCGAATACAAGGATGAGGACAGTGGCGGTGTTTACTGCGTTGAAAGCTGTTATGTTTTCACTTTCGGCTATTGGTTAGGAAGATATTTCGGATTTATTGAGGAGGGTGAAGAATAATGGATAAAACAATCAAGCTTATCGGCAACGCTCACCTTGACCCTATATGGCTCTGGCGTTGGCAGGAGGGCTGCGGCGAAGTTCTTCAGACCTTCCGCAGTGCTCTCGACAGATTAAAAGAATATAAAGATTTTGTTTTCACCTGCTCCTCTGCAGCATACTATCAATGGGTTGAAGAAATTGACCCCGAAATGTTTGAAGAAATCAAGGCAATGGTGAAAAAAGGCAGATGGGTACCCGTTAACGGCTGGTGGGTTCAGCCCGACTGCAATATGCCCTCAGGCGAAAGCTTCGCCCGTCAAGCACTTTACAGTCAGCTTTACTACTACGAAAAATTCGGCATCACCTGCAAAACAGGCTATAATGTTGACTCCTTCGGTCACAATGCAAATCTTCCCCAGCTTCTTAAAAAGGGTGGTATGAACACCTATGTTATGATGCGACCCGGTATGCACGAAAATGCAGAAATCCCCGAAAACCTTTTCTGGTGGGACAGTGCAGACGGCACCCGCATTATGACCTACAGAATCCCTGAAAGCTACTGTGCTCACGGTAAGGAAGCTCTTGATAAGAGAATTGAAGATGCAAACCGCCGTGCAGAAGAAACAGGTCACGGAATGATGATGTTCTATGGCGTCGGCAATCACGGTGGCGGTCCCACAAAGGGTGATATTGAATATCTTAAGGAAAATCTCGAAAGAGAAGGCTATAATGAGCTTGAATTCTCCTCTCCCGATGAATATTTTGAGGATATGCTCAGTCAGTTTCTTAAAATCCCCGTATGGCAGGATGAATTACAGCATCATGCAAGCGGCTGCTACAGTGCAACAAGCCTTGTTAAAGCTCTTAACCGCAGAGCAGAAAACACTCTCGCAGCAGCAGAAAAATGGGACACAATTTCCTCTGTTGTTACAGATTCCAAACCAAAAACAAAGGAATTTGAGGATGCCTGGAAAAAGGTTTGCTTCAATCAGTTCCATGATATTCTTTGCGGCTGCTCCATTATGGAGGCTTATGAGGATGTTAAGGAATCTGAGGGCTATGCTTTAAATATTGCATCTGAAAGCTACAATAATGCAGTTCTTAAAATTTCACGCAAAATCGACACCTGGATTGACGGTGTAAGCGATGCAATTCTTGAAACCCGCCATTACTCAGGTGCTGACAACGGCTTCCCCCGTCCTGTTGTTGTGTTCAATCCACACTCTTACGAAATCAATATGCCCGTAAGAATGTATCATCCCTCAAAAGCGGTTACAGATTCCGAGGGTAATTCAGTTCTTTTCCAGAATGTTCGCTCCTCTCGTTCAAATGACGAGCATCTCGATACATTGTTTATGGCTAAGGTTGCGCCCTTCGGTTATGCAACCTACTGGCTTGAAACAGAAGATGTAAAAGCAGATAAAGAGCTTACAGGCGAGCAGGATTTCTTTATGGAAAATGAGTTCATTTCAGTTGAGCTCGATTCTCAGACAGGTTACATCAAGAGCCTTATCAATAAAGAAAACGGAACAGAATATGCAAGCGATAATTTCCTTGCTATTCCTACAGTTATCAACGATGAAGCAACTGACACCTGGGCACACAATGTTTTCAAATTCCACGAAGTAAAAGGTCTTATGGAGCTTCAAAGCATTGAAAGAGTTGAAAAAGGTGCTCTCCGTTCAGTAATCAGAACAGTTCATAAATTCAATGAGTCCTATCTTACTCAGGAATTCATTCTCGCTAAAGGTCAGAAAACCTTAAGGGTTGACTGCAAAGCAATGTGGCAGGAGAAATTCACTCTTCTCAAATTTGCATTCCCCATTGGCGGTAATGACGAAATTTCCACCTACGAAATTCCCAACAGTTTCATTAAACGTCCCTGTGATGGTGATGAAGAACCTGCACTTAATTGGGCAGACCTTACTGTTTCAAAGAACGGCAAACGCTTCGGTCTTTCAGTAATCAGCGATTCAAAATACAGCTACGATTGTCCCGGTGCGGAATTAAGGCTTACTGCATTGAGAAATGTTATTTTTGCAGACCACTATTCCTACAGACCCGATGCAAATTTCAATTTCACAGACGAAGGCTTGAACCGTTTCTCATACGGCATTTATCTTCATGATGGTGAAGCAGAAAACAGCGATATTGTTAAAGAAGCACATATTTTCAATAATAATGTTGTTGCAGTTCCCGAAAGCTATCACAAGGGTGAGCTTTCACAGAAGGATTCTTTCCTTTACACAAATGCAGATAATGTTCTCATTACTGCTCTCAAGCGTTGCGAGGACGGTAGCGGTGACCTTATCATAAGACTTTATGAAACAAAGGGTATTGACTCCACCCGCTGCTATATTATGTCAAAGCTCTTCGACAACGGCTTCTGGTTTGATATCGGCAAGCACGAAATCAAAACCTTCCGAGTTGACAGAGAGCTTAACGTTAAGGAAACAAACTTCCTTGAAGGAATTGTTGAATAATTAAGTTGTTATTTTTTAAGAAAGAAGGAAAAATATGGAACAATTAATGGATTTCGGCACAAAAATAATGAGTATTTTTGAAGCCGTAATGGGAATGGATTTCACATCCGAAATCGTACCTATGCTTATCATGTGGGCTATAGGCGGTTTACTTATCTACCTTGCTATTGCAAAGGATATGGAGCCTACACTCCTTTTGCCTATGGGCTTTGGTACAATTCTTGTTAACCTCCCCCTTGCTCTTACAGAGGGCGTTATTTCCGAGCACGGTGCTATTGAGGTTCTTTACAACGCAGGTGTTGCAAACGAGCTTTTCCCCTTACTCCTGTTCATCGGTATCGGTGCGATGATTGACTTCGGTCCTCTCCTCTCCAACCCGAAGCTTATGATTTTCGGTGCAGCAGCTCAGTTCGGTATTTTCTTTACCCTCAGCGTTGCTTCACTTTTCTTCCCCATCAACGAAGCTGCTTCTATCGCTATTATCGGTGCTGCAGACGGTCCTACCTCAATCTTCGTTGCAACCGCTTTAGGTTCTAAATACATCGGTGCCATTATCGTTGCGGCATATTCCTATATGGCTCTTGTGCCCATCGTTCAGCCCCCTGTTATCAAGCTTCTCACAACTAAAAAAGAACGCAAAATCCGTATGAAATACGAAGGTAAATCCGTTTCTAAAACAACAAGAATCCTTTTCCCCATCGTTGTTTCAATTATTGCAGGTGTTGTTTCTCCCCAGTCTGCAGTTCTTATCGGCTTCCTTATGTTCGGTAACCTTATCAGAGAATGTGGTGTGCTTGACTCTCTTTCAGAAACAGCTCAGAAGGTTCTCGCAAACCTTATTACAATTCTCCTCGGTATCACAGTTGCAAGAAATATGAATGCAGATGCTTTCTTAACATGGGAAACAGCTCTCATTTTAGGTCTTGGTCTTGTAGCTTTCATTTTCGATACCGCAGGCGGCGTTCTCTTTGCAAAATTCCTCAACATCTTCCTCCCCGAAGGAAAGAAATTCAACCCCATGATTGGTGCTGCAGGTATCTCTGCTTTCCCAATGAGCTCTCGTGTTGTTCACAAGCTTGGTCTTGAGGAAGATAATCAGAACTTCCTTCTTATGCACGCAACAGGTGTTAACGTTTCCGGACAGGTTGCTTCTGTTATCGCCGGTGGTATGATTCTTAATTTCTTCGGTAATTGATTGGAGGTAATTTTAAATGTTAAATATGCTTTTACAGGCATCTACTCAGGCAGGTACAGTTGATGGTCTTCATTTTACAACAGAAAATATCGGCGAAGCTCTTCTTTGCTCAGGTGCAGGTATGATTGGTATCTTCATTGTTGTCGGTATCATCATCGGAAGCGTTTCAGTGCTCAACAAAGTTGGTTCATCTAAGAAATAATAGAAAATTTAACTTTTCAAAGTAGAGGCGAGGTTTTACTCGCCTCTACTTTTACTATCTGCTAACCGCTATTTGCTAATTGCTATTTGCTAATATATTTTTTGCACATAAATATAATATAAATTTCATTAAACTTGTTACTTGAATTTGTATTGGTAAAGTATTACAATATAATATAACTTACTATGGGGTATTGGAGTGTGATACTTTGACAAAAGAAAAAGTGAATAAAAATCCCCTATGGCAAACCACAAATAAGGAAAGGAAAAGCTACTACATATACTTTACCGGTCAGAATATGATTTACACCCTTGTAACAACAATTCTGACAACTGCTCTTCTCTTCCAGGGTATTGATGTTGAAAAAGCCGCAGGTATAACCCTGCTTATAAAAATCTGGGATGCTGTTAACGATGCAATTTTCGGTTGCATATTTGATAAGGTTCGTTTCAGAAGCGGTAAAAAGTTTATTCCGTGGCTTAAAATTTCTTTGATTGCCATTCCTGTTTCAACGGTATTGCTTTTCTCAATGCCCAAGGACGGCAGCGAGGCATTCAAGCTTGCCTGGTATGCAATAACCTATATTCTTTGGGATACTGCATATACCCTTTGTGATGTTCCCATTTATGGTATGGTTACAGCTATGACGGAACGCCTCGATGAAAGAACTGCTCTTCAATCCTATAAGAGCATCTGGGGCGGAGTCGGTTCAGGTCTTTCAACCATTCTTGCAACAGTCCTTGCAGGTGAAGGTATCGGCTTCAGCTACAGCACAGTTTCAATCATCATCGCAGTTGTTGCTCTTATCACAATGAGCTTTATCTGCAAAAACGGTGTTGAACGTTGCGGAGGCGAGCAGGATGAAGCCTTTACTGTAAGAAAAATGTTTAAATACCTGTTTTCAAATAAGAATCTTCTTGTTTATTACGGCGGCATTTTCTTCTACAGCGGTGCTAATATAACAGGTCTTATGACCTTGGTTGTATCCTTCTACCTTTTCAACAGCTCTTTATTCAGCCTTATCGTTATGGCTCTTTCGGCAGTTCCCGCTCTTATCTTCTCCTTGCTTGTTCCAAAAATGGTAGAAAAGTTTGACAAGATGAAGATTTTTATGTTCTGCGGAATTATAACAATCGCTTTGAGCATAGTTATGTGGCTCTTAGGCTACTCAAACACCTGGCTTATAGTTGCACTTTATGTTATCCGTGCAGTTCCTCAGAGCATTATGGGTGTTATGATGTTTATGTTCACACCCGACTGTGCAGAATACGGCAAATTCAAATCGGGTATTGAAGCAAAAGGTATCACCTTCTCAATTCAGACCTTTATGACAAAGCTTACAGGTGCAATTTCTTCTGCACTTTACTTATTCCTTTTAGGTGTTATCAAATGGAAGGATGTTTCTGCAGCAGAAAACTTCGACCAGCTTAAAGAAATGGGAATAACTCAGACACCCGAAACTCTTGACGGCTTGTGGTTCCTCTTTATTATGGTCCCCGCTATCGGTGTTGCTTTAGGTTGCGTTTTCTGGGCGTTCTACAAGCTCCGTGACCACGATGTTCAGCTTATGACAGATGCTAACAACGGCAAAATAACCCGTGAAGAAGCTCTCGAAAAGCTTATGAATAAAAAAGAATTTATTAAATAATACAAAGAAAGGTGATAAACAATGAAAATGACAAAAAAAGTTATTTCTGTTATCTGCGTTGTTGCTATGCTTGCAGGCGTACTTTCAACTGTTGGTTATGCCGCACGTGCAGACAGAGATTTCACAATCGTAAACCCCTATGCAGATGTTGACTGGTCCTGGGATCAGTACAAAACCGACCTTCACACTCACACAACTGCATCCGACGGTAGAGATTCTCTCAAGGATATGCTTGAAATCAACTACAAATACGGCTTCGATGTATATGCAGTTTCTGACCACGGTCTTAACAGCTATTCCTGGACAGAACAGCAGGTAATCCCCGCACTTAAGGTTTTCGTTGATATGAGAAATCCCAACACAGAAATGGTTGTTCTTAATCCCGAGGGTGGCCTTACATTCGAAGGCGACCGTTATGATGTTGTTACAGAAAACGGTGGCGATTATTACTATCAGACATTTGAAGATGGTTCAGTAGGACAAAAAATGCTCCGTGTACCCTTTGCTAATGAGCAGAACCCCTCTTCTCTTAACAACGCTCATGTTAACACATGGTTCGTTGATTATGGTAACGGTATTCTCGGCGGTACAAGTGACTATGAAACACCTATCAAAGCTGTTGACGAGCTTGGCGGTCTTTCAGTTATCAACCATCCCGGTGAATATACAAACGCTCGTGATGAGGACTGCACAGCTGATGCTTACGATTACAGCGATACAATGTATAAATACTACATTGACAAATTCACAAGCATCCTTAGAAAATATCCCACATGTATGGGTATTGATATGAACAGTAAGGGAGACTCCAGAACACGTTTCGACAGAAAGCTCTGGGATATTCTTCTTATGAACCTTGCTCCCGAGGGAAGAAATGTTTTAGGTATTGCTACAAGTGACGCTCACAGCGTTGATGCTGCTTACACAGGCTACACAATGATGCTTATGCCCGAAAACACAGTTGATAACCTTAAAACTGCTATGAGCACAGGCACATTCTTTGCTGCAAGCAAAAAGCTCGGTAACAATGAAGAGCTTAAGGAAATCTGTAATTATCTTCTTGAAAATGGCGACGAAGAAGCAAAGGCTATTGCAGAGGATGTTCTCGCTCGTCAGGTTGATGATTACGATGCAAAATATGAAGCTCCTCTCGATGTTGAAGCTCCTTACATCAACTCCGTAACAGTTGATGAAGCAGGCGATACTATCACTCTTGACACTACTGATGACCTTTGCATCCGTTGGATTGCAAACGGCAATACCATCGCTTACGGCAACTCTATTGACCTTGATGATTATGCTGCAAACATCGGCAACTATGTAAGAGCAGAAATCTTCGGCGTTGGCGGTATTGTTTATACTCAGGCTTTTCTTCTCGAGTATGACGGTTCTCCCATCGACACAACTGAAGAAGATAGAGAATTCCGTGACTTCTGGGAATTTGCAAGCTTTATTCCCGATAACCTTGTAAGATTCCTTGGTTCTCTTGATATTTTCAGAATTATTTGGGAAGCTCTTAACGGCTGATTAAATTAAATATTTAACCGTCACTTAAAAAGTGGCGGTTTTTTATTGTATTATCTTTTTTTATATGATAAAATATCCTATATATTGTTCAAAAGAGGTAAGTTTATGAATGCTATTATAACTGTTGTTGGTAAAGACAAGGTTGGTATTATGGCAGGTGTTTGCGTTGTTCTTCAAAAAATCAATGTAAACATTCTCGATATAAGCCAGACTGTTATGCAAAATATGTTTACAATGAATATGCTTGTAGACGTTAAAGATGCTAACGTTTCCTACCCCGAAATTGTAGACTCTCTTGATAAAGAGGGCGAGCGTTTAGGTGTAAGCATCCGTATTCAGAGAGAAGATATTTTTGATGCTATGCACAAAATCTGAGGTGACTTATGCTTAATCAACGTGAAATTATTGAAACTCTCAATATGATTGATAATCAGCATCTTGATATCCGTACTATTACTATGGGTATTTCCTTGCGCTCCTGCGGTCATCCCGACCCTAAAATCTGTGCGCAGAAGATGTATGATAAAATAACAAAATATGCTCAGAATCTTGTCAAAACAGGTGAGGACCTTGAAAGAGAAATGGGCATTCCGATTATTAATAAACGAATTTCCGTTACGCCTATTGCTATTGCAGCAGAAAGCTGCGAAACAGAGGATTACACAATTTTTGCTCAAGCTATGGACAAAGCAGCAAAGGAATGCGGAGTTAACTTTATCGGCGGTTTCTCTGCCCTTGTGCAGAAGGGCTTTACAATCGGTGACAGAAGACTTATAAATTCAATTCCCGAGGCTCTTGCAGCTACTGATTTTGTATGCTCTTCCGTTAATATCGGCTCAACAAGAGCAGGTATTAATATGGATGCGGTAAAGCTTATGGGTCAGACCATTAAGAAAACTGCCAAAATAACCGAAGACCGTGACGGCTTTGGTTGTGCAAAGCTTGTTGTTTTCTGCAATGCAGTTGAAGATAATCCTTTTATGGCAGGTGCATTTCACGGTGTTGGTGAGCCCGAATGTGCAATAAATGTGGGTGTTTCCGGTCCCGGTGTTGTTTACAATGCACTTAAACAGATTAAGGGCGAGTCCTTTGATGTTGTTGCGGAAACAATTAAGAAAACAGCATTCAAGATTACAAGAATGGGGCAATTAATGGCAAGCGAAGCTTCAAAACGCTTAGGTGCAGAATTTGGTATTGTTGACCTTAGCCTTGCTCCTACCCCCGCTATTGGCGACTCTGTTGCAAGAATACTTGAAGAAATCGGTCTTGAAACCTGCGGAACTCACGGAACAACTGCTGCTCTTGCTATGCTTAATGACGCAGTTAAAAAAGGTGGCGTTATGGCATCATCCCATGTCGGCGGTCTATCGGGTGCTTTTATTCCCGTTTCGGAAGATGAGGGTATGATTGCTGCCGCTGAAAAGGGCGTTCTCACTCTCGATAAATTAGAAGCAATGACCTGCGTTTGTTCTGTTGGTCTTGATATGATTGCCGTACCCGGTGACACAACCGCAGAAACAATTTCTGCAATTATTGCTGATGAAGCCGCAATAGGTATGATAAACAATAAAACAACCGCTGTGAGAATTATTCCCGCACCGGGCAAAAATGTTGGCGACTCCATTGAGATGGGCGGTCTTTTAGGTACTGCTCCTGTTATGCCCGTTCACAACGAAGGTTGCGCAGATTTTATAAACAGAGGCGGAAGAATTCCCGCTCCTCTTAACAGCTTGAAAAATTAAAGGGTGGTACATATGGTAATACTTAACGAACATTTTAAAGAAGTTGAAAAAAGATTGGGGCTTCCCCAAGAGGCTATTGAAGCTTTTGAAAAAGCCGCTTCAAAAATTGATAACACAAAAAGCCTTAATAAGAGATTTGAGGCTATTTTCAATGAATTCCTCTTCCCCGAAGCTCACGATTTTGGCACTTGCTTTGATAAAGTCAAACCCCTTGCGATAATTTACGGTATCAAGGAATATACTCTCGACTTTGTTTTCCTTATTCGTGCAGCAGAGGTTATGCATAATCTCTATAAGGAAAGAGGCTTAAGTGATGAGCTTTTCTGGAACACAATTATGGACCTTAAATATAAATATGTTGAATGTGTTAACTGCAAGGGAGTTCACGGTACATTTGTTGCTTCCTGGAACACAGGCTTCTATGCCCTTACCCGCTTTGCTTTAGGCAGATACCAGTTCGATATGACTACATACGGCGGTGAAGATTTCACATCCTCCGCAGGTATCACAATTAAAAAAGGCGATAAAACCCTCGGATTCCATATCCCCTCTTCGGGTGTTCCGCTTACAGACGAAGTTAGGCTTGACTCCTTTAAAAAGGCTTATGAATTCTTCCCTGAATACCGCAGAGAAGATGGTCTTATGATTTTTGAATGTGGCTCATGGCTCATTTTTGAAGAATACAAGAAATTTCTTCCGGAAAACTCCAACACAATTAAATTTATCAACGATTTCGAGATTGTTTCAAGCGAAGCAAAGGATAAATTCGATGATGCTTGGAGAATATTCAATGCAAGCGGTTATAAATCTCCTAAAAAATGGGATGAAAACACTTCAATGCAAAGAGCATTTAAGAAGCATGTTTTAAGTGGCGGTAAAACAGGTCACGGTCACGGAATCATCGTATTTGACGGTGAAAAAATTGTAAGATAACTAACACTAAGATAACTAAATAAACATCCACCCGCCAAGCGGGTGGTTTTTCATATGCGGGCATAGCCCTATGTTCTTCGCGTATGCGTAAACGCATAAGTACGGTCTGCCAGTTGCGTAAGATTGTTACTTGCT
>JAZQJD010000013.1:0-15349 GCA_045541435.1 Acutalibacteraceae bacterium
AACAATCTACTTTAGCAAGCCTGTACCCTCTCCTCTTCACTATTCGCTCTTACTTCTTCACTAAAAAGAGGCTGTAAAAAACGCGAGTTTTTTTACAGCCTCTTTTCAGGGGATAGGAAAAAAAGATGCAGAACGGACAAACTGAGCAAAATCAAGGCTTCAGACTTGATTTTGTTTGCCCGAAGGCGTACAAAGGTACGTCGAGTGGCGAAGTTTGTTCGTAGTATAAAACATATTTTTTTCATAAATTTTTTGTTTTTTATATTCTTTAAGGGGTTCTACAGGCTTTATTCACCTGCAGAACCCCTTGCTATAGCTGGTTTTATACGGTCTGCGCTTTTTTTACATCCCCTTTTTTTATTTGTGATCTCTGTAATACTGTGTATGGGTTTTCGGATGGGGATTATTCTCCCATATTTCAGTTGCAACAGGCTTCCAAGCTTTGCTAAAATCGTCACATTTTGAGCAAAGCTCCTCAACTGTTTCTTGAGAAACAAAATCTGTACTCTCAGCACCCGTATCCTTAATGATTTTTCTTAAAATATCAGGATTTTCAAGCATGGGACAAGGCATTAAATGATTGTCATTAAAGGGCTGCCCTTTTCTGTACGCCATAAAAAGTGGCTTCTGAAGAGCCTCAAGAAGAGTATCCGTTTTAATATTTGAATCAGAATAGTGAACAAAAACGCAAGGCTCCATATCACCCTTCGAGTTAATATGGAAATAGTTTCTGCCGCCCGCAATACAGCCGCCAACATATTCACCATCGTCCTGGAAATCCATAACGAATAAGGGCTTACCTGTATGCCCGTTACGCATTTTCTTCATCCAGAAATACATATATTTTCGTTGTGACGGGGTGGGAATCAAATCCTTATCCGCCCCCTTACCAACGGGCATAAAGTTGAAATAGAAAGCGTATTTAACGCCTAAATCAACCATTTTATCAAGAAATTCGTCGCTTGTTACATCATTTACATTCTTGCTTGTATAACAAACGGAAATACCAAAGAGAATTTTCTCTTTTTTGAGAAGCTCCATTGCCTCAATAGTCTTTTCATAGGCGCCTTGACCTCGACGGTCATCATTGCTGCATTCGTCACCCTCAATGGAAAGAGCGAGAGTGATATTACCACATCTTTTAATATCGTCGCAAAGCTTTTTATCAATAAGGGTAGCATTGGTGTAAATAAGAAAAGTGCACTCGGGGTTTTCGGAAGCAAGGGTAACTATATCATTTTTTCTGATAAGAGGCTCGCCACCTGTGAGCATATAAAAATGAGTGCCCAACTCTTTACCTTGCTTTACAATACTTCTCATATCATCAAGAGAAAGCTGAAAGCTATGACCATATTCCGCCGCCCAACAGCCCTTGCATTTTAAATTACATGCACTTGTTGGGTCAAAAAGAATAATGAAAGGGATATTGCAATTATATTTATCACGCTTTGCACGGACAGTTTTTGTTCCGAAATAGCCTGCATGAATACCTAAAGAAATGAGCAAGGATTTAACTAAACCACGGTCAACATCATTTAAGATATTTTTTGAAAGCTGCATATAAACATTATCTTTATCGCCCACTGCTTTACGCATTTTTTCGTAATTTTCCTTGGGATACATTGTAAAATATTTTTCTGCAACCTTTAAAATCTTTAAAAGATTTTCTTCGGGTGCTTTATCGATATATTTCAAAATTCTTGATAATGCCACATCTGCCGCAAAGCTAACCAATTTATGCTCCAACTGCAATACCTCCTTCCAAAAATTTCATAACTGAATTATGATACCACACATTCTGAAATTTGTAAACCTTTCAAAATTTTATTAACAAAAAAATTATTGGTTTTTATGTTGCTTTTATACACTTTCAATTTTCTTGACACATGTTATGTTTATATTTATAATAGAACGGAAATCGAATCATCACGAAAAGAGGTCTACGCTATGAAAGCATTACTACTATCTTCTCTTACTAAAGTTTTCAAAGAAAAAGAACCCAACTTTAAAGAACAGGAGGCCTTTTCCTGCTTTAAAAACGAAAAATTTTCTTTCCAGCTTGCATTTTTAGCTGAAAACAAAAGTGAAAATAAAATCAGCGTATCCGTTAAATCACCTTTAGCGGAGGATTTGAAGCTTTATCTTGTTAAGGATATACCTGCAGGTAAAAACGGCTACGATAATTCTGACTCCTTCCATTATGACCTTAGCAGAACCTCTTTTCCCGATTTGCTTATGCCCATAGAGGAAAAAATCATCGTAAAAAAAGGCGAATGGAATTCCATCTGGGTGGAATATTCTCCAAAGAGAGCAGTAACAGGCAAAAAGAAAATAACCCTTACTTTAACTGCAGGTGAAACAGTTGTTCAGAAAACATTCACTCTCAACATTATTGATAAAGAGCTTCCTAAGCAAGAGCTTCTTTTCACAAACTGGTTCCACAATGACTGCCTTTGCACCTATTACGGTGTCGAGGTTTTCTCGGAAAAATATTGGGAAATTGTTGAAAACTACATAAGAAATGCTGCCGAGCACGGTGTTAATATGCTTTTAACTCCCGTTTTCACTCCGCCTCTTGATACCGCTGTTGGCGGTGAACGGCCAACAGTTCAGTTGGTTAAGGTTATAAAAGAAAACAACACATACACCTTTGACTTTGAGAATTTCAGAAAATATGTAAAGCTTTGCCTTGACTGCGGCATTGAGGCCTTTGAAATTTCTCATTTCTTTACTCAATGGGGTGCAAAGCACGCACCTAAAATTATCGCAACTGTTAACGGCAAGGAAAAGCAGATTTTCGGCTGGAAAACCTCTGCAAGCGGCAAGCCATATACAGAATTCCTTGAAGCTTTTTCAAAAGCCTTTATCAAAGAGGTTAAGGCTTTAGGAATTAAAAACCGTTGTTGGTTGCATGTTTCCGATGAACCAAATCAAGAACAATTTAAGGACTACAAAAAAGCTGCAGATACACTCCACAGACTTTTCCCGGGCTTCAATACCCTTGATGCCCTTTCAGATATCGAATTTTACCGCAACGGACTTATTAAAACACCTGTTTGCACCGAGGGTGAGGCAGATGTTTTCAAATCCGAGGTTAAAAATTTCTGGACCTATTACTGTTGCTGTCAGGTAGATAATTTCTTACCCAACAGAATGTTCTCCCAACCCTCACAACGCAACAGAGTTTTAGGAGTTTTGCTTTACAAATATGAAGCAAAGGGCTTTTTACAATGGGGCCATAATTTCTGGTATTCCCAGTATTCAAAATACCCCATCGACCCATATAAAATAACGGATGCAGACGGAGCATTCCCCTCAGGTGATGCTTTTGTTGTTTACCCGGGTAAAGACGGCAAGCCTCTCAATTCTCTTCGTCATCTTGTCTTTAATGAAGCCTTTCAAGATTTGAGAGCTTTAAAGCTTTTGGAAAACCTTACATCAAGAAAATATGTATTAAATCTTATTGAGCAGGGCTTAGATACTCCCCTCTCTTTCCGGACCTACCCCCACGAGCAACAATGGTTGCTTGATTTAAGAGAGAGAATCAACAAAGAAATAGAAAGCAAATAAAAATAATCGTCTGAAAACTTCGATTTTCAGACGATTATTTTATTATTTACGAAAAATCAAGACACTACTGTCATACCTTGAGCAAACCATATTCCCAAACGAAGCATAGATTCGCCACAGTAATGCGCACCATCATTCTCACTATTTTCATTATTGTTTTCCAATTTGGATATACAGGTAGAAGTGTCAATCCAGATTGAGTTAGCAAGTGTAGAAGCTGTCGGTGAGGTGTTTTCATAAAGTCCGGCGGTCGTTTTGTTTATCACATTCTTTGTAGTATCTTGAGGAACATACCAAAGAGCTGCATTGCTGGCCTTATGAGTATTAACAGTGTCAGAATAAGCCCAGCTGTTAGTGCCGTCTTTGTATGCGGCGATTGCACCATCAACAAACCCGATTTTATTATCTTTATCAGCACCCGCAAACTCTGAGCGAACCCTGTTCACAAGAATATTCTGCAAATCACCATATTGGTCTGCCCATTCTTTAACTAAAGAATCGCTTTCACCCTGCATCCACATAAACGAGCGAATATTAACATTACCTACACCATGCATATTCACAATTTCATCAAGGGCAGTATTTACATAGGGAATCATCTGATCTGCTAAATAACCGCCTAAAGAGTTATAAATATTCTGACTGTTTGATTCATTCTGATATTTTCCGGTGGTATCATACAACCAGTCACCACCAAGGAAGGTTCCTGCTGCGGTATATTTGATAATATACCAGGTTTCATCCTTGGTTGCTTCATTTGTTGCAAGATAATGAGCAAGACCAACCTCCGGGCCGAACCACATTTCCGCTTGACCGCCTATACCCAAACGAAATTCTTCAAATGAATTATTTGAAAAAAGAGTTGACCAATTTGTGCCGTCAGTGGAATTAATATTATTATACTTGATTTTAACGTTTGAGAAGTCCGTATTGCCAACTGTATCACGAACCTGCTGAGTTAAAGGACTGGCACCATAAGCATTGGACTGACCGCAAAGAATAATAACATTTGCAGTTTTATTCTTAAGTGCCATAGCATCTTCCATATTTGTGAAAATAGGTGCCACAGAATTTTCGCTTTGCTCCAGCAAATAATCCTTATCGTTAATATCAAGAGCACCATCAAAATTCAAATCGCAGGCATATTTCTGCCTTGTGTTTAATTTATCTTGATTAATAAGTGCCTTTTTAATAGCTGCTATATCTTCTTGAGTATAGGGAATTCCGTCAAAATCAAAGTCACCCTTAAGATAAACATTTACCTTGTCAAAATTACCTGTTATTATCCTCTGCATAAGTGAGCAGTCTATAACATCAATATAGCCGTCGTAGTCTATATCTGCACTAAGCATTTCTTCATAGCTGAAGCTATCATCGGAAAGTGCCATATTAACAAGCTGCTGATAGTCAACTTCATCTATATCATCATCTTCGTCAATATCACCGATACCTACTAAAGCATAATTATCTTCATTTTTAACTGCATTCACTTTATAAAGACCACTCTTGTCAAATATGGGACCCGAACCCGATAAAGTGGTTTTCTGTCCCCAAAGCTGCTCAGTATTTGCTTTCTGCAAAAGATATGCAACCTCGCCGCTTGCAAAGTCTTCAAGAGCTTTTGCTTCAATACTGCTCGGAGCATCCTCGGTAGCTCCGCCAACAACGGAATTTCCCATGCCGTTCTGTAATTGAGAACCACCGTCTGTTGCAACGCCTGAAAGATAATAGCAATTTTCGATTCTTGCATCGGCAGAGCCACTGCCCGAAACACCGCCAATATAATTGTTAGCGTTTACTGTACCTGCATTATAGCAACTCTTTATTGTTGCGTTATTATAGCCTGTTATACCACCTACATAGGAACTACCTATTGTTACTGTGTAGAATGTATAAGAGTTTTCAATTACTCCTCCGTTATAGCCACAAATACCGCCTACATATTGATTTCCCTTAAAATATGAATAGTCAACTCCGACCTTCTCAATTACTGCATTTGAAGCAGTATAACCGAAAAGTCCACCATAAGAGCGTGCAGAGTCATTCATATAAATTCCGTTGATTGTATAACCCTGACCGTCAAAATGACCGTTATATTTATATGTTGCATTTCCTATGGGAGTCCAACTTCTGAAGGCTGACACATCACTTGCTACCGTACCGTAGCCTGTAAGAACGCCTTTGTTATCTGTAATATCGCAGGTTAAAATCGCATTTGCATTAACATTTCCGCTATTCACAAAATCTCTAAACCAATGAAGCTCGCCTGCATTTGATATTTCATAAATATTACTTTCATTAAGCTTGGGTGCAACGGCTTTTCCGCACATATCGCAGAAGCCGTTTGTGTTTGTTGCGTTACATATATCCTCATCATTCTGAGCAACAGCTTTAAAGCTGCTACGTATAGTGTCCACATTACCTGTTTTTATATAATAGCAATATGAAATGGGCTTGTAGCTTTGGAAATGAAGAGTATCAACAACCCCTATATATGAGGTTGAATCGTGATTTGCTGCAGGCTGATTATCAGCATCGTCCAAGGATTTTAAAGTATCTCTCTGATAAACACCGGGATGATAAAGAGTCTGACCCGGGGTGTATATGCCTACACCATAGCCGCTGGAGCCATCACCGACAAAAGCCGCCCAGTTTTCATTACAATGATAATCCTGGTCAGTTGCAGTTCCCCAGAAATCCAAATCGGGTAAGGTTGTTTTTATATTGCTGTCAGTCCATGCCTCTCCCCCCTTATAATAAACGAAGTTATTAAGGGGCTCAACGCAGTAGAAGGCAGGAACCTCCTGTGTAGTTGTAACCGATGGATAGCCCGAATAGTCTACAAATCTGCAGGTCGCTCTCATCATACCATCCTCGAGAGTGTACCATGCTTCCATATATGAGGGGGTTATGTCTTTTGCTTCTTTTGCCCAGTCAAGTGGTCTGCATTTAATATAAAGCTCATTATCGCTGACCTTAACATCAACAATTTTACTTGCTTCATTATAAAGGTTACCGCCTTGAACGGGGTTATAGTTCCAAACTGCTTCACCATACATACCCGGCTCATAGGGGTAAGAGCCTGTTCCATAGTACGACTGCTGAACAAGTCGTCCTGTATCATGAGCGTTGATTAAGTTAACATTACCTATTGTATTATAGCCTGTCAGAGCCGAGGTACTGAAATCAGAAGAGAGTCCAACCTCTACAGGATTATTGTTGGTTCCGAAAAGCTTCTTTTTCTGTGCCGCTACAACACTGTTTGATAAATCCTCAAGATAAGTAAGCGATCCGCCCCAATCCAAATCAATACCAATTTTATAGTTGCTGTCAGAAAGATAAACCATACCGCTTGAATCACCGGGATTGGTTGCTTTTGATAAATCAATGGATTTTAAAGTGAAGTCCATATTACCTTTATCGAGAGGCTTAAAGGTTACGCTTGTGATTGCGGTCTGAGTTGTGCCGCTGATAAAGCCATCAATATAACCCGAAAACTCACCGTTTTCATTAGGCTCTAAAAAGAATTCTTCTATTGTTCCGTTAAAATTCAACTCGCCTTTAACATAAGAATCTGAGGAATATTGGATTACATAGCGGTTAAAAGCACTACTACTGTAATTTAAAGTATAAACATTGTTTGCACAAGAAGCTGTTTTCTGAGAACCGTTTATGCTTATAGCTTTACTTTCGGACGCTTTAACATTAACATCAAAGGTTGCTGAACCGTTACCGTATGTAACGGTAATGGTCTGAGCTCCTGTTGCTGTGAAATATTCGGGCGAGCAGATAAAGCCCTCATCTATATTTTCCTTGGTCCCGTCGGGATACTTAACTCCTATAACAAGGCCTTTTGTATCAAGCTTATCTCCAATGCAATAATCAAGCTTTATCGGCAATGAAACAACGCTTAATTCGCCATCTATAATGGGATCCCATTTGGAATAGAGGCTTCTGCTTGCAGGAGTGACAGCCGTGCTTGAGGTTATTCTTTCGCCTGCTCCGTTAGGTCCTGTGAACCAACCCGCAAAAACAAGACCCTCTCTCTCGGGAACAGGGAGAGCTCCGTAGGTTGCACCCGCAGTATATGTAAAGGTTTTACGATAAGTGTTATTCTTTGCGAAATCATAAACTTCCTTGGAGCGTATTTTTATATCAGAAACAGTTACATTGGATTGCGGAGAGTTATTGTCAAATCTTACTTGGATATAGGCGGTATTTTCGGGAGTTGTAAAGCTCCACTCGTTAAGTCCGTATTGATAAGCATTCTTTGCTTCGTGGGATGTGTATTGTCCGGATTCGTCAAAATAAAACACAAAAGCTTCAAAGTTGGTTGTTGTTCCGTTCGCAACATAAGAAAACATATATTCCGTCTTCTCTTCAACGGGCATTGAATAAAATGCACCTACCGAGCTCATTGAAAATGTCGTAAAAACCTCTGTGCCCGTAGTATTATTTGTAAGCACAAAGCTGCCGTTCGCAACATCCGTTGTTAATGTGCTGGTTGTTGAATTATCGCCTGCGTGTACCTTAAGATTAGGGTGATTCGCCCATTGCTCAAAAATGAACAAATTATCAAAGGTAAGCTCATAAACCCCCGAAGCCGCAGACACTACAGGTGTTAAAAAGCTTACTGAAAACAGCACTACACAAACTAACAAAGCTGAAATACGCTTCAAAAGTTTTTTCATATAAAAACAACCTCCGATATTTAATCGCAATACATAGTAATGGTACCATATTACATTTTTTTTCTCAATGTAATTTTTCAACAAAAAACGAAACACACAGTTATTAGTTATTCCTTTCAAAGTCCTCAAAACAGAACTTAAAAGAGAAGCAACCGAAACTTTTTCGTAAGCCTCGGTTGCTAAAAATTTATTTTAATATTTTCTTATTCTTCTAATATTAGTATAGGTATCTTTCTGACTGCAGCCTGCTCTGCCGCCACCGGCACAAGCACAGGCACAAGCACAGGCACATCCGCCACCACGGAAACCGCCACCGCCCCGACCTGTTGTTGTTGAAGTATGAGCTCTGTTGTAAGCTCTTATGTATCTGGGATTTTGATAGCCGTAGGTATGTATGGGATGACCGTACCCCACAAGGAAGCCCCTTCCTCGGCGATACGAAACATGACTGTCAATAAGATAAACCTCCAACACAAGAAGAACAACAATTCCGATGCAGAAAAGAACGATTTTTATGGTCCGATCTTCTGCAAGCTGATTGTATGCACCACCAGAATAAAACGGCTCATATTCCACAATTTCAGCGTTAGTAAAGGTAGTAAGGTCATAGGAAACCTGCATTATTTCATATTCTCCGCAATCAAGACTTCCCGACCATATATAATAGCCGTTTTTTTGCTTTGCACCATCTGCTTCAAAAGAAGAATTCGATTTTTTCCATCTGAACTCGTAGCTTTCTACAGGCGTACTATTGAACCAACAAGGAACAAACTCATAAAAATAACTGTCCAAATCCTTGCAAAGCATATTTGCTTGATTAACCTTAAAAGAAAACTTGAGATTTTCTCCGCCTTTATAGCCTCTTTTAAAATCAAGCCTTACACTCGTGTAACCATCTTCATATATTTCGGTATATTCTTTAATATTTCCCGAAATCGAATCTTCATAAACAGTAAACATAGAATTTGCCATACCGATATCAACCCAGGTAAGCTCCTCTGTTTCGTCAATGGCTTTCCACAAGAATGAATATTCGATATCAAGAGTACCATCTTCCAGGGGTTCAACCGTAACGGTATAATTTTCAATAATGTCTTGAGGCTCTGCCTTTGCAGTTATTGCCAAAAAGCCTAAAAAGATTTGAGCAATTACACATACCGCAATTATTGCAGTGTTCCTTGCAGGGAATTTTCTGCGATTTTCTATGGTTTTGGGAGAATAATCATTTTTATCTTTTTTCGCTTTCATTTACCGTTCACCCCGCTTTTCTTTCTGAATGGACAATTCAAGGCTTCTTCATCAGTCATTCTTCTTAGTTCAAGGCATTTTTTATTATTCCAGATATCAGAAAATTTGTCTGTGAGAACATTTCCTAAAGCTGAATCAGAATTAAGCCAGCTCTGACAGGGAACAACTGTGCCATCGGGCGCAACAGCCATATTGCTCAATGCTGCACCGCACATAGGCACATTAACTCCTATTGCCTCAAGCTTTTCTTTTGAAATCAAGCCCGGAGAAGTGAAATCCATTTCCATTTCATTAAGGGTACAAAACATTTTTGCTTCCTTAACAATTTCAAATAAGGCTTCTTCCGAAAGGTCATATTCCTCGTGGTTAATTTCTGCCATTCCTGTGCAGATAAGTCCGCTTACAGTAACAAAGCTGACACCCAAGGATTTTATAAATTCAAGAGTTTTTATATAGTCCTCATTCTTTTTGCAAAGGGGAGTATTAACGCTGACATCAAGACCTGCTTTTACAGCATTTTTTATACCATCAACAGTATCTTTAAAATGCTCGCAGCCTACAAGAGCATTATGAATCGCTTCATCGTGAGAATAGAGCGTTACTTGAACACTGTCAAGACCTGCTTTTTTTAGTTCATTAACCAAATCGGGAGTTAAATTAATTCCATTGGTATTAAGTCGGGTAACCATCTTTTCCGCATAAGCAACAAGAGCTGCAATATCATCTCTCATTGTAGGCTCGCCACCTGTAAAGGTAACCATCGGAACATTGGCCTTATAAAGCACCGCAATAACCTTTTTCCACTCATCCGTTCCCAATTCTTTAGTCTGCCCTTTACATTGGCCTGCCGCATAGCAGAATGTGCATTTCTGATTACATTTCCATTTTCCGTCAGAGTCAGTCATGGAACTTACAAGCAAATCCATTCTGTGAGGTGCGGTCATATTTTTACCGTATTGGCGAAGAGAAAGCTTTTCTATTTCAATTTCAGGGTCATCCCCTCTTGCAACTGCAAAAAGCACTCGTAAAATAAATTCCAAATCCTCTTCGATGTCCTCTTTGCTCATTGACGGATAAACAGAAATTGTATTTTTAACGGTATTTTTAAAAATACGGTCCTCATCGTCTTCAGTTATTGGCTTACCCTCAAAGGCGTTTACCTCTTTCATAAATTTCGAAAGTAATAATGCCCATGAATAGCCCAAAGGCAGCATATAATAACCATTCAGAATAACTATGTAAGCTCTGTCACCGAAAAGTCGAAATTTAGGCGGAACAAGGTGAATCCGCACTACCCCCGGACCCTCCGGATTAAAGGTGCAATGGCTTATGCCGTTTTTATTTTCTTTATACTGGGCTAATAAATTTCGTATGCTCATAAAATCACCTCGTGCATTTTTATGTGATTTCTAATTCATTATACAATTTTCCAGGAAATAATGCAAGATGATGGATTCTACCTTAAATCCGAAAGAGATTTTTGGTGAAGAGTGAAGAGGTAATAGTGAAAAAGTAAAAATCCCCGTACTATCGTACGAGGATTTTTGGTGGGAGTGAATCAAGCGTATCCGAACCTTTTTCCAAATCTTCTAAAGAAAGGCTTTTTGCACCTTTTTTGAAGTTGAAATAAAACTCGATTCTGTCATCATATAAAATTACTGAATTTACAAAGCTGTCAACCAATCTTCTTCGGTTTTCAGGCTTCGATGCATCCATTTTTCTGAAACGGTGAAACCAAAATTTAATTTGGTCTCTGTCAAGCATTGGTCTTGCAATGCTTTCTTCTGCAATTTGTATTTCGATTTCTCGTTTTTGTTTTTCTAAATCTTCAAGGCGTTCCTTTGTTGATGGTGTGAATATGCCCTGTTCAATCGCAGAAAGAATGTTTGAAATACCTTTGTTAATTTCGGTTTGTCTCTTTTTGAGAAGAGGAAGAACATTGTTCTCGTTTTTCTGCAAGTCCATAACCATATCGGTTATATCTTCAATAAGATTATCATCCCATATAACACGAATGATTTGGTTGATAACAAGATTTTCAATCCAGTCTTTTTTAACTGCTTTCTTATCACAGCCACGCTTGCGTTTTGCAGATAAGCATTTGTAATAACGATATGTATTTTTATTCCTTGCAGTACCGCTTTCACCAACCATAAACGTCATACACTTACCACAATATATCTTAGTTGATAAAATATATTGTTCATCTGCTCTGTATCGTGCAGGTGAATTTTTATTTTTAGCTATTCTTTCCTGAACACGAAGAAACAAATCTTTTGGAACAATAGCAGGTATGCCATCAGGAATCACAATATCACGATAATAATACTCACCCATATATCTTCTGTTTGACAACAAGTTGGAAACAGTATTGATATTTAATTTTGTACCACGAGTATTACGAATACCTTTGACATTTAATTCATCTGCAATTTCCTGCATTGTCATACCGTCTTCGTACATTTTGAAAGCTGATAAAACATAAGGTGCTGTTTCGCTATCAATTTCAAATTTTCGGTCTTTATTTATTTTATAACCGATTGGAATTGTACCACCATTAAACCGGCAGCTCAAAGCGTTTTCGGTCTGACCTCGGATAACTTTTTCCGCAAGTTCTGCAGAATAGTATTCAGCCATACCTTCAAGAACCGATTCAAGAATGATACCTTCTGCACCTTGTGAAATTGCTTCGGTTGCAGATAAAACACGAACACCATTTTTGCGAAGAATGGCTTTATAATGAGCAGAGTCGTAACGGTTACGAGCAAATCGATCAAGCTTTCAGACAATAACACAATCGAATTGCTTTTTAGCACTGTCTTTAATCATTTTCTGAAAGTCAGGACGGTTGTCCGTCTTGGCAGATAATGCCCGGTCAATATATGTACCAACAACATCAATTCCGTTTTTCTCGGCAAAAATCTTGCACTCTCTCAACTGTCCTTCAATAGACTCTTCACGCTGATTATCACTTGAATATCTTGCATAAATTACACCTGTCAAAAGTATCACCTCGCTCGCATAGTAACTCTATTAAAAAGAGTTGTCAACTAATTAAAAATTCATTTTAGTAAACATCCGCAAAACATTGCCTGTGTCGGAGTTTTATTTAAAAATACTAAATCTACTACTTTGTTGGACCCTTATGTAAAACAAAATAATTTATATATTCTGTGCCATCATGACCTATGAGTTTCTCATCTGACAAATTGAATCCTAAATCATTTAACGCTCTTATTCTCTCAACTGCTTCAGGATTGGCTTTTGTTGCAATTTTGTCGCAATCAAACAATTCAAAAGTTGGTGCTATTATAAGTGTTAATATTTTTATTATTTCCGTAGAAAGCTCATAGTCACTTCTCAAATCAAGTCGCAGCAAACCGCAATTTGTAAAATAATCATTAGCATCACGATGAAATAACTCTATCGTTCCTACAACTTCTTTTTTGAGATTATCAACAATTGACCAGCGAACAAAACCCTGTCTGCCATATTCCCAAAGCCAATATTTTATTGCTTCCATCATCCTGGTTTCTGTTGTGTAATAAAAATCATCACCGCCACAGTTGTCACTATTAAACAACGGAACAGCTTTCACATCCGAATAAACTCTTAACAAATCCAAACAATCATCATTTGTAACCACTCTCAATGTATAACTTGAATCTTCGAATACAGGACAGTTATTGTAAACATCTATCATAATCGCACCCTCAACAAAACGAACATTTGTTCTAAATATATTATAAGCAATTTAATTAAAAAGTCAATACACTTTATGTGTTAAAAATTTTAACCGCATTAAACAAAGAAAAGATATACCACATAAAAAATAAATTGCAATATCATACAACAAACAAATTGCGTCAAAACTCTTGCATTATCTCATTTAGTTTGATATAATGCAAGAGAAATGAGGTGAATGTATGAATGATACTATTTTTTATTTAAAATCAATTTTTGGCAATAAGATTTATTTCTTATATAACGAATATGAAAGAAATTTTCCACTATTTCTCAAAGATGAATTTGACTTTTTAAAATTTCAATTTAGTGGAAGCGAAAGGAAATATATATTAACAAAACCTAAAAAGAAATTTGATATTAAATTAAACACGATAAGAAAACAGCAAAATCAAATAGAAAAAATTTCGGGTTGTTATCCTGTGTTAGTGGTGGATGAATTGAGATTATCACAAAGAAATGCTTTAATTCAATCCGACTTTGCATTTGTTGTGCCTAATCATCAAATATACATTCCAAATATGATGATGAACTTAACAGAAAAAGATGTTGTAAAAAAAGAGTATGATTCATATTTTTCTGTTCAAGCCCAAGTGCTTTTCATCTATATGCTGCTGAATCGAGTTAAAGAAACTAACGCACGTCAATTGTCAAATCAGTTACCATTATCTGTTGCAACAATTAATAGAGCTTTGAATGAATTGGTAGATAGAGAATTGATTTATACGGTAGGCAATAACACAAGAAAAGCTTATAAAAGCATAGCAAAGAAATTGTTTTGGGAAAAAGGCAAAGAGTTTTTATTTAATCCTGTATCAAGGGTCTATTACGTAAAAAACAGACCTTATGAATTCTTGATGTCCAATGAACTAGCTTTAACTCGTTTATCTTGGTCACTGAATTATAGTACAATGTCTTACTATGCAGCATCAAACAAAGAGATAGCCGAAATGGAAGCATCGAACTTCATTGATAGATATAATTTGTTTGATGATTCATTTTATACCATCGAACAATTTAAATATGATCCTAAAATATTGAGCGATTCGAACTATATTGATGTTATTTCTTTATTTGCTCAATTCAAGGATCATAAAGATGAACGAATACAAATGGCATTAGATGAAATTATGGGAGATGTGTTAAATGTTGAAGATAACTGGGATTGAAAAATTCAAAGAGTTTTTTGAGTTGTATAAAACTAATTATGTGCTTATAGGTGGTTCTGCTTGTGCAATCATTTTTGATGAAATCGGTCTAGAGTTTCGTGCCACAAAAGATTTAGATGTAGTTTTAATAGTAGAAAATATTAATAGTGAGTTCGGGAAAGCATTTTGGTCATTTGTAAAAGCTGCTGGCTATACTATAGAATGGAATTCGAACAAAAAGAATTTCTATAGGTTTACAAAACCGGAAAATTCAGAATTTCCGCAAATGATAGAATTGTTCTCCAGAAAAAACACTTTAGAAATCCCTGCCGATACACACCTCATACCCGTACATGTTTCCGACGATGTATCTAGTTTATCAGCTATTCTTTTGAACGACGATTACTATCATTTTATGTTGGACGGAATGCGCGTAGTTGATGGTATTTCAGTGTTGGATGAAAAATATTTAATTCCTTTTAAAGTGAAAGCCTGGTGCGAGTTGATTGACAGACGTGAAGCAGGCGAAAAAGGACAATCCAAACACATAAAGAAACATTGTAGAGATGTATACAGATTGATTTCCTTGTTGGTCCCTGACGAGAAAGTTGAACTTAAGGGAATGGTACAAAATGATATGAATAGATTTCTCAATGAAGTTGGTACGAGCGAATATGTTCCGGATGATATTGATAGAAACATCTTGAGAGATGTTTTGATTGAAACTTACATAAGTTAACAATATCGAGTAATTATACACATAAATTGACAAATCGTTTTTATAAAAGCTTGTAATGTATTAGTAAGTGACATACTCAAATTCTGGCTAATTATTGACAACACCAAAAACAACTGTTACAATATGGAAAACAACGAAAGGCAGGTGGACAAAATGACAATGAATCTTAATTTCCGAAACAGGAGAGCCGTTTTGTCCGTTTGCGATTG